>JASHQT010000631.1 GCA_030039005.1 Bryobacteraceae bacterium
GTGCAAGGTTCCTTGGCCGTCGTCGACGACACCGCGCAACCGATATCCCAACTCGTCAACTCCAGGTTTAGCCCGGATGGAATCTGGAAAGGGCCGGCCGGGAGCGACATCGCTGGGCTCCAAAGTCCTGTTCCCTTTACTCCGCTACCAGCGTGGCAGCCCGCCGCCCCCTTGCGAAGCGGCGGAATCATCACAGGCCAAGACCAGCAATCGTTATTCAAAACGATCTCCGATCTGACGGCACGCGGCAACGAGATCACTGGATGGATGGTTGCTTATTCCCTAGCGGGTAGCCAGCATTAACTTACCGAAAGCACGATACACCGTCACGTGTTCCTGACCGGCAGACTTCTGCTGCAGGAAGAGACGGCTTCGAGTTGTCGTGACCGCCGCTGCCCAAATCGAATACGGCATCAGAGAAGGTGCGCGGGCTCATTGAATTGGGCACATATTGGGCACATTTCAAAATCGAGCCCGTAACCGACAGAAAAAAATGAAGATAAATGGCGGAGGAAGAGGGATTCGAACCCCCGAGCGAGTTACCCCGCTAACGGTTTTCAAGACCGCCGGTTTCAACCACTCACCCATTCCTCCGATTCTTATCCTACCTGTTTTGAACGCGGCATGACTCGAAGTAACATGACTTTTTCACGCCCCCTCGCCTAATCTGAAGACGAAAGCCGCCATGAAGCTGCTGGAAGCCGAGGAGCTTCACACCATCATCTCGCGTGGGCAATGGGATCGCGCCGTTGCGATCCTGGCGCGACTGGACCCCACCGTGGCGGCGGACGTCTTGCTGGACCTGCCTCATCAAGAGCAGGAAAATCTCTTTCGACGTCTGCCCGGCGAGTTCGCGGCCAAGCTGATCCCAGCGCTGCCTTACTACGACGCCTTCGTCTTGCTTCACACCGTCCCGCTGGCCCAAATGCGGGCGATCGTCGAGCGAATGAAGCCGGTCGAGCGTTCGAACTTTCTCGACGAGCTGCCTGAAATTAGCTGGCAGCAGATGGTCCAAGAACTTCCCCAGGGTGGGGCAGTCGCTCTGGAAGAACCGGATATCTTTCTTGAAAAACGGGAGATGGACCGGCTGCTTCCCCACGCGCGGCCCATCATCGAAGCGCGCCAAATCGAAAAACATTTCGCGCGTCCGGACGGCTCCCAGATCCAGGTGATCGCGCCCATCACGCTCTCGGTGGAAGCTGGCACGATCGTGGCGCTTCTTGGCCCTTCCGGCTCGGGCAAATCCACGCTGTTGCGAATGCTCACTGGGCTCACCCCGGCGTCAGTGGGCGAAGTGTTGTGGCATGGCCGCCCGCTCACCAGCGCTTCGCCCTATGCATCGATCGTCTTTCAGAGCTTCGCGCTGTTCCCCTGGCTGACGGTGCTGGAAAATGTCGAAGCGCCGCTGGTTGCCCGCGGGATGCCGGAGACCGAGCGCCGGCGCCGGGCGAGCGACATGGTCAGCATCGTTGGCCTGAAGGGCTTTGAGACGGCGTACCCTAAGGAGCTTTCGGGCGGCATGAAGCAACGCGTCGGCTTCGCGCGAGCGCTAGCGGTGGAACCGGAGGTCCTGTTCATGGATGAGCCGTTCTCCGCGCTCGACGTTCTCACCGCGGAAAATCTGCGCGGAGAGCTAATGGAGCTGTGGATGGGCAAGAAGATTCCGACGAAGAGCGTCCTCCTGGTGACCCACAACATCGATGAAGCGGTTCTGCTGGCCGATCGGATCATTGTGTTGGGACGCAACCCGGCGAGGATTCGCGCGGATTTTCGCGTGCCTCTGGAGCGGCCGCGCGAGCACAACTCCACCGAATTTCTGCTGTACGTGGATTACATCTACAAGCTGATGACACAGCCGGAGCTCGAAGCCGCGCCGCCGGCGCAGGGCCCGCACTCGAGGAAAAACGATCGCCTGCTGCCGCATGCCGGACCGGGCGCCATCGCAGGCTTGCTGGAGCTGCTGCACGACCGCGGGGGAACCGAAGATCTGCGCCGCGTCGCCGGGGAGTTGCAGCTCGAAACCGACGATCTGTTGCCGATTGTCGAAGCCGCCGTACTATTGCGTTTCGCCAGATCGGCGCGCGGGGATATCGAGCTAACGGCTGCCGGTCGGGCGTTTGTCGAAGGTGACATCGCAAGCCAGAAGGACTTGTTCCGGAAAGCAGCGCTTGAAAATGCCACGCTGCTGCAACAGATGGTGGGCGCGCTCGAAAACAAATCCGATCACACCATGCCGTTGGACTTTTTCAGGGACCTCCTGCGAGAGCATTTCTCCGACGAAGAGGTCGGCCGCGAGATCGAGACCGCGTTGAATTGGGGCCGTTACGCCGACATTTATCAGTATGATTCCGAACGCGATCGCCTGGTATTGAGCGAGGCGTTGTTGGACGCCGGGCATTAATAACTTCTTAAACACTTGTCAATGACTTCTTCAGCCTTTTGGGCCTAGCCTCGGAGTAGCGGTGAGCCCGGTCGCTCGCCGCCCTTATGCAAAGCGAAGATAATTTATGCTTCGTCATTCCCACCAACCGTTTGCGAGACGTCGGGGAGACGGTGGAGCAGTACGACGAGCACTTCAGGCGTAACGGCCATTCACCCGAAATCATCGTCTTCGACGATTCCACTCCCGCCAATCAGGAAAAATACTACCCGCTTCTGGAACAAACCAGGACGCACCAGGATTTGTTTTACGTCGGCCCGCGCGAAAAAGAGCAGTTCCTTGCGTACTTGAACGACAGGCTGCGGGACAAGCGCCTGGAGTCTTTGGTCAAGAGTCTGTTCCGTCCCAGCTACGGTGGCAATCGCAACTACACGCTGATGTACACGCTCGGCGGCCTCATGGTCAGCTCCGACGATGACATGCGCCCCTATTGCTTGGTAGAGCATAGCCCGGAGTCACTGGGCGACGACGAAGTCTGCCGGGGCCGCCTTCATAAGGCCGGCGAAAACGGCTACACCCGGAAATCGTTCGACATCATCGCGGCCTTCGCGGACGTCGTGGGCAAGCCGGTCAGCGAAGTTCCTAATAATTACGCGAGCGGGGAACTGCTGGTGGATACGGCAATGGATCTGGAGACCAACTCGAGCAAGGGGCTCGCGCGGGAGCACTCCTTGATGCTGCAACCGGGTATGGTGCCCAAGGATTCCTGCGTCAAGATCGCCCAGACCTTTCGCTCGGGCACCAACGATATCGACGCCGTCGATTTCCTGGAGATGTTCCTTGAAGACGAGCAGCAGATCAATCTGGACACCCTCAACGAATTGTACGTTCTGGTGAATTTCCGGCCCGCGGTCACGCGCAAGAACTGGCGCATGGACTGCGGAGTCGCCGCCTACGATAATACATTCGGGCTGCCGCCGTTCTTTCCCACGCGCTTACGCTTCGAGGATTATATTTACCGGCTCTGGATCCAGCAGGACGGCGTGGTGGCCGCTCACGTGGATGCCGCGCAGCACCACCTGAAGAGCAACTACATGCGTAATCCGCCGGCGGCGGAGATCTTCAACGAAGAAGTGTGCAATCTCATGAAGCGCAAGATTAAGTCCACGGTGACGCATATGGATTCGCTCAGCATCAGTTTCGATTACGACGGCGAGGTCACCGGTGAAGACGCGCGCCAGATCCTGGACAAAACCGCCGCGCTCTACCAGCGCGCCGTGGAAGCGGCCGAGAAAGCTGCGACACCCGAACGCGCGCAGGCGCTCCAGATCTTCGCCGCCAACCTGCAAAAGGCCTTTTATGGATTCGAGCCGGATTTCTTTCAGCAGAATCTATTGAGAATCGTGGACGATGTGGTCGGCGTGATTAAGGGCTCCATTCAGTTGTGGCCGACCTTGGTGGAAATCGCGTACTTCGAAAAACGCCGCCATGGGCTGCCCAAGGTTCGCGTGGCGAACCAGAAGAGGTAGAGGAGGTCGACGATGCGGATCGCACAGGTCGCGCCGCTGTATGAAAGCGTGCCGCCGAAGTTGTACGGGGGAACCGAGCGCGTGGTTTCCTGGCTGACCGAGGAACTGGTGGGGCTGGGTCATGATGTGACTTTATTCGCTAGCGGAGATTCGGAATCGAGCGCCAGGCTGGTTCCCGCCTGCGAGCGCGCGCTATGGCGCGATCCGAACTGCCGCGAGACGCTGCCGCAGCACGTGCGTCTGGTGGACCTGGTCTTTAGCGCCGCGCAACGCTTCGACGTGATCCATTTTCATTGCGACTACGTCCACTTTCCTTTGCTGCGCTATTGCCCGACACCCGCCGTCACCACCCTCCACGGCATGGTGCATCGCCACGATCTCGGGCCGCTGCTCCGCCAATATCCCGAAGCAGCCTTGGTCTCCATTTCCGACGATCAGCGGCGTCCGCTGCCGGACGCCAATTGGCGCGCGACGGTCTATCACGGATTGCCGCGCTATCTGCACACATATCGGGAACGCACGGGCGAGTACCTATTGTTCGTCGGCCGGATCTCGCCCCAGAAACGGCTGGATCGCGCCATCGAAATCGCGCGACGGACGGGGCGTCAACTGAAAGTGGCGGCGAAGATCTACGACGAAGACCGCCGCTATTACCAGAGCCAGATCGAGCCGCTGCTGCGCGATTCAAAATCGTTCGTCGAGTTCATCGGCGAAGTGGGCGGCAAGGACAAGGATGAGCTGATGGGCAACGCGTATGCGCTCCTGTTCCCTATCGATTGGCCGGAGCCCTTTGGGCTGGTGATGATCGAGTCGCTCGCGTGCGGCACTCCGGTGATTGCCTGGAAGCTAGGCTCCGTGCCGGAGGTATTGTCGCATGGCGTCACTGGATTCGCTGTGGACAACATCGACGATGCCGTGCGCGCTGTGAGCGCGGCCGGGCGCTTGAATCGCGCGCTCTGCCGGCGAGAGTTCGAGCAGCGCTTCGATGCCCGGCGCATGGCGCACGACTACGTGGAAGTATACTCCCGGCTGATCGAGCAACCGGCCGCTCTGTACAAGGAGATGACCGCATGGCCGATAGCCCGCGTCTCCTGACCGGGAAGCCCGCGGATACGCCGGAAGCCGGGGCGGCCGACGGTGTTCATCACATCCTGGCAGACTCCAGCCTCACGGATGAGCCCATCCGCGTCCTCAAGCATGGCGATACCTTCGCGCTGTTCGATCAGTATGGCGAAATTCGTGCCGGTCATAAAGTAGAGCACGGGCTGTTTCATGACGGGACGCGCCACCTCTCTCTACTCACGCTCGAGCTCGACGGACGGCATCCGTTTTTCTTGAGCTCGACGATCCGCGACGATAATGATCAATTCACGGTGGCGCTCACCAACCCGGACATGCGCCGCAACGGCCGGATCTTGCTGCCGCTCGGCTCCCTGCATTTCGGCGTGAAAAAGCTGCTGTGGGAAGGCGCCTGTTACCAGGAGCTGCGCATCGAGAATCACGGAAATCAGCCCGCCAGCGTGGTGGTTTCTTTGCAATTCGCCGCCGATTTCGCCGACATCTACGAAGTTCGTGGTCTGCGGAGAAAAGAACGCGGCCAGGATCTGGAGCCGGAGATCGGCGACGGTTCCGTGACCCTGCGCTATCGCGGACTGGATGGCGTGCTGCGCCGCACGCTGCTGCAGTTCTCGCCCCGGCCTGTGTACTTGAATGCGGGTTGCGCCCAGTTCGACCTCGAGCTGTCGCCGGGACAGTCGTCGGTTTGCTACTTAACCGCCGGCTGCGGGCGCGAGCCTTTTCCCGGCCGGGATGCGTGCGCGCCCTTGTTCTTCGATCAGGCCCGAGTGACGGCTCGATCGGCCTTGGAGCGGCAAAAGGCACGTTCCAGCCGCATCGAGTCATCCAATGGCCAATTTAGCGCTTGGGTCCGCCGCGCCTCCTCGGACCTCAGCATGATGACCACCGAGCTCGCCACCGGTCCTTATCCTTACGCCGGCGTTCCATGGTTCAACACACCCTTCGGGCGCGACGGCATCATTACCGCGCTCGAGTGCCTGTGGCTACAGCCCAGACTCGCGCGCGGTGTGCTGGCATACCTGGCGTCCACGCAAGCCACCAAGGCACTCCCCCAGCAAGACGCCGAACCGGGCAAGATTCTGCACGAGACACGCAACGGCGAAATGGCCGCGCTCGGCGAAATGCCCTTCGCCCGCTATTACGGAAGCGTGGATGCGACGCCGCTTTTCGTGCAGCTTGCGGGCGCTTACTACCAACGCACCGGCGATCACGAATTCCTGCAGGCGATATGGCCGAACATCGAAGCAGCGCTCCTGTGGATGGAGCGATCGGGCGATCGCGACGGCGATGGATTCCTGGAATACAGCCGCCAAAGCGGCGGCGGGTTGGTCCACCAAGGCTGGAAGGATTCCGACGATGCGATCTTTCACGCTGATGGAACGCTCGCTCGCGGTCCCATTGCGTTGTGCGAGGTGCAGGCCTATGCCTATGCCGCCTGGCGCGCAGGGGAACTGCTCGCCGCTGCCCTGGGCCGCCCGCGCCAATCTCTCGCGTTTCGATCCCACGCCGAAACATTGCGGGAACGTTTTGAAGTCGCGTTCTGGTGCGATGACCTGTGCACCTACGCGCTGGCGCTGGATGGCGACAAGCGGCCCTGCCGCGTGCGCACATCCAACGCGGGCCAGTGCCTGGCAAGCGGCATCGCTGCCCCGGAGCGGGCGCGCCTCGCGGCGCAAACGCTCATGACGTCCCACTCGTTCTCAGGCTGGGGCATTCGAACGACGGCAGCCTCGGAAGCACGCTACAATCCCATGGGCTATCACAACGGCGGCGTTTGGCCGCACGACAATGCCTTGATCGCCGCGGGATTCTCGCGCTACGGTCTGGTGGAAGAGGCGGCGCGAGTCTTCACCGGAATCTTCGACGCGGCCATGTATTTCGATTTGCACCGCGTGCCGGAGCTGTTCTGCGGGTTTGCGCGCGAAGAAGGTGAAGGCCCCATTCTCTATCCCGTGGCTTGCGCCCCGCAGGCGTGGTCGGCGGCGTCCGTGTTCCTGCTGTTTCAATCCTGCCTGGGACTCGCCATCGATGGCGTCGAGTCCAAGATCTCGTTCGTCCGGCCTCTGTTGCCGCCGTTCCTCAATGAGTCCCGGATTTACAACTTGCAGGTTGGAGCAGCCAGCGTCGATCTCGCTCTGGTCCGGCACGGCCGCGACGTCGGTGTAAACGTGCTGCGGCGGCAAGGCGACGTCGAGATTACCGTGGTCATGTGAGCGGCCGGCCAACCAGGCCGGCGAATCTGTCCGTTAGCTTCCTCACTCCATTAACAGACCATGGAGAACTCGCGGCGAAACGCCTGGAATGGACATCTTGATGCTCACCGTCCGCGATTCGGGAGACGATAAAGTTCAAACCCTGAAGGCGAGCACCTTCGGGTCACGCATGCCAAGATCCTGACAACGATTTGGAGTACAGCGACGAACCGGGATGCCTGCGGTCTTACGCCAAGATGCTTGGTAAAAAAGATCGAAGATGATCCGGCTCGTCCGCAATATCTTCTCACCGAGCCCTGGGTGGACTAACGCTTCCGCGACCCGTCTGGCCCCGATGTTGCCACGGCGCCAGCCGTCGGCGAGTCAGCCTAGCCACGTGCAAAGCCCGCTGCGAGCTTGCGATCTTATACCGTCTGGCTCAGGGGCGCCGCTTCGGCTGCCTGATCGGCGACGCAAACTGCATGCCGGAGAATGCGTTCCAGGTGTTTGCAGATGAGCATGAGATTCACAAACGCGGTCCCTGGCCCCGGCGCGGAAACAAGCTGAGAAAGTTTTGCATAGAGGCTTTCACAGGCGGTGCGAACGGGAGCCTCGGAGGCCCGAACCGAAAGCGCTTGCGCCCGGTCTTTCGTACGCCAACAGTCGACCGCGCTGGAAAGCACGTCGCGCACCTTTCCGCCGGCCTCCCCAATTTGGTTCGCGATCTGCGAGGGAATTTTGTGATCCAGTTCGCCAGTCAGCAGGACAATTTCATACGCGTAGTCTCCGATCAGCTCCAGATCTACGATCGCGTCGAGAATTCCCGTGAGCAAACGCGCATCGCCGGCCACCGGCGCCTGGAGCGTAATTAGGTTCAAACACTGGTCGTGAATTAATCTGTGCTGATGATCGGTTTGCGCCTCGAGTTCGCTGGCTCGCGCCGAGGGAACTGGATTTGGATCCGCTATCGCCTGTAGCGCTTCACTGAGCAGAGATGTCGACGTTTCGCCCATTTCGATCAGGTTCTTACGAACCCCCTCCAGTTCGTCGACAAAATGCGTTCTTAACACGCGTCGCTCCTCCTTCGAAGTGGATCTTGCATGGCCCGCGATGGCGGAACACGAGCTCCCTGCATGGCCTGTCTTCAGGATAAAGCTGAAATCGCTCTGGGGAAAGGCACTTGTACGCGTTCGCGCTGAATCTTTCGATGGCTGCTGTTTAGAAGTCTGTCCTCAAGAAAGTCTCGGGTTCTCCAAGCGCACAAGCATTCCAAGCCACCTGCCTCCCAGGCGCGAATGCGATAGACTGGAGGGCGCCAGCCTGCCAGGAGAAGTGGCGGCTAACTTGCTAGAGGAAGCCGCGTCGGCGATGACCGCGTTCCCAGGAGGATACGACTAATGATATCTGGAATGAAATGGATACTCGCATTTGGAGTTGGAGTTGTCGGCGGGTGGGCCGCCCGGAGTCTTTCCGACTCCCCTGAGGGCGCCGGCGTGAAACTTCTGGAGGCGGGCTTAAAGGCCAAGGATCGCTTGGAAGCCTGGGCCGCCGTCGAGCGTGAGCGCCTGGATGACATGGTGGCCGAAGCCCGCGCCAACATCGCCCGCGAGGAGGCCATGAACAAGTCCGGGCATCATGCCAAGACCGGAAGCAAACGCGGCGCCCACGTCGTCATGCGCGAAAGCGAGCACAGCGAGTCCATTGTTTAAAGCAACCCCGGCAATGCCGAGAACAGGCAGTCACGCCAGTACCGAAACGGCGCCCCCGGCCGCTGAGCAGCCGAGGCCTGAGCAGGTGAGCGCTGAACCGTTGAACAATGCCCCATTACGGCTGGTGCATCACCATCCCGGTTATTTGCGCGTCCGCGCCGCGGCGTTCCTTCGCGCCGAAGACAACAGCCCCATCGTCGCAACTGCTAGGCAGGCAGCCGAGTCTGTTCGAGGCTTTCGCTCCTGGTCTCTGAATCCCAAGACCGGAAGCGTGGTGATCCAATATGAACCCGGCGCGATTGAACCCGATGATCTTCTCAAGCACATCGCTAAGAGCGCGGGATTGCCGGGCGTCGAAGTCGCGACCCCGCACAAGATGACGCGCGAGGAGGTTGTCAGCTCCTTTCTTGATAGAGTGCAGGGCGCCAACCAGACCGTAGACCACCTGACCGGCGGGAGAGCGGATCTCAGAGAATTGGTGCCTGCCGCACTCGCCGTCACCTCAGTCATATCGTTCATCGTGAATGACGAGCGCAGCCGCCTCCCACATTGGATGAGCGCGCTCTACCGTGGCTATCGCATCTTCATGCAATGGCATCGTCCGGAGGTCCGCACTCGCGAGCGCGCCGCCAGGCAGGCAGAAGAGCGGGAAGCCGCCGGCCAAAGCGATCTCCCCTTCCAAGACTAACTAGCTTGTGCTGAGTGAATTGACGCAGAGGTTTTGCGCGCCTCAACGCATCGTGTGGACCCTGCGCTATTTGGCGCGGGGAACTGCCTTAGCTTGCAGGACTCTAGAAACTACACCCAGAAGCACTACTCTGCGGTTGCTTCGATGTACGCCAGAGACCCGGGAGACCGGAAAATCGGCATACCGATTGCGCTCACGAAAGGCGAGCAGCGATGAATGTCGATGCCCGAGTCGAAAGGAGGTAGTTATGACTACTGTTAAAAAGAGACCGACGTCGGGCCATCTGCACAAAGCGGTCACCGCCCACGGCAAGGACGGATTCGCTATCGGATCCTATTTGCCCGCCGGTTCACCGCAGAGGACTACGGCCGAAATCGTGGCGGCGGCAGGCGGAGCCTTGGTTGTCGCCGCGTTGATCGGTGTCGGTCCTGCAGCGCTCGCCGGTGCGGCGGGCTACCTGGTGTATCGCGAGACTCATCGCTAGTGGGCCATCGCGGTCATAGGGGAAACCTGTCGCAGAGACTGTGGCGCAGGCACTCGAAATGAGTGTTTGCGCCACCTGCCTCCCAGAGGTGACTCAGGATGTCTGATATCGTGTTCATTCGAAATCACGCGCTGCCGATCGTGAAGGCCAAAGCCTTCGTGCAGAAAGCCGCCGAGGCGCTGGCCGGCGAATATCAACTCGAGAGCGAGTGGCACGGTAATACGCTTCAGTTTCAACGCTCCGGCGTGAACGGGCAGATCCACGTCACCGGCTCGAAGATCCACCTCGATGTATCGCTTGGTTTTCTGCTGAAGCCCTTTAAAGCTAAATTCGTCGGCGAGATCGAGCGCAATCTCGATAAGTACTTGCCTGAACCCACGCCCGCCGCCGAGAAGTCCGCCCCGAAGAAGCGCGCCAAGCCGCTCGCGCGCAAGCACGAGTGAAGGATCATCCTCTCAGAACCTAAGCAAATTAGTGGCAGTTGACGTGCCTCAGAGCGTGTGGGAAAGGCTATGGGAGCCCTGCAAGTTTTCAGTATCGGACGTGGCCGCGCCTGTATTGTCGGCGTTCCTAAAGGCGCCCCGATGGCCGGTGAGTTGGAAGCATGGCTCGCCGGACGCATCGATGTGATTGGATTCGAACAGCGCACTGGCACTGGAGCCATTTACGCCGATTTCGACGATGGCGCCGCTCTTCCCGGCCGCTTCATTCGATGTCTGCGGGATAAGGTGTTCATGCTCAACCGGCCTGATCCTGAGCCGTTCTCGGTCAGGCCGGTCCGCCGTCGCAAAGGGCGTGTTCGTCTCCGCGTTACCGGCATCGGAGAGCGCCAGCTCTCCACGTTGACGATGCTCGCCGCGGGATTGCCGGGGGTGAGGAGAACCAAGCATGTCCGCGGCGGTCGCACGATGCTCGTCCTTTACGATCCGCAAAAGGTTAGCGAGCGGTTCATCGTGGCCGGGCTGTTGAAGAGTGATCCGGCCGAATGGTCGCGTCACTGGCACGAGCCCGCGCCCACGCGATGGCTGGCGGCGTTGTCTGGTACCTCCACGTTGATCGCGTGTCTTTTTAGCGCTGCGCCTTTTCCCGTGCTGGCAGTTGCGGTTCTGCTGAACACCGTCCGCCCGCTCCAGCGCAGCATCGCCGCGCTCCGTCGAGGCGAGATCAGCATCGATCTTCTTGATGTCGCGGCCACCTTCGCCGCGCTCGCCACGGGCCGTGAGATCACCGCCGCGTTCGTGATCTGGATGGTGGGCATCGGCGATTTCCTGCTCGATGTCTCGGCCAACAACGCGCGTTCCGCGCTCTCGATGCTGATGCGGCGCAAGGAGCCGGAAGCGCTCCGTCTTCTCTCGGATGGCAGCCTCGAGAAGGTGCCGGTGAGCACGCTCCAGGCCGGCGATCATTTTGTCGTCCACACCGGCCACAGCGTCAGCGCCGACGGCATCGTCGTGTCCGGCTTGGCCGAGGTGGACGCCAAGGATCTCACCGGCGAGTCGGGCCTGCTCGCAAAGAAACCGGGCGATCCCGTGTTCGCTTCGACGGTCGTCGTGGCCGGTGAGCTGGTAGTCGAGGTGGACCGTTCCGGCAAGAACACGGAAGCGGCAAAAATCGAAGACATTTTGAATACGGTCGGCTCGAAACCGCTGACGCTGCAGCAGACCGCGCTCGAAATCGGCAGCCGGCTTGTTCTTCCCACATTTGGAGTCGCTGCGCTTGCTACGCTTCTCTCTGCCGATGTGACTCGCGGCGTGTGCGTGCTCATCACCGACTTCGGGACCGGCTTTCGCATCGCCGTGCCCACCACCGCGCTCACCGCTATGGCGCTCGCCGCGCGCGAAGGCGTGCTGGTGAAAGGCGCGCAATACCTGGAGCGGCTGGCGAAGACCGGCGTCATCATTTTCGATAAAACCGGTACGCTCACCAGCGGCGTGCCGGAAGTAGTGGAGGTAGTCACTCGTAGGGGCATTAAGGAATCCGCGCTCATCAAATGGTGCGCTTCCGCCGAGGCGAGGCACGACCATCCAGTCGCCAAGGCCCTGAAGTCTTATGCCAATGAGCACGGCATTCCGCTCGCCCAGCCCGACCCCGGAAGCGAGGAATATGCTGTTGGGTTGGGCTTATCCGCGCGTGTCGCGGGCCGTCACATCCGCGTGGGCCGCGCGGCTTGGATGGAGAGCCAAGGTCTCAACATCAGCTACCGGTTCAAGAGGCGCCTGGCCGCCTTCGAAAAGAACAGCCGCTCGAGCCTCTGTGTGGCCGTGGACCACGAGGTGGTCGGGCTGGTGTGCTACTCCGACGGAACCCGCCGCGAGAGCGAGGCCATTGTGCGGCGTTTGCAAGGCGATGGCCGGCGCAGGGTCGTGCTCCTGTCAGGCGACAGTCCCGAAGTGGTGAAGAATCTCGCGTCCACCGTGGGAATCTACGAGGCGGTTGGCGGGCTGCTGCCGCATGAAAAAGCGGAGTACATCCGGAGACTACAACAAGACGGCAACGTGGTCGCCATGGTCGGCGACGGCATCAACGATGCACCCGCGCTCGCCGCGGCCGACGTCGGAATTTCGATTGCCGGCTCGACCGATGTCGCGCTGGAAACCGCCGATGTGGTCCTGCTCAGCGGCGGCCTGGCCCGGCTGGAGAAGGCGTTTCAGATTGGCGACCAGGCCATATCGAGCGTGCGGAAGAACCTGGGCGTCATCATCGTGCCCAACGCCATCGCGATCGCGTTGGGCGCGCTGGGACTGATTGGCCCTCCGCTAGCCGCGATCATCAACAACGGCGCCACCTTTCTGGCGGTCCTCGTGGGAACCATGCCGCTGCTCAAATTGCCGGAACGTCACCGTGCCGGCACTGAAGACGCGGTGCCGGGCACAGAACCAACGCTGGTAGAACCGCCGCTGGTAGAACCGCCGCTGCTGCTGGCCGCCGGACAGAAAGGAGGGTAGCTTAATGATGCCCGTACTGACGACGTTTCGCATCTTCTTGATCCTGGCCTCGGCTCCGGGCATCGGAAGGCACTTGAGCCGGCTCGTCAAGGCAGCCATGGACTGGTGGCAGGGAAAAAAGATCGCCGTAATCGGCCCCACGGCTGCCGGCAAAGACAGCTTCCTCGCGCGGCTGCAGGGTCAGGAGATTCCGCGCGTGCATTCGAACTCCGCCATGGGCGAGAAGGTCAAGTCGTTCGACGTCAAGCTGGCGCTTTCGAATCGTCAAGTCATCAACATCACGTGCAAAGGCGTCATCAATATTGGTGGTGAGGCGGACTACCGCGACGATCCATCGGGCTGGCTTGCCGTTTGTAAGGACGCGGATGTGGTCTTTTATGTGATGACGGTGACCGATCTTGCCAAGAGGCGCTTCCTGAAAGGCCGTCGCATTCGGCAGGATCTGGATTGGCTCCAAACCGCCATGCCGCACTTGAAGCGCGGCGCGCTGGTGCACATCCTGATCAACAAGATTGACGAAAAGATCGAAAGCCACATCGATTATCGAACCTTGGCCGGGGAGCTCGCTGAAGAACTGGCTGAGCTCGACCGGATAGTCAAAGAGGTGCTGCAACCCTACCAAGCGCGATACACCGGCGCAACGCTGATTTCGATGAGGAACAAACAGATTTACACGCGCGCCATCAATGTCGTCTTTCGCGCCGTGTATTCCGCATTCCACGAAACCGAAAAGCAAAGGAAGGCGGCGTAATCCCGATGCCAGCCTGGTGGATCATTCCGAATCGAGATCAAAGCGACGACATCCTCGCTAGCGACGGCCGCGCCATCCGGCCCCTCAAAGAGATTCTCGATCCGAAGCTCCGCCCCGCGGGGTTTTCGCACGGCGTTCCGAGCGAACTAATTCAAAGATGCGGGCTCGAGGCGGTCAGCGAGATTCTGTTCGCGCAAAAGTTTTCGCGCTGGGACGGAAACAAGCAACTATTCCTGGTTTCGACTCCCGCCGGCGTCGATTCTTCCGGACGCTTCGTTCACCTCGGCCTCTTGTTCATCCTCGAGCCCCAAGAACGCCCGCGATTTGATCTGCCCTACGCCGCGCTGTCGGATGAAGACCAGGCCTACGCGCGCACTCTGCTGCATCGAATGCGGTCGCCCGCGCCCGGCGATTCCTGGGCGCGAAGCGTGCGCGAGTTGGCTGAGGCCCCGGCCGGCAAAGGACCCGCGACCAATGTCGCACTGCATCGTTCCGCTGTAGCGTTCCATTCTCTGTACGAGGCCGGGTCTGGCGGCCTGACCAGGAAAAGCAGATTGGAAAGGCAGCGGCGGCTGGCCGCTCGGGAGGCGTGATATGGCATTTGAGCTGAAGGCGAATGAATCGGTCGGTGCGGGAATCGCGCGCAACGTGAGGAACCAGATCGAAAAAGCGATCGAGTATCTGGACGCGAAGGCCAAGCCGCCTCGCGCCACATCGCCTGAGAAAGACCCGGTGGGCGAGGTCCGCAAATGCTTCAAGAGAATTCGCGCCGCTCTCCGCATGGCGCGCGAAGAGCTGGGCGAGGAACTCTACCAGGAAGAGAATTGGTCCTTTCGAGACGCCGCCAGGCCGCTCACCCAGGTTCGTGACGCCAGAGTTCTCGTCGAAACTGCCGAACGGCTCAAACCGCAGCTCCTCGAAGCCATCGGGCCAGGATGTTACGCCAAGATCCACACGGCCTTGGTCACAAATCGCCAGGAAGTGGTGCACCAGGTTCTCGACCAGCGTAAGGCGTTTGCCACCGTAGCGGATTTCGCCGCTCGCGCGCTGGCGAGGCTCGCGGGCTGGAAGCTCCAGCACGATGGGTGGGCCGCCGTGGAACCCGGCCTGCGGCGCGTGTACCGGCAGGGCCGCCGCGCACTCGCTGTCGCGCGGGAAAGCCCGAGCGTTGCCAATCTCCACGAATGGCGCAAGCAGACCAAATATCTCTGGCATCAACTACAGCTACTCGAAGCTGCCTGGACGCCCGGCGAGAAGGAGTTCGTAGACCGCACTCACCGCCTCGCCACGCTGCTTGGCGAAGATCACGATCTGGCCGTACTGCGCCAGACTCTTGCCGCCGACCCGCTCATCTTTGGCGGCCATCGCATCTTGAAAGCCGTGTTCGCGGTCATCGACCGGCAGCGCGGTGAACTGGAGCTCCAGGCATTTGCTCTCGGCCAGGAGATCTACCAGGATCTGCCCAGGACTTTCACCAGCCGAATTCAGGCGTGGATGCACTACCAGGAGGCCGCATGAGCAAGCGCACCAGCTTCGCCCACGTCACGAAAGAACTGAGCCGGGACCCGCGCTTAAAGCAAGCGCTCGCCAGAGCGCGAAGTAAAACCCGAGGAAAAGAGGTACGCCGGGTCGACGACGCAACGGGGATGGCTTTGCTGCTGCTGGGAACCGTGTCGCGTTTCACGAAGAGAAAGAAGGCCAGGGCGCTGGAAGAGGCGATGGACCTCATCTATCTGCTGGTCCAGGTCAGCATTGTTTTGAAGGAAAACGTTTTTGACCGTCCGGCGGTCAAGAAATTCTTCAGTCACAGCTTCGGGCAGCTCTACTCGCTGGCGCAACAGTTCGTCGCCCTCATATTGCCCAAGCGTAAGGCCCCAACGGCCGCAATCCGTCGCAAAAAAATGAAAGGACCCAATCATGAAAACCAAAAAGAAAAGACCGCCCAAGGCAGTAACGCTCTTGACAAAAGTTGAGACGCTGCTGTCCGATGTTCTCGATGAGTGTTTCGAAATCGAAAAGAGCGTCGAGAAAAACGTCCGCGTGCTGCTTCGATCGGCTGAAGCGTCGGTCGTCGCCGCCAAGGAATATTTCATCACTCCCGAGCGTCCGGCAGTCGCGAGAAAAATCACCAAACGCCCAGCGCATGTTTCACGCCACCGCGTGGCTGCCAACAGGCGCAGGGCTCCGCTAGGCACCGGCAAGCGCTCCATCCGGCGGGTCGCCAGAAAAGTTGCTTGACCGAAAGCCGTCAGACGTTGGGCGCGTGGATCGGCCGCTCGCGCGTGCTACCTTGGGTTTTCGCATGATCCCATTGCTTGACCTCGCCGCCGAATACCGCGAGCTGAAACCGGAGATTGACGCCGCGGTCGCGCGCGTGCTTATGAGCGGCCAGTACATCGGCGGCCCGGAGATCACCGGGCTCGAGGAGGAATTCGCCTCCTACTGCGGCGCCCGTTACGGCGTCGCTGTCAATTCTGGAACCAGCGCGTTGCACCTGGCATTGCTCGCCGTGGGGCTAGGGCCGGGCGATGAAGTGATCACCGTTCCCTTTACCTTCTACGCCACCGTCGCGGCCATCGGCTATGTGGGCGCAACCCCAGTCTACGTCGATATTCATCCCGCCACTTTCAACATCGATTCGGCCAAAATCGAAGCCGCTATCACGCGCCGCACGCGCGCGATTTTGCTGGTGCATCTGTACGGCCGCTGCGCGGACATGGATCCCATTCTGGAGATCGCGCGCAGGCACAATCTGGTAGTCATCGAAGATGCCGCGCAAGCCCACGGTGCCGAAGATCGCGGCCGGCGCGCGGGCGGGATCGGCGATATCGGTTGTTTCAGCTTCTATCCCACCAAGAACCTGGGCGCGGCGGGCGAAGGCGGTATGCTTACCACAAATAATCCCGAATACGCGCGTACCGCCGCTCTGCTGCGCAGTTGGGGCGAGGAGCAGCGCTATCGCCCGCGGCTCAAAGGTTTCAATTATCGCCTGCCCGCGCTGCAGGCGGCCATTTTGCGCGTCAAGCTGCGGCGCCTGGAGACATGGATCGCCGCCCGGCGCGCGCGAGCCTCCGAGTACGACCGCCTGCTCGAACTTTCCGCGGTCGCGCGCCCGGAAGCCGCGCCGGATTCGCGCCACGTCTATTGCCTCTACACGATCCGCACGGCGGATCGCGACGCATTGCAACGGGAGCTGGCGGCAGCCGGAATTCAAACCGCGGTTCACTATCCCCTGCCCATTCACCTTATGCCCGCGTACGCTGACTCGCGGTATAAAGCCGGTGATTTTCCGGTCGCTGAAGCTTGCGCCAATACCGTTCTAAGCCTGCCGCTTTATTCCCAGATCACATCGCGGGAAATAGAGGAAATAAGCTCGAGAATTTGCGAACTGCGTCCCACAACGTTTCAAGAAACCTTCTCATTCTGACGATATTTCGTGCAGTATGGGCACCACCAGCACAACGCCCACCGGTGGCAGCACCACCGCGAGCAGCGTGGCCAGCGCGTCCAACCCAAGCAGCACCCCGCTGTATTTCACTGGGCTCAGCACGTATTCGAGCGACTTCCAGAGCATCATCCAGCGCGCCGTGCAGGTCGCCGATATTCCGGTGCAGAGTCTCGAAAATCAGGAATCCACCGTCGAGGCGCAGGAGCAAGCTCTCAGCACGCTTGAGCCGGCCGTGACCGCGGTGGGCAACGATGTGACAAACCTGGGCACGCTGGCCAGCACGCAAGGTCTGGGGGCAACCAGTTCTGATCCGAGCGTAGTGTCGGTTCAGAACACGGGCGCCACCGAGCCCGGTACGTACACGGTGTCCGATATCCAGACGCTGGCCAGCGCGGCATCGGAAACGTCCTTGTCAGGCTACTCCTCCAGCCAGTCCATCAATTCCGCCGGACTGGTGACTCTGGTGTCCGGTTCCAACACCTATCAGCTCAATCTCAGCGCATCGGACCAGAATAATATTTCCGGATTGGCGCAGGCCATCAACGCCGCCGATGCCGGCGTCACAGCCACCGTCTTGACTGCGGGATCCTCCGATTACCTGGTAGTCTCCGCCAATAATTCGGGAGCCACCACGCTGCAACTCAATAGCGTCACCGCGGACGATCTGGTCAGCAGCACGGGCTCAGGGACAGAAACTTCGTTGCAGACCTACGCTGACGCTGAGTCCACTCCGGTGTCGCAAAACGGACAAGTTCAACTTGTGGTGGGGTCCCAAAGCTATGCCCTCAACGTCAGCGGCAGCACCAACACTCTCGACGGTCTCGCGCAGGCCATCAATTCCGCCGATGCCGGGGTGACAGCCACGGTCGTAGGCAGCGTCGGGGCGTATGCGCTGTCCATTACGGACTCCAGCGGCGCAACCACCATCCAGCTCAACGATCTGCAAAATCCCACGGATTTGATCTCCGACAAAAATCAAGGCAGTAACGCCAAGTTTGAAGTCAATGGCGTTTCCGTTACCGAGTCCACCAACAACATCACCGACGTCATTCCCGGCATCAGCTTTACGCTGCTTGAGACCACGTCCAGCTCCCAATCGGTTACATTGTCGCTCGCTCCCAGCTCATCCCAACTCGCCAGCGCTCTCAAGAGCTTTGTCAACGACTACAACACGCTGGTCGGCGACGTGAGCGCGCAGGAGGGACAAAGTGCCGGCGCGCTCGGCGGCAACCTGATCATCAATCAGATCAGCGAGGCCATGCAGGATCTGGTCATGTACTTCAATCCGGCCAGCAGCAGCAGCATCCACAGCCTCTCCGACCTGGGAGTAACCTTCAACGAAACCGGTCAGATGAGTTTCAGCAGCAATACCTTCAACTCGCTCTCCGAAACCCAGCTCTCAGACGCTTACAAGTTCATCGGCTCGTCAAACTCCGGCTTCGCGGCTCTGGCCAGCAACTTCACACAGTTGAGCGATCCCGTCACCGGCACCATCGAAGCGGAGGTCAGCGGCGATGAAAGCGAGGTCACCAGCCTGCAGAGTCAAATCTCAACCGCCGAAGCCTACGTGAACCAGGTGCAACAAACCGCAACCCAGCAGATGGAAGCCGCCGATGCGCTAGTGGCCGAATTGCAACAGGAGCAGACGGATCTGGACGCCTCCATCCAAAGCGTGAATTACGTCTTGTATGGACGGCAGGTGAGCGTCGACGGAATCTAACCGCGACCGCGATTACTCCAAACGATAATTCGGCGCTTCCTTAGTGATGATCACGTCGTGCACGTGCCCTTCCCGCAGCGCGGCCGACGTCACGCGCAGGAACCTCGCATTCTCTTGCAAGTCCCGAATGTTCCGGCAGCCGCAGTACCCCATCCCGGCTTTCAGCCCGCCCACGAGTTGATACACCAGTTCAGACAGCGGTCCCTTGTACGGCACCCGCCCCTCGATGCCTTCGGGCACCAGCTTTCCGCTGCTGTCCTGGGGATAGCGGTCCGAACCGGCGGTCATCGCGCCCATCGAGCCCATGCCGCGATAACTCTTGAACGTTCGGCCTTGGTACAAAATCGTCTCGCCCGGACTTTCTTCGGTCCCGGCCAGCAGACTCCCGATCATCACCGCGTCCGCCCCCGCCGCGATGGCCTTGCTGATGTCGCCCGAAAACTTGATGCCCCCGTCGGAGATCAGCGGTACGCCCGAGCCTCGTGAAGCGCGCGCGCACTCGGCGATGGCGGTGATCTGCGGCACTCCGGCGCCGCTCACCACGCGCGTAGTGCAAATAGAGCCCGGCCCGATCCCTACCTTGATTCCATCGACGCCCAGACTGATCAAATCGCGCGCTCCTTCAAACGTCGCCACGTTTCCCGCGATCAGGTCCACCTCGGGCATCTTTTGCTTCAGCGTGCGAACCGCGTCCATCACGCGTTGGCTGTGTCCGTGCGCGGAATCCACCGCGATCACGTCCACTTTTCTGGCCACCAGCTCCTGAGCCCGCTCCAGGAAATCGGCGCCCGAACCCACGGCGGCGCCCACGCGCAAGCGGCCCTGGGAATCCTTTGCGGCGTTCGGATATTTCAACTTCTTCTGGATATCCTTTACCGTGATGAGGCCTTTGAGCGCGTAATGCTCGTCCACCACCAGCAGTTTCTCCACGCGGTGCTGGTGCAGAATCTTTTCCGCTTCTTCGAGCGTGGTTCCCACCGGCACGGTGATGAGATGATCCTTGGTCATCACGTCGGAGATGGGCAAATCATGGCGGGTCTCGAACCGCAGATCGCGATTGGTGAGAATGCCGACCAAGCGCCCGTTCTTGGTCACCGGAACGCCGGAGATGCGGTACCGCCGCATCAGCTCGAGCGCGTCGGAAATCCTTTTCTCCGGTTCGATCGTGATCGGATCGACAATCATGCCGCTCTCACTGCGCTTCACCCGGTCCACTTCTTCGGCCTGCCGGTCGATCGGCATGTTGCGATGAACGATGCCGATGCCGCCCTGCTGCGCGAGCGCGATCGCCAGGTGCGACTCGGTGACCGTGTCCATGGCGGCGCTCACGATGGGAATGTTCATCGCGATGTGCCGGGTGAGGCAGGTGCGCGTGTCGGTTTCCGCCGGCAGCACGCTGCTGCGAGCCGGCTGGAGAAGGATATCGTCGAAGGTAAGGCCTTCCAGAATCGTTTCTTGGATCATGAAGGGTACTTCCATTATGGCGCGAACCGCTACGATGAGGTAGGACGAACGCGAGAAATTACATGGCGACTCTAGGATTGATCGAATACGCGGACGCGAGCCCGGAAGTGCGTGCCGTTTACGACGACATCATGGCTACGCGCAAAACCGACTGGATCAACAACTTTTGGAAAGCGCTGGCTCACGATCCCGTCACGTTGCGCCGAACCTGGAACAGCGTGAAAGAAATCATGGCGCCCGGCGCGTTGGACGCGCTCACCAAGGAAATGATTTACCTGGCGGTAAGCGCGACCAATCAATGCGGCTATTGCATCGCGTCGCACACTGCGGCCGCGCGCAAGGCCGGGATGACGGATGCCATGCTTGCCGAGGTGATGGCCGTGGTGGGCATGGCGAACGAGAGCAACCGCCTCGCCAGCGGCTATCAGGTGGAGATTGACCAAAAGTTTTTGGCAACAACATACTTGACTAACCAAGCGTCTTGCCGTATGATTGACTTATGAACACGTGGCCAGAGACTTTACAGGAAGCAATTCAATATTTTACCGATCCCGAGAACTGCCACAAGTTCATGGTGGCGATGCGCTGGCCGGATGGCGTTGTGAAGTGCCCCACATGTGGCTCCGAGAAGGTCACGTACCTCGCCAAGCAACGTCGATTCAAGTGCTATGGCAAGCATCCTAGAGCGCAATTTTCGGTCAAGGTTGGGACCATCTTTGAAGACTCTCCGCTCGGCCTAGACAAGTGGCTCCCGGCGGCCTGGCTCATCTTGAATTGCAAAAACGGCATCAGTTCCTACGAACTCGCCCGTGACCTAAAGATCACCCAGAAGTCCACTTGGTTCATGCTCCATCGGATTCGGCTTATGATGCAAGACGATCTCACTGGCGGGATGCTTGGTGGCGACGTTGAAATTGATGAAACCTTCATCGGCGGAAGCGTTCGTAATATGCACAAGGCACGTAAGGCTAAGGTCCAAACGTTAGGGCGGAACACCGGCAACAAAACCGTTGTGCTTGGCATCCTGGAACGTGCGAGCGAGGATAAACCCAAGCGCGTACGGGCCACAATCATCGCAAATCGCAGCAAGTCGACTATCCAATCTGAGGTCATTGCTCATGTCGAAAAGGGCGCTTCGCTGCACTCTGACGAATGGGGCCAGAACTGGCGGATGGATGATTATGAACACAAGATCGTGAATCACCTTGAGAAGTACGTCGATGGACAAGTACACACGAACGGTCTAGAGAATTTCTGGTCGCTACTGAAACGCTCCATCGGCGGAACGTATATCAGCGTGGAGCCATTCCACTTGTTCCGGTACGTCGATGAGCAAGCATTTCGCTTCAATAATCGCAAACTCACCGATACCCAGCGCTTCGAGCAAGCCATGAACAACATCAACGGAAAGCGCGTAACCTGGGACGAGCTAACCGGAAATGATGGCAGCCGTGCGACGTGGCT
>JASHQT010000632.1 GCA_030039005.1 Bryobacteraceae bacterium
CCCGAAGCCGCGGCACATACCTGGATGGGCTTTTCCACCGGCAAATGGGAAGGCAACACGCTGACCGTTTACACAACGCACCTCAAGCAGGGCTATCTGCGCCGTAATGGCCTTCCCGAGAGCGATGAGGCCACGCTTATTGAGCATTTCATGCGGCATGGCGATTATCTGGTGCACATGAGTGAAGTGACCGACCCCGTGAATTTGACCGAACCGTTCGTGCGCACCGAAGTCTTTCACCGCATCCCCCAGGAGGGCCAGAATTGGCTTTATCCCTGCGAATCCGTGGTGGAGATCGCGAGCCAGGCGCGCGGCGCCGTGCCCAATTTTCTTCCCGGCCAGAACCCATTTGTGGCCGAATTCGCCAAAAAATATGGACTCCCTTTAGAGGCCACCTTGGGTGGCGCCGAGACCATGTACCCGGATTTTCAGCGCAAGATGAAAAAGTTGGCACCGCCCAAATAGCATGAAGCTCGCCCTGTGTTTGCTGATGGCCGCAGCGCTGGTCTTGACGGCCAACCTGGCGGCCCAGGAGTCAGCGCCCACAAGCACGACAAATCTTCCGCAGCCCATGAATTGGACTGCCGAACAGGACCATCAAAACATGATGGATCAGCTCGGTATCCTAGCGCTACGTCCGGGCCCCAGCGGCAATGAGAGCGCACCGAATCACGCCAACTACGCCGAGTCCCAGGCGAATCCTTTTCCCGATTTACCCGATCCTCTGATCTTGAAGAACGGCGAGAAAGTCACGACCGCCGAAGTCTGGTACCAGCAGCGCCGCCCGGAGACCATTGAGGACTTCGAACGCGAGGTGCTGGGCCGCGTTCCGAAGAACGCGCCGAAGGTGGCCTGGACGGTCACGAGCACCACGGAGAATATGGTCGGGCCTTATCCCGTGGTGACCAAGGAATTGATCGGGCACGTTGACAATTCGTCGTATCGGCTCATCAGCGTGGATATTCAGATGACCGTGGTGACGCCCGCGCGCGCCACGCACCCCGTCCCCATGATGATGATGTTTGTTTACAAGGGTCCGCTGCCGCCAAGGCCAAAGGGTTTGCCCGCGCCCGCCGATCCTCCTGCAACCGAGCAGCTCGTCGCGGATGGTTGGGGCTACGCACAGATCGTCCCGGTGAGCATTCAGGCCGACAACGGCGCCGGCCTGACGCGCGGCATCATCGGACTCGCCAACCACGGGCAGCCGCGCAAGCCGGACGATTGGGGTGCGTTGCGCGCCTGGGCCTGGGGTGCGTCGCGAGGACTGGACTATTTGGAGACCGACCAAGCCGTCGATGCCAAGCGCGTGGGCATCGAAGGCGTGTCGCGCTATGGCAAGGCGGCGCTTGTGACCATGGCTTTCGATACGCGCTTCGCACTGGTTCTGGTGGGCTCTTCGGGCGAAGGCGGCGCGAAGCTGCACCGGCGCAACTGGGGCGAGGCGGTGGAAAATCTCACGGGCGCCGGAGAATATCATTGGATGGCCGGCAATTTTCTGAAATACGGGGCTTCGAAAGCTACGTTCGGCAGTAAGAATGCCGGCGATCTGCCCGTCGACGCGCACGAACTGATCGCGCTATGCGCACCGCGTCTCACTTTCATCAGCTACGGCATTCCGGAAAAGGGCGATGCGAAGTGGCTCGATCAGCAGGGCAGCTTCATGGCAGCCGTGGCCGCGCAACCCGTGTTCCGCCTGCTGGGCGCGAAAGACCTGGGCGTTCCGGACGATTATCGTCATGCGAAAATGCCCGCGGTGAATCACGGCCTTCTGGATGGCCAGCTCGCCTGGCGGCAGCACGACGGGGGCCACACTGACGCGCCGAATTGGAAATACTTCATCGCCTGGGCGGACAAATGGCTCGCATCGTATTAGGAATCGGCACGTCGCACGGAGTAATGGTCTCCATTCCTTCCGAGTATTGGAAGGACCGCGTTCCGGCCGATCGCGCCGAAAAGCACCATCCGTTTCGCGGCGGCACGTATACGTTTGATGAACTCGCGGCACTGCGCGCGAGCGAGAATCTTCCCGATCAGATCCGCCCGGAAGTGTTGTGCGAAAGGCACGCCCGCTGCCAGCGGGCCATCACGACACTGGCCGATGTGTACGCGCAGAGTAGCGCGGATATGGCTGTGATCGTCGGCAACGACCAGTTGGAAGTCTTCACGCGCGAAACAATTCCGGCGTTTAGTGTCTTCCGGGGACCCTATGTGGAGGGCATTCCGCGCACGCCGGAATTCCTGGCGAAGCTCAATCCGGCGATTGCACGCGCCGAACTGGACCGCACGCCGCAGGTCTACACCCAATATCCCTGCCTGCCCGAAGTAGGCTGGCACGTGATCGAGGCGCTGACCGCGAGCGGCTTTGACGTCACGCAAATGACGCGGCTGCAGACGGGCGAAATCGGTTCCAATGCTGCGCCGCACGCCTACGGGTTCGTGTACCGGCGGATCATGCGCGATCGGGTCACGCCGCACGTTCCGGTATTCGTCAACACGTTCTATCCGCCCAATCAGCCGCCGGCCGCGCGCTGTTTCGCATTCGGACGCGCGCTGGCGCAAGCCGTGACTTCGTGGAAGGAAGACAAATCCGTGGCCGTAATCGCTTCAGGCGGCATGTCGCATTTCGTGGTGGACGAAGACTTCGACGGTGCAGTGCTGGCCGCCATGGCCAAGGGCGATGCGGCCGCCTTGGGAAGCGTGCCGGAGAGCACGTGGCAATCCGGCACATCGGAAATCAAGAACTGGATCGTCGTAGCGGGCGCGATGACGGCAGCGGGATTTAAAATGGACCTCATCGATTACGTCGCGGCTTACCGCTCGGAGGCAGGAACGGGCAGCGGGCTCGCGTTCGCGACCTGGCAGTAAAATCTCTGGGCGATGAAAGCCGCATACATCGAACAAACTGGCCCCCCGGAAGCTTTGATGTTCGGCGAGCGCCCCAAGCCCGAACCCGCGGCCGGTGAAGTGCTGGTGAAGATCTCCGTCGCGGGCGTCAACTTCGCCGACGTCAATCTGCGCAGCGGCGTGAACAAAGTCCCGCTCCCCGCGATTCCCGGCATGGAGGCTGCGGGAACGATCGAAAAGCTCGGCGACGGCGTCACCGGGTTCGCGCTGGGCGATCGCGTGGGTTACGTGATGGTGCGCGGCTCTTACGCCGAGTACGCGGCGGTTCCGGCGAAGATGCTGGTGCAAATTCCGGCGGGCACGAGTCTGGAAACCGCGGCGGCCGCCATGCTGCAAGGTTTCACCGCGCACTATCTCACCCAGACGACGTTTAAACTGAAGCCCGGGCACACGGCCCTGATTCACGCGGGCGCGGGAGGCACCGGCCGGCTGCTGGTGCAACTGGCGTTGCAGGCGGGCGCGCGAGTGATCGCTACCGTGGGCACCGAAGCGAAGGCTGCCATCGCGCGGGAAGCCGGCGCCGCCGAGGTCCTTTTGTATGAGCAGCAGGACTGGGTCGCCGAAGTCAAGCGGATCACCGGCGGCGAAGGCGTGGACGTGGTCTACGATTCGGTTGGAAAAGCCACGTTCCTCAAAGGCCTAGATTGCCTGAAGCCGCGTGGCATGATGGTCCACTTCGGCGTTTCGAGCGGCCAGATTGAGCCGCTCAATACGCGCGCCCTCACCGAACGCGGCTCGCTGTATCTCACCCGGCCTACGTTGCTCACGCACGTGTCGAGCCCCGAGGAAATTGCCTGGCGCGCCGAAGACATCTTCCGCTGGATAGACGAAGGAGAACTCAAGCTGCGCGTGGAGCACGAATATCCGCTGGCGGAAGCAGCGCGCGCCCATCGCGATCTCGAAAGCCGCATCACCGCCGGAAAAATCATTCTACGCGTGAAATGATTTCTGCAGGCTTTCACGCGGCGCGACTTCCAGCGCGCCGGCTTCCGGCGATTTCGACACCAGCAGAATCGCAATGGCCGTGATCAGCGCCGGAACCGCGACCAGCTTCAGCAGATTCGGGCCCGATACGCCGGCCTGGAGCAGCACGCCGCCGAGATAAGGCCCGAGTATCGAGCCGCAGCGGCCGACGCCGAGCGCCCATCCCAGACCCGTGGCGCGCGCCGCGGCCGGATAATACGCGCTGGTGAAAGCATTCATCGAATTCTGCCCGCCGATGGTGCAGAAGCCCGCGCCGATGGTGGTGGCCGTCAGCAGAAAGGCGTTGGCGCCCGCGGAGCCCAAGCCGAGGAGGCACACCGCGCTCAAAACGTAAGCAATGCCGAGCATCCATTGCGGCTTGGTTTTATCGCTCAGGTAGGAGAGCAGCAGGCCGCCCACGATGCCGCCCGCGCTGTAGAGGCTGGTGATCAAACTGGCGCGCGCGATCGAAAGTCCACCCGCCTTGAGAACCGATGGCAGCCAATTCAGGATGAAGTAGAGCGCCATGATGTTCATGAAGTACGCGACCCAGATGAGCAGGGTACGGGTAGCGTAGCCGCCGGCGAAGAGCAGGCTCACGGGAAAGCGCTTTTCCACAGAGTCCGCTTCCAGTTGCGGCTCCTTCCAGCCCGGCGCGAGCAGGGCCACTACTTTCGCCAGCTCGGCGCGCGGCTCGGCGGAATTCAGGAGCTGCGGCAACGAATTGGGGAAGCTCCACACCACGAACGGGAGCATGAGCAGCGCGGACACGCCGCCGAACCACAGCACCGATTGCCAGCCGTAGGTCGGCATGAGAGCGGCGCTGATGGTGCCGCCCGCGACGCCGCCGAGCGAAAAGCCCGCCATCGCGATGGTCAAAATGGTGGCGCGCTTGCGCGTGGGCGCGAATTCGGAAACCACGCCCACCGCCTGGGGCATCACGCCCCCCACGCCGAAGCCGGTGAGGAAGCGCAGCGCGATCAGCATCTGCAAGGAAGAGACCCAGACCGTAGCGATGGTGGAGATACCGCAGATCAGAATACAAATCACCAGCAGGCCGCGAGTATCGAAACGGTCCGCCAGCGGAGCGAACACCAGCGCGCCGATCGTCAGGCCGAAGAGTCCGACGCTCAGAGCGCTGCCCATTTGTAATGCACTGAGGTGCAGGAGCGCGCGCAGAGGCGGCGCGACGTAGCCGATGGCCTGGGAATCGAAACCCTCGGTGAGCAGCAGCAGCACGGCGATGATGACCATCCGAATCTGAAATCCGGTGATCGGCCGGGCATCCAGCGCCGCGCGGAAACTGACTATTCTTTGATCCACGTCATCTCCGAAGACAGTATATATGCAAACCTTCTGGAATCGCGGGCTTGAAGCGCCGGTTTGAATCGCGAAAGCCAAGCTCGGTCGAATATACTGACACTGATGAAACCGAAAGTGGTTCGCAACATTTCACGTCCCGATCCGGACGTGATCCGCCGCCTGGGCGCGCAGGGCGTCGCCACCGTGCATGAAGCGCAGAATCGCACGGGCCTGATGCGCCCCTACATGCGGCCGATTTATCCTACAGCGCGGATGGCCGGTCCGGCGGTCACGGTGAACTGCGCGCCGGGCGACAACATCATGATTCACGCGGCGGTGGAGGTGTGCAAACCGGGCGACGTGCTGGTGGTGACGACGTTCACCGAATCGACCGATGGTTTTTTCGGCGAGCTGCTGGCCACTTCGCTACGCGCGCACGGCGTGATCGGGCTGATTATCGACGCCGGCGTGCGCGACGTGGCCGACCTCACGGCGATGCAGTTTCCGGTCTGGTCGAAGGCCATTTCGGCGCAGGGGACGGTGAAGGCCACGCCCGGCTGGGTGAATACGGATGTGGTGTGCGCGGGCGCGACCGTCCATCCTGGCGACGTGATCGTGGCCGACATCGACGGAGTGGTGGTAGTGCCGCGAGAGGCGGCCGCGGAAGTCGCAGCGCTCGCCGATGCCCGCATCGCGAAAGAAGAGGTGAGCCG
>JASHQT010000633.1 GCA_030039005.1 Bryobacteraceae bacterium
TTAACTACGGAACCGCCTGCTCACGCACGCGGCTCGATCACAGCTCTACGAATGAAGCCGAGGCCATGCGGAACCAAGCACGCGAGCTAAGTGGGTCCGACGGAGCGCCCGCCAAACCCACCGGCGGAGTCGCGGGGGAGTTCATCAGCGAGACGTTCGCGTACGACGGTGGACGGCAAGTCTCGGTGTACGTTCCACCGGAGGCACCCGAAGCAATCGTCTTCGCCGGGGACGGGCAGCGAATCTCGAAGTGGGGCCGGTTGATCGAAAAGGCCGGCGCACCGTCCACGATGATCGTCGGGGTACATGGGCTGACCGATGAGACGCTGCGGCTCCATGAGTACTCACCGGGCTTTGCGCCGGAGCGGTTCGCGGCACACGAGAAGTTCTTCGTCGAGGACGTTCGCCAATGGACAGAGTCGCGGTTTGGCGTGGCGCTACGTCCCGAACGTACCGCAGTGTTCGGCGCCTCGGCAGGTGGTGAGCTGGCCCTCGCTCTTGGGCTCCGGCATCCACACGTGTACGGTGCGGTCTTCTGTGCCTCGCCGGGTGGCGGCTACAAACCACCTGGCGTTATGCCGAGTCCGCTTCCGCGCACCTACCTTGTCGCTGGCGCACAGGAGCCGTTCTTCCTCGAGAACGCAAAGGTCTGGGCGGCCGCGCTACGCGATGCAGGTGCGGATGTCGTCATGAATGAGCGCGCTGGGTCGCACGGTGGCGCGTTCTGGCGAGAGGAGTTCCCCCTGATGGTGGCCTGGGCGTTCGGACAGTGATCCGCCGGACAATGATGCGCTAGAACGTGATGGAGAGATCCGCCTCGATCTGATTACGATTGCCGACTGTCGACAGATTCTCGAAGTTGGAGTCCATCCAGCGCGTATAGCGGATCTCCGGCGTGACGTGAATTCCGAATTCGTCGGTGAACTGAATGCCGGCGCCCACTACCGGACCCTCAATACCATTGTGCTTCGGCACGGCGGGAGTGTAGGTGTAGCCGGTGATGATGCCGGATGAGTCGACGGCGTACACGGACGTGCGGATCTCTTCCAGCAGCTGGTACTCGCCCCCGATCTCCAGAAACCATCGCGGGCTTCCGGGGTGCTTCCCCGTGCCGTAGTAGCGAAGCAGAACCGGAATGTCGAGCGCGTCGGAGCGCGTGTCCTCGCTCGTGCTGGTGGTGCTAACGGAAGGATAAGTGGAGCCGTTCAAAACCTCCGTCGTGGTGGTGGACACCGTGGTCGTCTCCTGGTAGCCCAAGCGGTGGAAGATTCCGCTGACGTTGAGATAGAAGTGGCCCCTCAACCGCGCCTGCGCCGTTAGGCCGTATCCGAGCCGCTCGGAAGCGTTGCTGGTCTGGTACTCCGTGTTCAAGTCGGTGGTGGTGTAGTTGTAGAACGTCCGGCCGGCAATCTGATGGAAACCGAAGACCTCGAGCGTCGCTCCGCCCGAAAAGCGCCGCTCGGAGGGAGCCGCGGGCGCCGACGAGGACGAGGACGACGAGGAAGCCGGCGATGACGGCTGGGTTTGCTGCGGTTGCTGGGGTTGCGGGGAATCCTGGGCGCGTGCACAACCAGCCGCGAAAACCACCGACACACTCAGAGCTGCAAGTATCTTCAAACAATCCTCCCAGGAGATGTTTTATTGAACGGAATCTTTGAAAACCCTACTTATGATATACGAGCCACACGCCGTAGCGGGTACCGAAGACGAATAGTTTAGCGAATTTTTGGCGCATTTCGCAGCCCCCCGTGACTGCGGCGCGTCAGTGTCGCCAACGAGCGTCACCAAAAGACGCGTCACTCGTAGCGCAAAGCTTCAGTGGGGTTGAGCCGCGAAGCGCGATTGGCCGGCAGCATCCCGAAGATCACGCCGACGGCGGCCGAAACGACGAACGCCACCACCACCGAGGCCACGGAAATCGGCACCCGGATGGCATCGGTGAAAAAACGCACGCTCAGCGGAATCGAGATGCCCAGCAGAATGCCGATCCCGCCGCCGGCCATGCTGATGACAATGGACTCTGTGAGGAACTGCTCCAGCACCGCCTGGCGCGAGGCGCCCACCGCCATCCGCAGTCCGATCTCGCGCGTGCGCTCGGTCACGGTGACCAGCATGATATTCATGATGCCGATCCCGGAAATCAGCAGCGCAATGGTGGAGACCAGGATCAGCACGATCGTCATCACCAGCGCGATGCGCTGCGCGGCGTCCAGAATGGCGCTCAGGTTTTCGACGTCGTATTGCGCGCCGGGCCGGTGGCGGCTTTCAATAAGCTGCTTGATGTCGGCCGTCAAGGGCCGCACGTCGTTGGCCACGCGCGCCTGCACGTACATGGGGTCGATGCGCTCCACCGGAACAAAGAGCTTCATCACCGTCACGGGCATCAACACGGTCTCGTTGGTGATCTCCGAAACGCCGAACGTCGTGGTGCGCTCTCTGAATGTTCCCACTACGGTAAACTGCAAGCCATACAATTTCAACACCTGCCCCACGGCGTTTTGCACGCCGCCATAAACGCGATTCGCCAGCTTCTCGGTGAGCATCGCTACGTGCTGGCGGCTTTGTACGTCGCCCGTATCGATGAAATGCCCCGATAGCAACACCATGTTGCGGACCTGCGGGTAATATTCGTCCACGCCGATCACCGAGACATCCTGCTCCTTCCCGTTGATCAAGACGCGTCCGGCGTTGCTCATCACGCCCGTGGCAGCCACCACGCGCTTTCCGAACTGCTGCCGCACCGCATCCACGTCGGCCATTTTGATGAAATCGGCGTCCACTTTCGTGGCGCTGTTGGTTCCGGCCGAATATTGCGCGTAAATCAAGTTGGACCCGACGCCGCGGATCAGGTCCAAGATGTAATCGCGGCTCGTGATAGAGATGGTGACCACCAGGATCACCGACGCATTGCCGATCACCAGGCCCAGAGCCGTCAGGAAACTGCGGAATTTGTTGGCGCGTAGCGCGTCGATGCTGAACCGGAGCGCCTCTCCGAAATACATCAGGCGCCGGACGCTTCCCGGAGCAGCTTCTCGGCCTGCGTGCGAGGCGGATCGTCGGGCGTGAGTTGGCTATCGAGGTAACGATTCAGCAACTCGCGGGCTTTATCCAGGTTACGTCGCTGCTGAACGTAAACCTGCGCGCGGGCGAAGGCGACTTTGGGTGAATCCGGCGCCAGTTCCGCGGCCCGGTCGAAGGCGGCATCGCTTGCCGATACCTGACCGCGCTTGGCCAAGTAGCGTGCCAGATCCAACAGCCGTCCCACTTGCCGCGGAGCATCCTGGATTGCGCGCCGAAGCTGCTCTTCTGCGGTATCAAACTCCTTGCGCCGCTCCGCCAATTTGGCCTGCGCCACGTCGCCCTGTGCAGGGTCCGCCGCCGCGAGTTGCTGCGCGAGGCGCTCGGCTTTCTCGTAGCCGCCGCCCAGAAAGCCCGGCGCTTCGAGGTAATAATCGAACAGATCGCTCAACGCGTCCAGGTTGTGAGGCTCCAGCGCGACCGATTTCTCGAAGTATGTGCGAGCCTTGGAGGCGTACCGGGGAGCGGTAAACGGAGACGCGGTCTCGGCGCGGCGTCCGTAAGTGCGGCCGAGCCACAGTGCGCATTCCGCGTTGCCCGGCTCCAAGGCGAAGGCCTGCTCGAACGCCTGGGCGGCCTTTTTATAGTCGCCGAGCATGAACTGGTCCTTGCCCGCCAGAATTTCGGCCTTCGCGCTCTGCTGCCGCGTTTGATGAATGAACGCCAGCGAAGCTTGATAATCCGTCCGCCGGTACAGATCCTCGGCCTTGGCGAGCGGATCTCCATTCTCGCCGTAGAGCACGCCGAACGTAAGTAACAACAAAGTGACGAAACGCAAACCGATAACTCCCGGAAGTGCTCTCATTATAGCTCCGGCCCTCCTGACCTCGCTACGTTTGATTCGATGCCCTGCGCTCGCGAGCGGATACAACAGATCCGGGGCACACCGGATGGGGGACAAGACGTTGCGGCAAGCCTCTGAAACAAGTCTCCAGCTTCCCGTGTTCGTAGTATGCTGATATTGAAAGTTTACTCCTCGGGAGGAAGATCTATGCTCGCTCAGTCACGCGGGTACATTTTCGGTGGTTTGTGTTTCTTCTTGTTTGCCGGCGCTTCCTGGGCGCAGATTACGGCGATCGAGGGCGATGTGAAAGGCCCCGATGGCCAGATGGTCAAGGGTGCGCAGATCCTCATCGAGCGCCAGGACATGAAAGGCACCTACAAAGGGGCCAAGACCGACAAAAAAGGCCACTACATCTACAACGGCCTGCCCCTGGGCGGGACGTATACGGTCAGCGTCTTTATCGACGGCCAGAAGCGCGACGAAACGAAGAACGTCCGGCCGGGGTTGGGGGATCCCACGCCGGTCAACTTCGATCTGAAAGCCGCCGCCCAGCAACAGCAGGCGGCGCAACAGGCAGCCGGAGGCGGCGCCGCTCCCACCGCCGAACAAGAGCGCGGCATGAGCAAAGAGCAGAAAGAAGCGCTGGAGAAACAGGCCAAAGAGAATGCCGAGATCATCGCCAAGAACAAAGTCCTGAACGACACGTTTAACGCGGGCAAGGACGCACTGGCCGCGAAGAACTACGACGCCGCCGTCGCCGCGTTCACGAAAGGCACCGAGCTCGATCCAATGCAGAGCGTGATCTGGGCCAATCTAGCCGACTCCTACATCGGCCTGGCAGGCACCAAGACCGGCGCCGATCAGGAAGCCGCGCTGGACAAGGCGCTGGATGCCTACACGAAGGCCATCGCACTCAAGCCTGACAATCCGGCATACCACAACAATTACGCGCTGACGCTCGCCAAAGCCAAGAAGTTCGATCAGGCACAGGAAGAATTGAATAAGGCCGCGCAACTGGATCCGGCGCAGGCGGGCCGCTACTATTACAACCTGGGCGCGGTCTACGTGAACAACGGCCAGTCCGGACCGGCGGAAGCGGCTTTCAAGAAAGCCATCGAACTGCAGCCCGATTATGCCGACGCGCAATATCAGTATGCCAGTGCTCTTTCGGCCAGACTGACCAGTACGTCCGACGGCAAGGTGGTCGCGCCTCCGGGAATGAAAGAGGCGTTGCAAAAGTATCTGGAGCTTGCGCCCACTGGCCAATTTGCCGACGCCGCGAAGGGCTTGTTGCAAGCGATCGGCGAAACCATTCAGACCAATTACCAGAACCCCGACGCCAAGAAAGGCAAGAATAAGTAACCGGCGAACAACACGAGCGTCCCTGAACAGCGGGATCTCGTAGCGGCCGCGCTGTCAAACGCGAGACATGCTGGAAACGACGAACCTGCTGTGGTACAGCTCGATTGCCGTTCAGCTTTTGTTTTGCCTGCACCTGATCTGGA
>JASHQT010000007.1 GCA_030039005.1 Bryobacteraceae bacterium
GGCCCGTACGGAAACCCGTTGAGAATGGCGACGTACAGGCCATGGTCTTCGAGAAAACCCGCGAAACGTGTCAAGTGCTCGCCCTCGAGCAGTTCTTTGGCTTCTCGCGCCGAGAGCCGCAATCCCAAGCCGAAGGGAGCGGAGGGCGAAAGCGTTTGTTTAAGCGCCGGAGCGTACCGCCGGATGTTGCGTTCGACGTTCTCCCAGCCCTCCGCCGGATGAATGCTGGTGCAGTATGTAAGGTCCAGCGATCGTTCCCGACCGATTTGCAAGCCCGTGCTCCTACGCCGCTACGGCAGTGGAAGCGGGCTTCGACGCCTCCGGGCGGATGCGGAATTTCGCGCACTGGCTGAGGAACCGCACCGGGACATCGAAGACGATCGACTGGATCAGGGATTCCGAATGCCGCCGGCGGCGCATCTCCATTGCAAAGCGTGGCACCGCGATGGGATCGCTGGGTCCCCAGTCGCAAGCACCGGCCACGCAAATGCGCTCCGGGCCGTACCGTTCGATGATATCGGCCGCGCGTTGGGGGGAAAGCTTGGTGTTCGGATACAGCGTCAATCCCGCCCAATAGCCTTCATCGAGGATGCGCTCGATGGTGTGCTCTTCGGCGTGATCGATCAACACGTGCTCCGGCCGCACGCCGGGAACTTTCCTTAGCACGTCGATCGAAACCTTGGTCCCCTTCAGCTTGTCTTCGAGGTGTGGCGTGTGGATCAGGATGAGCTGCTTGTGCGCCACCGCCAGCTCCACCTGTTCCTGGTAGGTTTCCACTTCATTGCGCGTCACCCGGTTCATGCCGATCTCGCCGACGCCGAGGACCGTCGGATGGCTCAAGAAATGAGGAATGCGTTTCAGGACTTCGCGCGAAAGCTCGCGATCGTCGGATTCCTTCGGGTTCATCGCCATCCAGGCGTAATGCTGAATTCCGTACTGAGCCGCGCGCTTGGGCTCGAAATCCGTGAGCTGGCGGAAATAATCTTCCACGCTGGCGGGAGTGGTCCGGTCCCAGCCCGCCCAGAATGCGGGCTCCGTCACGGCCGCACAGCCGGTCAGCGCCATCTGCTGATAATCGTCGGTGGTGCGCGAAACCATATGTGCATGATGATCGATATATTTCATGACTGCGCCTCCTGGCTCCAATGGTCGTATGCGCCCATCGCGCTCTTGCGGTCCAAAGCGGCGATCGGCTCGTCGGTCGGATCGCTGAACACGCTTTGGATCTCCAGCACGTGATTGACGCCGCTCGCCGACAGGCCGGACAGAGCCGCACGAAAACATTTCATGCGGAAGTCACGTTCGGTGTATCCCGGGTCGATGCGGTCCAGCCGGTCGAGAAATGCTCCGATTTCCAGCAGCTTGGTCCGATTCTCTATGAAGTATTCGTCTACTAGTTCTTTGGCGCTGAGTGGTGTGGAAACGCCCATACTCCTCCTCCTTTTAATGCACTGACGGTGAGGGCTTCCGCCGTCTCTCCTTCAGACTCTTGAATCTCTTTTAGCACGCCGGCGCTCTGAGCGAGGGTGGCGCTCGAAAGCTCGTGAACCTCGAACGGCTTTCCGATGGTCTTGAGGAGCAGGACGGTAAGATGACCGCCCAGGTGTTCGCGGAATTCCGTCAAGCCTCGCAACACGCACCGGGGATGGCTTTCGTCGTCGATATGCTCGCCCAATTCCGGGGCGTAGATGGGTAGATCCAGCGCGCGCAACAGCCCGACGATCCGCTGCCATTCCCGCCGGCTCAGGAAACCACTCAGCCAGGAGTAAGTGCAGTCGAGCGCCAGCCCGATGGCCACAGCCTCTCCGTGCCGCAGGCGAAAATTGGAAAGCTGCTCGAGCTTGTGCGCCGCCCAGTGGCCGAAATCCAGGGGCCGCGACGAACCCAACTCGAACGGGTCGCCATTCTGGGCGATGTGCGCCAGGTGCAATTCAGCGCAGCGCCGGATCAGGTGTTCCATCGGCTCGGAGTCCCGCGCCACCAGCCGCGCCGCGCTGCGCTCGATAAAATCAAAGAATTTGGGATCTTTGATCAGAGCGACTTTGACGGCTTCCGAGATGCCGCTGTTCCAGTCCCGTGCCGGCAGCGTATCGAGAAAGAGAAAATCGTTCAATACTGCCGAGGGCGGCGCGAAGGTCCCGAGGAAATTTTTCTTGCCGAATTCGTTGATCCCGTTCTTTACCCCGACCCCGGAATCGTTTTGTGATAGCACTGTGGTCGGAACCCGGATCAGGCGCACGCCGCGGTGCGCGGTGGCTGCGGCAAATCCTGCCATGTCCAGAACGGCGCCGCCGCCCAGCGCGATGATATACGATTGCCGGCAGATGCCGTAGCGGTGGACCGCCTCTTGCACCGCCCGCACGTGACACGCCGTGTTTTTGGCGGCCTCGCCCCCGGGGCAGACGATGGGATCGCCAGCTAGTTCGATGGCATCGCTATGCTGCTCGCAATATTCGTAAACCGCATTCAACAGGCCCGGCGTCGCCTCGCAAAGACCGTGATCGGCGACCAGGAGAGCTTTCGCGCGGCCATTCCGGCCGTCTCCGAGTGTGCGGCGCAGCAACGCATTCTCCGGGTCGAAGAGCCCGCGCGTGAAATGCACCGCGTATCGAAACTGAACTCGTATGGTCTGCTCGATAGAGTCCATATCAACTCACCGCATTAACTAACCGAGAACCGCCGCGCCACCCACGCGGAAATCGGTAACAACGCCAACAGCGCCAAGCCGGCGAGCGGGCGGCCATACCCGGCGCTCAAGCACGCATCGACAACGATGAGAGACAATACCCCCGCGATCACCGCTTTTCGGATCATCCCCGGTGTCCGCGCACGCAGGGCGCGCCACAACGGAGGGCCCACTCTCCAGATCAATAAGACGAAAAACGGCGCGGTCCAAATCGCTTGCCGGCCATTCCAGGCTGCGAGCACGGCGACTGCTATCATGGCCGCACTCATCGCGATCGCACCGGAGACCAGCCGGCCGGCGGTGCTCCCGTGGACCTCGCCCGCGCTAATCAATGTGATGCCGGCGACAAACGCGAGCGGGATCAAGGCGACGAACCACCGTTGAGGAATCATTTCCCGTACGGCGCTCAAGCCTAACAGGAGGTTCAATGCCCGGCACGAGCCCATAAAAACAGGGCCGAACATGGCACTGTGTTTCGCCCAGGCGTCGTAGATCAAAGCACTTAGGGCAATCAGCAGCGCGAGCAGCCCACTTACCGGCGAAACCAACCACCCGGCCACGATACCGCCCGCCAACAGTAGCGCGCCGAACAGTATCGACGTGCTCAGGCTCACGCGCCCGCTCGGCAGGGGCCGCTCGGGCCGCTCGGACGCATCCAGCCGGCGGTCGAAGATATCGTTGAAGACCACGCCGCCGCCGTATAAAGCCATGCTGGCCAGGATCAGTGCCGGGAGAGGCGCGGAACCTGCCACGGCCGAACCGGCGACACTGTCCGCGGCAGCCGTGAACAGATTCGCCGGCCGCATCAACTCGAGCAGCGCGTGAACCTGTTCCGGAAGAGAGACCGGACGACGTGCGGACGCTAGAGAATAATCCACTTGCATGAATTTCCGGGGGCCCGGCCGCCTCCTCGGCCGGAACGAGTCGAGTATACACCACGACTAGCTGGTTTTCATGCTGCCGCGGGTCCTGCCTTGTACTAGTACTGATGCAACTTGTCATACACAAGCGAGGCCAAGCGTTCGCTCACAAGTCCGAGCATAGAATGTAGTAAATGAACGTCACGGTTACTGGGGCGAGCGGGTTCATCGGACGCTCTCTTACCCGCAAGCTGCTCGAAACGGGCTGTTCCATTCGTGTTCTCGGAAGGAAATCTCCGGATGGGCTTCCGTCCGCGGTCCAGTTCTCCGAGTGGAATCCCACGGAGACCCAACCCCCGGCGGCGGGCCTCGAGTCCGCCGACGCGGTAGTTCACCTGGCTGGCGAGCCCGTGTCGCAGCGCTGGACCGCAGCCGCCAAAAAGCGCATCCATGATAGCCGCGTCGAAGGTACGCGCCGCCTGGTGAGCGCGCTGGCCGCCCAGTCGCGGCGTCCCCGCGTACTGGTGTGCGCTTCCGCTGTCGGATATTACGGATCGCGCGGTGATGAGATCCTCACGGAAGCGTCTGCGCCCGGATCCGATTTCCTGGCGCAAGTCGTCATGGACTGGGAGAACGCTGCTCAATCGGCCGAGGCTCTGGGAATCCGCGTGGTTCGCCTCCGCTTCGGCATGGTGCTGGGACGGGAAGGCGGCGCGCTCGCCAAGTTGCTCCCAGTTTTTCGTTTCGGCGCCGGCGCCAGGCTGGGATCGGGCCGGCAGTGGATGGCGTGGATCCACATCCACGACGCCGTCAATCTCGTTCTTTTCGCGATTAATTTCTCCGCCGTTCGCGGCGCTGTCAACGCATCGTCGCCCCATCCGGTCTCGAACGACGAATTCACCAGCCGTCTCGCGACAGCACTGCATCGGCCCGCCATCTTATACGCTCCCGCGTTTGCATTGCGACTGCTGTTGGGCGAGATGTCCGAAATGCTGCTGGCCAGCCAGCGCGTGCTTCCTTCGGCCGCCAAATCGGCCGGTTTCCCGTTCCAGTATCCGGATCTGAACGCCGCCCTGGATCAGATTCTTGGTAGTGTCCTAATAGTGCGTGACGCGCTCTCGTAGTTTGTTTCCGAGATATTGCCAGTAACCGTTACTTACGCCCTGCCTGCTTACGGGGTGTTCCGCCATGACGAAAGCGATACCGCTGCATATTGCGATCTTACCCGGCTCAAGCCCGCATCCGGCTATCTCTTGCCACGCTGCCTTGTCGGTTGTTCCATACATGACAACGAACTTGGGGACGTTTTCTCTGATCCTGTTGCGAATAGTTTCGATGCGGCGCGGACGGTACTCCGTTCTGAACGAGCCACGATCTACTTTCAGATTATGCGCCGCTAGACCGGATAATTCGATCACGCAAGTTTCGCCATCCAGCATACCTAGTTCGTCTCGCTGGTACGTCTGCCTAGTCTTGCTATCGGACGGTTCACCCTTGAAAGCCTTCAGCAGGATTATGAGCTTGTCCCAAGTTCTCTGAAGTGGCGGCTTATGGTCGCGATGCCATTTCTGTTCTTCGATGCGTCGGTGGAATTGGCGACAATCGCACAATTCCCCTGCGCCCAATTCAGTCCAAGCTTTCAAGCGGCATTCCAAGCTGCCGTCGCCTTGTCCCTGCTCTGGACCTATAAACCAATATGGCGCGTCCCATCGTCCGTAGCCATAGCTCCTAAGCGCCATGTCGTGCAATTCCGGCGTGGCGTCCATGGGCGTGATGATATCACGGCCCTTCGCGCAGCGTTTTCGCCGGAAGAAACATAGCTCTTCCTGTGCGCTGTGAGAGGATCAATGTGGAGAACGACCGACCAGGAGAGTGTTGGGCTTCCTCCATGCTACGCAGACCTCAAACCGCCACATAGGTAAGGGCTGTGGGCGGCTTTGCTCCGTTCTAACCTCACCTTCAAGACGAACAGTGAGGAGCCACGTCTGGGTCGAAACGGGATCTTTGGGTGGCCATGACATCACTCCTCTGCCAGTGTTGCCAATTTCCAATTGCTGGGACTGCTTGTCGATTTTGACAAACCAATAGCCGCCAGATTCATAGTCAGGACGTACCGCACCAAATCTGACCACCTCCGCATTCCCCGCTGACTCTACTCGAAACTTATTTCGTCTTGAATCGAAGCTTCTGAAACTCTCTACGACCATTCTGCAAGAATCCAAAGTGCGCTCGCCGCGATTCACGATGTGTACGAGAAGTGCATCAATCTCTGAGTCGTGCGATGCGCGGATACGGACGAGTAGTTCATCGGGCGAGGAAACTTCGAACTCATCTGACAAATCAGCTATGAAAGGGGGATCGTTTTCGTTGGTCGCTAGATATTTGCTTGGATGGTCGCTCCCAAGACCGGTGGCGCGATTTTGTTTCGATTTGGTGTTCGCGTCACTAGCCGAACGTGCACGAATGACAAAAGGCAACAGCACAGAGAGATGGGAGATCGCAATCATGACAATGCTGTACGCAGCGAGCAAAACAAAAAGGGACCACCACGGATGCGCGATACTGGCCGTCAAGATATCCCGAAGGTAGGGCATCAAGCGCGTCGCCCCTTCATCGATGCGATCATTTGCCCATCCGAGTAGGCGGTGTTCGAGTAATCTCTCGCCAATGACCAGGACAACGCTACCGGCCCATTTCCGCGGATGAGCGTTGATGTTCGCGATGACGCGCTTGTAATAGTGCATCGCCAAAGTCTGGATTGCATCTGGGCACACCTCCATGCCATCATGGGTTAGGTCTGCCCATTCGAGATTCGAGAAACGCCTGGTTGCCGCCGGGCGCTATCCCTTAAGAGCTTCAGTTAAAATTCTACGCCAGCAGTTCCGCCAAATCCCAAACATGATCGGTGAGGCCCGTTTCCATGGCGGGCGTCACGCGCAGTGAACGATGAATCCGGCAGAAATTGTAATGGGCGAAATGCAGGCAGTACGCGGCCCACAGGTTCTCCCACTTCTTTGAGAAACCATTCGTCAAGCGTGTGAGCCTCCGCATCTGCATTCTGATGGTGAGGTTCTGGCGTTCGATAATGCTGGTGCAAATTCTAGCGGGATCGGGATCACCGAAGACTGGGACCGCCTCCGTTTCCACGATCTGAGAAGGGCTATACCGAGCCTCTCTGCCTTCCTCCGTCGTGCCGTAGACTTTGATGAGTTGCGCGAAGCTGACGCGATCTCCGAGCGTATCAGCGATAGCGGGAACATAGGGGCGGAACGCATCGCATGTGATCTGGAAGCGATGATGAGAAGTAGCGGCGCGAAGCCCTTCGATGAAAATCTGCGTCGTGGCCGTATCGCGGCGACCGAGCGCGAAGTTCAAAACCAGTTTCGTATGGCGCTCAATAGCGACGAAGCAATATGCATCGCCGATGCTGTTGTCGTGCGCCTCCTCCGGTCCCTTGTGTCCTTCCTTCTTCTGGATGAATCCCCAAATCTCATCACACTCTACGTCCTTCACTGGAACGTTCACAATCAACTGGCCCATCAACTTTTCGCACTTCTCGCCAGCGGCTACCAGGACCTTCAGGATTGTGTCGCGGTGAACGCGGGTAAGACGTTCTGTGGATCGCACGGACGTGCCTTCGATGAACAGGTTGAGGATCGACAGAACCTTTTCGGCGGGGAGTGACATGTTGCCGAGCTGGGCATCGCGCGCTTCGCTAAAAGTCTTCCCGCACTTCGGGCAGCGAAAACGGAGCGTGCCATTGCGGTTCACCGCAAAGCGCTTGGCCTCTACCTTGCAGGTTTCGCAAGTCATTGTTTTCGCTTGTTTCTGTTCGGCAACCATGAGTTAATTATACAGCGACCAGCCGTTGTTTAGCAAGAGGAAACGTCACTAAAAACGCAGGTTTTACTCTTGACTGGTCAATAAGTTACGGAGCATAATTGATGGTGCGGGCGGTGGGATTCGCACCCACAATTCCACCCAAGGACGGCGGTTTTAAAGACCGCTGCGTATGCTAGTTCCGCCACGCCCGCAAGCACGGAAAAGGGGAGCGGTAATGCCGCTCCCCGTCGCGTTCGTGGTGGTCCTCGAATTTACAACATTCCGAATCTGCTCCTGTCCTCTATCTCTAACAGGATAAATGGTTTGCTCCACATTTCACATAAGGGACAATTGGGTTATCGATGGGGGGAAGATAGGGGGAGAATAGGGGGAAGATGGACGCTACTGCCACTTGGGAGGCCTAGGTTCCGCACGATATTCTAGTGGCCTTGTCTTGCTGGTCAAGATCGCTCGGAATGCCCGATCCGCCTTAGACCCATCGGGGATCGGACGCTTATCTCTTGCTCCTTTTATCCAGCGCTTCCATTCCCGGTATCGTTGTCGAGCTGCCCAACATATGTCGAGGATTGCGATTTTCTCAGGGAAGGAGTTGAGATAGGCGGCAACGATTTCCTGGCGCTCTCCGGTCTTCGAGGACTGCGTGGGTCCCCGAGGCTCGCTTTGGTCAATCGATTGTGAGGAATCATTACGTATTGATTCTGCTAACGGCCTGGCATCTTGCGGGACGAGTTTTATTGTTGGGCCATAGTGCTTAAGCAATCCGCTGACCTCGAATCGAATCCGTTTCAAGGGGACATCCTCGGGCTTGATGCCCTCCCGCTGCGCGATGAGGTTCCGCACTAGCGCTTCAGATATTTCTTTTGGCGGTTGAGCATAGAGCTTCTTGATAGCTTCGATCGCTTCCAGTTCTTGGTGCAATGGAGTCCAATTGCGAGGATCGGACTGCTCGCGCTCCTCATTCTCGGCTACGCGTTCCTTTTCTAGAGCGCGACTTTCCAAGATGTTGCAGAAATCAGCAGAACGTTGACGGAGGCTGTATATCGAACATGAAATCACTGCCCCTGTTTCAACGTCTGTGATTTCGTCGTAAACAAAACCTGGTTCGGCTCGCATGGCATCAAGCCAAACCTCAAGAGAATCCCGACTTCGGTCTAGCTGTGTTCCGCCTCTTCTAGCCAACGGTTCATATTGCGCCGCCAAGGTTGAGAACTCACCGCGTATCAACTCCCAATGCCGATCGTCGTATCTCGTCCAGTGCGCATACAGGACCCCGCTGGGATCGTTAAGAACGCGAAACTGAGCGGCCAGATCCTTCCAGAAGTCGGATTCGAGCATGAGCCTCTTGCACGGCGCGCGAAGAGGCTCTACGATGGTGGATGTCTCACGTCCGTTATCGAAAGGCCCGGTGTTCGCGCGCCGGGTTTTTCATTTTGTAAGGGACTATTCTACCCGGATACTAAGCTTCCTCGTGGAATGTGTGCAGCGTCTCACCATCGAAGGCGGCGGCCATCCAGGCAACGGTGATATCTTTCACCGCCTGCTTCAGCCGTTTCGCTTCGGGACCGCTGATTCCCGCCTTGCCGCCCTTTAGCTGTATGAGCCGAATCTCTAGCCCATCAGCGTTATGACGCTGAAGCCGAAATGCTATCGCATCAATTATGCCCGTACGTGGAGATCCCGTTTTGCCCTCGAAGAAAACGACGCGCCAGCCGTTATCCTCACAGTGAGCTTTCAGGGCAGCTTTGCTGGCAGCTTCCGAGGCACGGGCCTTTATAAAGGCTTGCCTAGCCCGTATCGTTTTCCATGCTTTTCTGCGGCTGCTCTTTGATCGCGCATGGACCGCATTGTATCGGGTTTATAGACTACTTTTATTCGACTTGCTTCTTTGGCCTTCCGCCGCCGTGAATCTTGCGTTTGGCTGCGAGCTTACGGAAGTAGTCAGGGCCACGCTCCGCAATCTTACGTCCGCCGAGCTTCCCGAGCGTCACAGCGGGAGTTTCGGTTAACAGATGATCGGCGAGCTTTAGCGCCGTGCTGAGCAGTTCCAAGGCACGCTTGGAGCGGTTCTCGGGAAGTTCCGTGGTTTCCAAAAGCAGGTGCGCTTCGTCGATCATGTTACGGAGCGCGCGGAGGTCGGTGCGATTCTTTCTCGCCATCGATTCCAACGGTAGCACAGCGAGCGGACGCTGTTTAGTGAATTGGCGTTTCACGCACTATTAGGACACTACCAGATTCTTTCGAAAGGCGAGTGAGAGACAATATAGGGAAGATGCGATTTTTGCTGGTCCTAGTGACGGCCGGCATTCTTGCCGCGGCAACGGCCGAAATGAACATGACCGTCGCGCAATTGGTCATGTTCATTCGCTCCTCCGTTGAGCTCCATCAGCCCGACGCGAAGGTGGCCGAGTATTTGCGGAAGGTGAAGCTCACCGATAAGCTCGATGACCGGACCATCGAGGATTTGCAGAGCTTGGGCGCCGGCGCAAGAACGATCGCTGCGTTGCGCGAGCTGGCCGAAGCATCCGCCGGGCTAGCGCCCGCTGCTCCGCCTCCGCCCAAGCCCGTCTACGTTCCGCCTCCGCCGCCCGATCCCGCCGACCAGGCCAAGATTATCGAGCAGGCGCGCCAATACGCGTTGAACTACACCAAGCAATTACCCAATTTCATTTGCGTTCAAGTGACGCGCCGCGACGTCGACCCCACCGGCACGGGCAACAACTGGTATCATTCCGACACCATTACCGCGCGTCTCAGTTACAACGGAACCGAGAATTACGAAGTGATTCTCCACAACGACCAGCCGGTAGCCAATGCCAGCATGCGGCAGTTTGGCGGCACCACGTCAGAGGGCGAATTCGGCACCATGATGGACGATCTCTTCGCGCCCGGCACGCATGCCCAATTTTCCTGGGATCACTGGGCCACGCTGCGCCGCCGCAGGACGTACGTGTTCGCCTACGACGTCCAGCAGCAGTTTTCGAGATATCACGTCGAGGCCGACGACGTGCAATCCATCGTGCCGGCGTATCGCGGCCTGGTTTACATCGACGAGGACACCAAGATGGTGGTGAAGATCGTCATGACGCCCTACGATATGCCGGCCGCGTTCCCGATCCACGACATCACGTCGTCGCTCGATTACGATTTCGAGACCATTGGCGATCAACAGTACATGCTGCCGCTGAAATCCGAGCTGATCTCGAAGCGCGACAAACAGATGACGAGAAACGATATCGAATTCCGGGTGTACAAGAAGTTCGGAACCGAATCGACCATCAAGTTCGAGACGCCCGACGCTCTTCCGGAAGATCAGACAAAAGAAGATCCGACAAAAGAGACTCAAAAGTAGCGATGGCCTGATCGATGGTGGGGTTGTCGGGCCGCAAGATCCCGACCTTACCGTCGCCGGTCGGTCGCCAGCGCTGGAACATGCGCTCGGAAACCGCGCCCGCGAAAATGCTAATCATCGGAATGCCGCACGCCGCGGCAACGTGACCGCCGGCCGAATCGTAACCGACAAATAATTTGCTGCGCCGGATGTGCGCGGCGAATCCGGCGAATGATCCGTCCCACATCACGATGCCCTCGCCCACGGCTGCGGCCACCGCTCGCTCCACGCGTTCGGCTTCTTCGCCGCCCGCGCCTTTATCGATCAGAACCGGGCGTGGTAATCGGCGCAGGACCCCGGCTTCGAATGCATCGGAGACGCGTTTGGCGGCATTTTCCCCCACGCCGAAGCTCACCGTCGCCGCGAATTCGGCCACTTCGAGATCAGTAGAAATGTAGGGCCGAGCCTCGGCGATTCCGAACGTTTCCGCGGCCCAGCGGCGCGCGAGCAAGGAGAGTGGCGCTTCGCCATCGGCCCCGTACGAGCGGCTCTCGAAAAAGTAATAGTCCTCTTCGGAACAAACGGGCAGCAGGCCGAGCTGAGTGAGCCGCGAGTCCGGATCGATGACGATGCTGTCGGGCACAGAGAGAGCCTCGCGCATGTGCGGCCAAATGGAAAGCCGCTCCTCGAGCGTTCCACCGCGCCCGTAGGCGACTGGCAGATGGCGCAGGCGGGCATCGGCGGCGAACAGCTCCCAGCTCTTCATCGGGCCCGCGAACCAGATGGTCGCTTGCGGGAAGCGCTGTTTGGCCGCATCCAGGATCACGCTGGTGACCGCGACGTCCGCGCCCAACGTCACCCGCGAAAGAACAAAAACGTTCTGGATTGAATTAGGATCGCGATCGAAGACCCGCGGCCGGCGCACACGGCCGTAGCGGGCCGCCAGGTGCGTCGCATGCAGTCCCGTGTGACGTGCGATCACGTCGCAAAACAGCTCGGCATAAACGGGACATAAACGCGGCTCGAACAGATCCGCCAGCCGCTCCACCACCACGCGAAACAGTTCGCGATCGCCGCCATATGCGAGCAGATCGTCCAGCACGTGCGCGGGCCAAGGATGCTCGTCTAAGCAGCATTCGAGCAACTGCTGCGCCAGTGCCTCACAAGTATTTGCCAACCAGCAGCTCCAGCTTCCGGCGCGTCGCCTCGGGAACGGCCTTGGGATCGGTGAGCAGCGCGTGCGCGAGCGCCGAGCCGCATTGGCACTCGCGCGTTGCGGGCATCCCCGCCACCGCCGCCGCCACCACCTTGCAGGCATTGTCGGCATTGTGTTTCAGGTTGTCCAGTATGTTGGTCACCGTCACGGCATCGTGCTCTTCATGCCAGCAATCGTAATCGGTCACCATCGCGATGGTGACGTAACAAATCTCGGCCTCACGCGCGAGCTTCGCCTCCTGCAAATTGGTCATGCCGATCACGTCCATGCCCCAACTGCGGTACACGTTCGACTCCGCCTTGGTCGAGAACGCCGGACCCTCCATGCACAGGTACGTTCCGCCGCGCGCCACGTCCACGCCATTTTCGAGGCACGCCTGATGGACAATTCTGGAAAGCTGCGGGCAAACCGGATCGGCGAAGCTGATGTGGGCCACGAGGCCCTCGCCGAAAAATGTGGACACGCGCCCGCGCGTGCGATCGAAAAATTGATCCGGAATGACGAACTTCAACGGCGCGTGCTCCTGCTTCAGCGAACCCACCGCGCTCAGTGACAAGATACGTTCCACACCCAGCACCTTGAAGCCGTAAATGTTGGCCCGAAAATTCAGCTCGGAGGGCGAATAGCGATGGCCGCGGCCATGCCGCGCGAGAAACGCGACCTCCTTGCCCGCGAGCTGCCCGACCACGTAAGGGTCCGAAGGCATGCCCCACGGCGTTTCCACGACTCGCTCTTCCTGCGCGGTAAAGCCAGGCATCGAATACAGCCCGCTGCCGCCGATGATACCGATCGTTGGTTTGGTCATTAATTATTGTTGGATCAACTCTAGCAGGACTCCGCCGGTGGATGAGGGATGGACAAACACATACAAGTGCCCGCCCGCACCCGCACGCGGCTCATTCAGCAATCGCGCGCCGTGCGCCTTCAGCCGCTCAGCCATCGCAGCCAGATCGGGCACCCGGATCGCGACGTGATGCAGACCCTCGCCGCGTTTTTCGATAAACTTGGCGATCACGGAGTCCGGTTCGCTCGCTTCCAGCAGCTCAATGCGCGAATGCCCCACGGGCAGCATCGCGACGTTTACCTTTTCCCACGGCACTGCCTCGCGTGGGCCGGCCGCGAAACCGGCCTGCTTTTCATAAAACGCGAGCGCGTTATCCAGCGACCGGACCGCGATGCCCAAATGATCAATCTCGAACGGACCCGCTCCCGCGCCGGCCATGAAAGATTCGATCAATGTATAAGGATCGCACTGGCGCGCCGCGATTTGTTTTGCCGCGGACTGAAAATCAATGTTCGCAAATTGCCGCATCCACCGTTCGCGCAGCATCTCACGCAAGCGCAGGTTCCAATTCGCCACCGCGCGATCCTGGCTCTGCCCGCGCGCCAGAAAAGAACGAACCGCGGCCAGCATTTCCGGGATTCCCTGGCCCTCGGTGGCTATCGTACGCACTACGGGCGGCGTCCACCCATCAGGCCTCACCGAGAGACCTTGGAAAGCCAGAATCTCCCGCTCCAGCCGATCCGCGCTGGGCTGATCGGCTTTGTTGATCACGAAGACGTCGGCGATTTCCATGATCCCGGCCTTGATGGCCTGCACATCGTCGCCCATGCCCGGCACGAGCACCAGCGCGGTAACGTCGGCGAGCTTCGCGATCTCCACTTCGTCCTGGCCCACGCCCACGGTTTCAATCAGCACCACGTCCTTGCCCGCGGCATCCAGCAGCAGCGCCATGTCGGTGGTTGCCGCCGCGAGCCCGCCTAGTTGCCCGCGCGTGGCCATGGAGCGGATGAACACGTGCTCGTCGGCATGATGGCTGAGCATGCGGATGCGATCGCCCAAAATCGCGCCGCCGGAATACGGGCTGGTGGGATCGACCGCGATCACGCCCACGCGCTTGCCCTCGCGCCGCAGTTCCCCGATCAACCGATCGGTCAGCGTGCTTTTTCCCGCGCCGGGAGCGCCGGTGATGCCAATCAAAATCGCACGCCCCGTCCTCGGAAACAATTCTTTCAATAATGATTCCGCCAGCGGAGAGCGGTTTTCGATCGCGGTAGCGGCGCGGGCCAGCGCGCGGGTGTCGCCCGCGAGAATCTTACGCGCGAGTTCGGTCATTACTTGTCAGGAGTCGGCACTTTTCAAAAGCTGCCGCGCGATCACCAGCCGCTGGATTTCGCTGGTTCCCTCGCCAATAGTGCACAGCTTCACGTCGCGATAAAACTTCTCGACCGGGTAATCCTTGGTGAATCCGTTGCCGCCGTGGATCTGGAGCGCTTCGTTGGTGGCGCGCACGGCAATCTCCGATGCGAACAGCTTCGCCATGGAGGATTCCTTGGTGACGCGCTCGCCGCGATCCTTCATCCAGCCGGCGCGATAGGTGAGCAGGCGGGCCGCATCGATTTCCGTAGCCATATCGGCGAGCTTGTTCTGGATGGACTGAAATTCCGAAATCGGCCGGCCGAACTGCTTGCGCTGCTTGGAATATTTCAACGCCGCTTCATAAGCGCCCTGCGCGGTGCCGACAGCCAGCGCCGCGATCGAAATGCGCCCGCCGTCCAGAATCCGCAGGCTATCGACGAACCCCTCGCCCGCCTTGCCCAGCAGTTGCGACTCGGGCACGCGGCAATCGGTGAAGATCACTTCGCCCGTGGCGCTGGCGCGCATCCCGAGTTTGTTTTCCCTCCTGCCGAACTGAAATCCAGGTACGCCTTTCTCGAGAATGAACGCCGAAACGCCATGTTGCGACGCCGCGCGATCGGTCACCGCCATCGCCACGCACACGTCCGCGTAGCCTGCGTTGGTGGTGAAAACCTTGCTGCCGTTGAGCACCCAGCAAGAGCCGTCTCTCACGGCCTTGGTGCGCATTCCCGCGGCGTCGGAGCCGGATTCCGACTCGGTGAGCGACCAGGAACCGATCCATTCGCCCGTGGCCAGCTTCGGAATGTACTTGCGCCGCTGCTGGTCCGTGCCGGCGACGAAGATGTGATTGGTGCACAGCGAATTGTGCGCGGCGACGATCAGCCCGACCGAAGGGTCCACGCGCGCCAGCTCCTCGATAATGATCGAGTATTCAATGTAGCCCAGGCCCGCGCCGCCCAGCTCTTCGGGAAAAATCGCACCCAGGAATCCTAGGTCGCCAGCTTTTTTGATCGCTTCGAGCGGGAAGATCTCGCCTTCGTCCCATTCGAGCACATGCGGCAGAATCTCATGCTCGGCAAACTGACGCACGCTCTTGCGAAGCTGAATCTGCTCCGGCGTATAGGCAAATTCCATGGAAAAGAGGAGCGGTCCCTGATTCAATGTTAGCAAGCAGCCGTCACGCGTTATGGAGCCGGCGGTTGCGGAGGCATCGCCCACAAAGTCATCGCGTACAATTGGCCATGGACTTCTGATTTACCGAATGCAGCCCCCACCCAGGTCCAAGTGGCTCCAACCTCAATGCCGCGCGGCCTATTACGTAGCGCTGCTGGTTGCCCTGAACTGCTATTTCGCCGGGAACTTGTTCTTCGCCGAATTCACCAGCAACATGCAGAACAACGCCGGCACCTTCATGGCGATCAGCCGCTTCGTCCTGCGGCATTGGCCGCATCTCGGCTGGTACCCGTGGTGGTTCAACGGCGAGCCCTTTGAGAACACTTACACGCCGTTGCTTCACCTGGTGGATGCCGCCTTCGCGTGGATCACCGGAAGCTCGGTCGCGCGAGCCTACAATTTTGTCACCGGCGGCTTCTATGTCTTGGCCCCGGTGTCCCTGTTCTTCTTCGCCTGGCGCGTTACGCGATTCCTCGAAACCAGCTTCTTTGCGGCTCTGTTCTATTCGCTATTCTCGCCGTCCGTCATCTTTCCGCTTTATCACGAACTCGGATGGTGGGATCCCTGGAGGCTGCGAGTGCTGGCGTATTACGGGGAAGGGCCGCACGTAACCGTAGTGAGCACGCTGCCTCTCGCGCTCCTGCTCGTCTATCGTGCCATTACGACGCGCAAATACTTATGGTGTGCCGCGGCGGCCGTTGCCATGGCCTGCCTAACCTTGGTGAACGCTTTCGGCGCGGTGGATCTGGGGGTCGGATGTGCCTGCCTCCTTTTAGCGTTGCCCCGTAAGGTGATGCCCAAGTCCAGCCTGCTCGTGCTGGCCACGGCGGCGGCCGCGTATCTGATCGCCGGACGATTCATGACGCCCAACTTTCTCCACACCATGGCCGTGAATTCGCAAACCGTCGGAGGCAATTATCACGGCCGCGATCTACTCGCTACCTGGGCGCTCATTTTGCCGGGCTTTGTTTTCCTCAGCTTCGCCGTTCGCGCGATCGGCGACTACTTTACCCGTTTCATCTTGCTGTTCACCTATCTGTTTTTTGAGATCGTCGGGATGTTTGCGATTGCGGGGCGCTCCGCGCTGCCGCAGCCACACCGTTATAGCCTGGAAATGGAGCTGGGCCTCGCGCTCGTTGTCGCGTTTGGACTGCGGGGCTTCGTGGTGCGATGGCCTGTGCCCGCCAAGATCCTGGGCGTGTTGCTCATCGCCGGGGCCGCCTATCACCAGACCGTGCACTACCGCCGCTACGCCCGGTATGTCCTGACCAAGATCGACGTCAGGCAGACGATCGAATATCAGACGGCGCAATGGATCGGCAGCCACCTCGGTGGCCTGCGCGTGTTCGCATCCGCGGAAACAGGCACCTGGCTGAATGTTTTCGTGGACACGCCGCAGATGAACTCCGGCCACGATCCATTTGATCCCAATTTCGCGGTCCACGGAGCCGCCACCTACGCGATTTATAGCGGCGAGAACGCCGGATCGCGCGACGCGGAAATCAGTGTCCTTTGGCTCAAGGCCTACGGATGCCATGCGATTTATGTGAATGGGCCGATGAGCCGCGTGTTCACCAAACCCTTTGCCCATCCCGAAAAGTTTCAGGGCCTTCTGCCGGTCCTGTGGCGCCGGGAGGACGACACCATTTACGCCGTCCCGCAAAGAACGAAATCTCTGGCACACGTGGTTCCGGAAAGCGCGATCGTGAAGCGCCAGCCGATCAATGGATTGGATACCGATGACGTGGCCCGCTACGTCGCCGCGCTGGACGATCCAACGCTCCCGGCGGACGTCATGACTTGGCCCGATCCCAATCACGGCCACATCGATACCATGCTGCATCCCGGACAGGTGCTTTCGATCCAGACCACGTACGACAAGGGCTGGATCGCACAATCCAACGGCAAGCCGGTGGAAGTAACACGCGATGGCATTGGCCTGAGCGTCGTTCACGCGCCCTGCGACGGCCCGTGCTCGATCGATTTTGCGTTCGATGCCGGGTTCGAGCGCCATCTGTTCCACGCGCTGAGCTGGATCACCATCGTCGCCTTGCTGCTCGGCGGTTTCTTCGCTCATCGGAAAGGCAAGCTCATATGAACCTGCGGCGCCCGGCGATGTCGGTTGAGCATGTTATACTCACATTGTGAGCAAGCGCCTACAAGTCCTTCTCCCCGATCAGGAGATGGCCGAAATCCAGCGGTTTGCGCGACGCGAGCGGCTGACGGTCGGCGAATGGGTACGACGCGTCTTACACGACGCACGCATGCGGCAACCGGTCCGCGACCCTGAAACAAAGCTTAGAGCTATCCGGTCTGCCGCGCGCCATTCCTTCCCCACAGCGGATATCGACCGGATGCTGAGCGAAATCGAGGCGGGCTACGGCGGTTGACTTTCATCGACTCCAATATCCCGATGTACCTCATTGGAGCGCCTCACCCGCACAAGGCCGAAGCCCAGATTCTACTGGAGCGCCTTGTTGCCTCCGGGGAACGTTTGGTCACCGATGCGGAAGTTCTGCAAGAGATTCTTCACCGCTACACCGCGATCCAGAAGCGGGAAGCCATCGGGCCCGCTCTGCAGTTGGCGTTGGAAATCGCCGACGAAGTCCTCCCCATCGAGCAGCGCGACGCGATGCGGGCGGCCGAGATCGTCCAAGGTCCCGCTCAGCTTTCCGCCCGGGATGCGATTCACATCGCGGTGATGGAACGGCACTCCGTGCGCTCCATCTTTACCTTCGATATCGACTTCGATCGCTGGCCCGGCATCCAACGAATCCCCGCTTGACATGAATGCACCTGCGCGAAGCCACGCAGCGACCTCCCGCACACCTGCGTGAGATCGCGCAGACACGGCCGGTTTCGAGTCCAGGTATGCTCTTAAGCGCCAGGGGCAATCTTGGGGAGGTCCTCCGGGAGGATCTCCCGCCAGCCGTTTAAGGGTTCTCCTTTCGCATCGACAACGCACCAACTCCGGATGCGCTTCCCAGAAAGGTAATCGACCCGTGCTCCCTGGGCATCGAACACGTCTATACTCCCCCCGCGCCGTTCGATTTTGCCGGATGTCAAGCGTCCGCGGACACCGCTTTCTTTCAGGATGTAGACGAGTACAGCGTTATCGGATAGATCCATTCCGGCGGTTTTGCGCAAGTCAGAGGCCAACAAGGGTTTTTGCTAGTGCGACACCAATTCCGGGCGCCTCGCAATCTGGGCCGGATCGGCTCCCACGCGACCCGGTTGCTCACGCGCCGACGCGGCGCCCAAGCGGAAATCGAAGTGGATCGAAGGCAGATCCGGGAACGGCGAGCCGGCATCATTCCTTACCGTTTCCGTGATTAACGAATCGGTCACTCCAAACACCGTGTCCGAATCGATGTGCGCGTCGTTCCCTAAATACAGCGCCGTCACCAGTTCTCGATAATGTGGCGCGCCCACCAGGAAATGAATATGCGCCGGGCGGTAACCATGACGGCGTTGCGCGCGAATCAGGCCGCCCACCGGGCCATCCAACGGGATGAGGTATCCGCGAGGGCGCACGGTGCGAAAATAGTACTCGCCTTCCGAATCGGCGTAGAAGCAGCCGCGCAAATCCATCCGCGAAGGATCGTATTTCTGCAGATCGTAGAATCCGTGCTCGTCGGACTGCCAGATCTCGATCGATGCATTCGGAATCGGCCTGCCCGCGACGTCCGTCACGCGGCCGTAGACGCAGATCTCGGAGCCGCGGATCTCCGAGCCATCGCCGGGTGAGGCGATGGATTCCCCCAACCGTTTGGTGGGAGCGCCTTCGCGATAGAACGGCCCGAGCAAGCTGGTCTTTGTGCCCACTTCACACGCGCGCCGGTCGTGCAGCATGTTGATGAGGCTCGAAAGCCCCAGCGTGTCGGAAAGCAGGATGAACTCCTGGCGATAAGGCACGCAGGCTTGGCCGACTGCGGTGAGAAACTTGATCCCCTCCAGCCATTCTTCCGGCGTGAGATCGGCCTCGCGCGCGAACGCGTGCAGATGCCGTACCAGGCACTCCATGATCGCCCTTAGGCGAGGATCAGAAGGACTAGACATTTGGTCCAAAACTGCACTGGTAATGTTTTGCTCATGAATGGCCGGCATACCCGACGAGGAGCATGCGGGCTGCCAAAATCGGGCTTATTGGGCAGAGCTTAGCGCTGCGAGACTTCGTCCGGCGGCTGGTAATCGTGCAGAAGATTCTGGTACCCGTTCATCGCCAACCGGCACGCCAGGCTATCGCCGGCGAAGCGCGCGCGATGCCAGGTCTGTTTGGGCGTGTAGACCACGTCGCCCTGGTCGGCGATGAAGATGGGCAGATTCCCGATCTTGTACTCCATCTTGCCCAGCAGAACAATCCAGAATTCGCCGGATTCTTCATGGAAATGGCCCCAATTGGCGTCGGTGACCGGCGGCTGTTTCTTAGGATCGCCCAGGATAATATTGGCCACCGCGCGATCGTCGGCAATGAAGCGCCGCTGCTTCTCCGTGCCGGCCACCACGGCGTTGAAATCGATGTAGGGCTTGTTGCCTTGATCGTACTTGCCGCGGCCCTGGATCAGCACCTTCACGAATTTCGTGTTGTCCAGCGGGACCGGCGTCTCATCCACCGGGTACATAGTTTGCGCTCCGGCGATGTTCACTTCCAGGCGCAGCGAGGGTTGATCGCCCACCGTCTCCATGCCGTACACAGTGCGGTAGGGTACTTGCACCAGAAAGCCCTTCGACGCGATGAACGGCTCCTGCCCTTCGACGGTGAAGCGAATCTGGCCGTCCTCGACGATCCACCATTCGCGCGTGTCGGGATGGAAGCGGCGCGGCGTTTTCTCGCCCGGACCCATCGAAATGTAGTCGGCGTGGAGCAGGGCATCGCTCACCACGGTTTGGGTCCAATCGGCCTGTCCCTTGTGCTGCGCGAGCAAATCGGCGAGGCGCCAGATCGGCCGGTTGGGCGCTACCCAAGTGGCGGGCTGGGTTGGAACCGGCGCCCAAGCCAAGCGGTTGTCCTGCTGCGCCAATAATGGTGCGGCCAATGCGAGGGCGAGAATGGCGTATTTCACACGCTCACATTACCACTCGCCAAGCCCACGCACAATGCGGCGGGGCTTCGCTCTATTTCGGCGCGGGCCCGCGCACCACAGTGACCAGATCGTCCGGCCGGATGCGGCGCGCAAACGCCGAGCGGACTTCAGCCGCGGTCATCGTCATGTACCGCTGGGCGGCGCGAATCTCTTCATCCAGCGGCAAACTAAGCGCAGCGCGTGCCAACAGGGCTCCGGCGATCGAGTCCTCGCTCGATTCGCTGAGCGGAATCTGCCGCAGCAGCAACGCCTTCGCTTGTTGCATCTCCGAGGGCGTCACATCTTGCGTTTGCATGCGCGCCAGATCGCGCCGCACCAGCGCCGCGGCCTTGGAGACATTGGCCGGATCGCAGCCATAGTCCACGCTGAAGCTGGCGCGAGTTCGATTGGCATCAATCCTATCGTCGACGTTGTATACATATCCATTGACCTCGCGCAGGTCATGATACAGGCGCGTGGCGTAAAATCCTCCGCCCAGGACGTGATTGCCGAACTGCAGCGGATAGTAATCCGGATCGTAGCGGTTGATGGCCAATTCCTCGGAAAGCACCACGCTATCCTGGACGCTGGTCGGGTCGGCGACAGCGGCAGAGCCGGGTTTGTTGCGCGGCACCGGCGGCAGGATAATGTTGGGCTTCGGACCCACGGCCTTCCACGCGCCGAAACAATTCGCGATCTCCTTGCGCGCTTCTTCCGGCGTAATATCGCCGATCACCACGATCTCGGTCAAATCCGGGCGGAAAACCTTGTGGAAATACGCCTTCACGTCGTTCAGCGTGATGCTGGAGATGGTTTGGGGTGTGGCTTGGCGCAATTCGGGATCGTTCACCGGAAGCAGAGCTTTATCGAGCGCGCGGTCAGCGCGATAGGACGGGCTCTGTAGTTGTCCACCTACGAGTTCGGCGTCTTCTTTCCGAACCACGGACAGCGCGTCGGCCGGCAGCCCCGGGGTCAACTCGTTCGCCGCCAGAAGCTGAACACCGGGCGAGAAATATTTCTTCAAAACGCGCAGCGAGAAGAAATGCCCGCCTGTTTCGCTCGCCGCGATGTCATCCAGAGCTTTGTGAAACGCCAGCCGGTCGAGCCGGTCCGTGCCATAGTCGAAAAGCCCGTCGATCACGTCGTCGATGCCGTCCTTGCCCGGCGGGGTCTCGAGGTCCGCCTGGTGCCGCACTTCGCCGATCACGGTCACGGTCGGGCTGATGGTCTCAGGCAGGACGATCAACCGCAGGCCATTGGGCAGCGTCATGTCAGACGGCTTGCCGGTGGGCGTGGGAATCGAGAGTTTCTGCAGCGCGGCCTCGGCCCAGGCCGGCAATGTCACGGCCGAAGTGGGCGGAAGCACGGCAGTCTCGCCTCCCCCGAATCCTTTCGCGGCCGAAGGCTGGCCGCCCGGCGTGGGCTTGAGCGTGGCGATGATGGCATTCTGTTGAATTAAGTAATTCTTCGCTACGCGGCGGACCTGATCGCTCGTCACGCGCTCCAACGCCTCCACGTCCTGGTCAGGGGACTCGCGCCCTTCCACGGCCACGGCATTGGACCAACGCGAGGCCAGGTCTGAGATGGAATTGCGCTGGAACTCGGCGTCAGACACTTCTTTACGGCGGGCGGCGGTTACCAGATCGTCCGGCACACCGTTAGCGGCGGCATCGGACAGTACGCTTTCGATCGCGGCGATCACGGGCTGCGCGTCGGCCTGAGCGGGCAACGCGGCCACCGCGAACGCAACGCCCGCCTTGCGATACGATTCGCCCAGCGCGAATTCGGTGGCCAGCGCTTTGCCTTGCACCACCAGGTCATACAATTTGGCGCGATGATTGGCTAGAACGTCGCTCAAAATCTCCGCCGGCGCGAAGTCCGGGCTGTCGGTTCCCGGCATGCGGAAAGCGACAAAGACCAATTGATAGCCCAAATCGCTCGGCAGCGTAAATGTTTCGGCCTTCACGGGACCGAGATTGATCTCCGGACGAGCCGGGACGTCATGCCGCGGGATCCCGCCATAGATGCCCTTCACCTTCGCCAGCGTCGCTTGCGGATCCACGTCGCCCGTGATCACCAGGATCGCGTTGTTCGGTGCGTACCATTTCTGGTAGAACTGATGCAGCATCGGCCCAGTCGTGAGGTCGAAAGAGGCTTTCGTTCCCAGCGCATCGTGCGCGTACGGCGTGCCTGCGAACATATCCGCGTTCAATCGCGTGATGAATTTGTAGGTGGCGTTGGACAAATCCCGCGCCACTTCCTGCTCGATGGCGCCGCGTTCCTGCGCCCACTCGGCTTGCGAGTCCTCGGCGTTTTCCAGGCACGCCGCGTCGAGGTGCAGCGCCACGTCCAGATCGCTCGCCGGCAGCGTGGCGAAGAACTGGGTCACGGTTTGCTGCGTGTCGGCATCGTTCACACCGCCCAATTGCGCGTAAATGCCCGCGATTTGCCCCGCGCTCAATCCCGTGCAGCCGCGAAATAGCATGTGTTCCTGGGCGTGCGCGGTTCCTGGAAATCCGGCTGGCGTTTCGTCCGCCCCCACCAGGATGTTGTCTTCCACCGTCACCGCCGGAGCGATGGGATCGCGCACAATCACCACCCGCAAACCGTTGTCGAGCGTCGCTCGGGTTACGTCGGAGGCCGGGGCTGCCGGCAACCGGCTACCCGGCGAAAACAGGCACACGCCGAGCGTGGCCGCTAAGCCCAGAATCGCGCGATAAGAAAGAGTCATCCTGGCGATTAGACGCGCGCCCGCGCTCAGCGGCTACTTCTGATAAATGAACTCCTTACCGTATTTGTCCCCGGGGTAAAACCAGGCCTTGATGGCTTGGGCCGCACCGGGCCCGCGCTGCTCGAAGACGAGTCCGGGCTGTTTAGGCGCCTGCAAAGTGTAATCTGGCCTTACGACGTAGACACCGAAAAGATGCCGCTCATCCGGACTCTCGACTTTTACCACGTTCAGCTCTTCATGCTGATCCAGCTTAAACAGGTATTTGCCGGCGGATAAAACTTTTCCCGGCAACTGGACCGGCGCGGTGAAGTTGAAGATGGTGACTTCTTGGTTCTCGCTGGCCCACAGCAGGCCGCTCAGTAGAAGCAATAAGCAGATCCGCATGGCTGTTTCCTCAGTAGTATTCGCTCCGAAACTCGATCAAGCGGCTTTCGTCGGCGCTCAAAACGTCGCGGTCGTGCCCCGTCAGGCGATTGTCATTCAATACCATGTGCAGGGCCGTGTAAGTATTGTCGAGCGTGCTGGTATTGAAATCGGCCTGATCCCACTGATTTTCCAACTGCCCGATTTGCATGCGTGCAATGTCGAACCGGGGGCCATCACCCAAGTCGCCGGAAGAAACGTCGGCTTGAGCAGCATTGAGATCCGTGCGGATCTTGTCGAACATGGTATGCGCAAGTTGGTATTCGTCCCGGCTGTAATACGGGTTGGCAGGTTCCTCTTCGGCCGCTTGCGCGGCAATCCACGGAGACAGAGCGAGGCTTGAGGCGATGAAAGTTTGAAGAAAAAACCGCTTCACGATAACCTCCGCCTGTTGGATGCTGGGAAGCGTCGGCTCTGATGTTAACGGGTGTTAGGTAACGTGCGGCAATAAAAAAGGCCGGGAATCGATCCCGGCCTTTTCACATGGAGGAGGAGTGGTTTAGTTTTATCGCGCCGCTAGCAAAGCTCTCAGATGGCGCGCGCGCTCGGGCGACCGAAGCTGGCGCAGAGCCTTGGCTTCGATCTGGCGGATGCGCTCGCGTGTGACATCGAATTCTTGCCCGATTTCTTCGAGCGTGTGCTCACGCTCGCAGCCGATGCCGAAGCGCAGCCGGATCACCTTCTCTTCCTTGGGCGACAGGGTCTTCAGGATGTTGGCAGTCTCGTCGCGGACGTTGGAATCGATCACCGCGTCCACGGGCGAACCCACCCAACGGTCTTCGATCAGATCGCCGAGCGCGGATTCGCCGTCACGGCCCACCGGCGTTTCAAGCGAAACCGGATCGCGCGAGATGGTCTTCAGCTTTTGAACTTTCTCCACCGGAATATCCATCCGGCGGCTGATTTCTTCGTTGGTGGGAGCGCGGCCAAGTTCCTTTTCAAGCTCGCGCGTGGCGCGCAGGAACTTGTTCATGCTCTCGTTCATATGCACCGGGATGCGGATGGTGCGCGATTGGTCCGCGATGGCGCGGGTAATCGCCTGGCGAATCCACCACGTGGCGTAAGTCGAAAATTTGTAGCCGCGCCGGTACTCGAACTTGTCGGCGGCGCGCATCAGGCCGATATTGCCTTCCTGAATCAAATCCAGCAGGTGCAGCCCGCGGTTGACATACTTCTTGGCGACCGACACCACCAGCCGGAGGTTGGCTTCCACCAGATCCTTCTTGGCGCGTTCGGCTTCGATTTCGCCGT
>JASHQT010000634.1 GCA_030039005.1 Bryobacteraceae bacterium
GGCGAAGGCAGGAATTCAAAAGCTCTTCGCGCGCATTCCACGGGCTAGAATAAAGAGGTGAGCGTTTTGCGTTTCCCCGTCTCACTCCTGCTGGCTGGTGTGTCTGCACATCTGGCCTGCGCCCAACTCGCCATCTACCCGCTGCGCGACATCCGCGCCGGGCAACACGCCATCGGAAAAACCGTTTTCCACGGTAACAAGGTCGAGGAATTTCAGGTCGACATCCTGGGCGTCCTCGATAACGTCGGCCCGCGCCAGTCCATCATCCTCGCCAACCTCTCCGGCGGACCTCCAAAAGCTCTTTCACTCCTGGCAACAGATGTTGCCTGACATCGTTCCGGCCCATTTGGCAGGATTGCCCGGGTTTTGAGATAGATCCTTTGTCGCGTATGATTGAACATGGCTAGATAATTATGTTCTTTTGGCGACGCTTTGGAGCATTTATGCCTCTAGTGTCATTGGCGTCGTCGCTATGTATCACCTACCTATTAAAGCAGAAGCTGGAGACGTGGTCCCCGTCGCACTGGCAGGTTCTAGTCGTTGTCGCCGGGGTCCTTCTTGCCGCCCCGATTTATTGGGTCATTTATACCATAAATCTAGTTCTTATCCGCTTCTTCGGAAAATCTGAACTCGCTGAAGCCTTAAGAAAGCACTGGCGAGACTTCTTAGCGACAGGGAAGCCGCCCACGGGGCCACCCGAAGATTATGTGGACAGGGTTGCGCGCATTCAGTTGAAAGTCTCCACGCCTTCCGTCGTGTTCGAGATCGCAAGCGGCCTAACCAAAGAATACGCAGAGCGCTGCGTGCGACTTGAGCGTACTATTGAGGAGCTCAAGGGAGACAATGAGTTGCGCGCCTTTGTCAAGTTACTTGGCAACCGTTGGAAAACTCCCAAAGAATTATCCCTGCAGGCAGGCCGAGTAGTAGACGACCCAGTGCATGGATGCGTAACCTTGGATGCCAGGCTTGCTACGCTTGTCGCGCAGCCCATAGTGCAAAGGCTTGGGCGGATAAGGCAGCTTTCCTTTAGCTACACGCAGTTCCCGTCGGCAACCCATTCTAGGCTATCGCATGTCCTCGGCGTTGCTCATAACGTAGAGAACGCCCTAAGGGGCATTTTTTCACGGGGCGTATATTACAAGGCCGGGTCCTCGGATCCTCTACCATTGCCGGACGCCATTCTCAACAGCCGGGATCAACTCACGACGCGGGCGAAGGTGCTTGCAATTCTACATGACCTAGGGCATGGCCCCTTCGGCCACGCGCTCGACAACTATGTCGGGTACACCAATCGCCATCAGACGTCCCCAAACCCAGACAAGGTGTACTCGAGACTGTACACGAGAGCGCATCTCTCGCCGACCCTCGCGAACCTTGGTTTCGACGCCGAAGAACTCATCTCCGTGCTAAATCCCGAGGACAGGGCCGACCTAGCAGGCTTCGATGCATTGATCGGCGATCTCATCGATTCTTCAATGGACATGGACCGAATGGATTACTTGATGCGCGATGCCCACATGACCGGGCTCAGCATGGGGTTTACGAACGCCGACGCCCTTATACAATTCATAAGACCGGTTAAGTCCGGAGACGCCTATTTGCTGGCCTACGACGAGTCGGGGATCGAGTACATGGAGCACCTCTTGTACGCACGCGAGGCTATGTACCGAAGCTGTTACGAACATCCACGCAAGCGGGCCGCCGAGCGGATATTCGAACGCCTTGTGAGGGCCATTGCCCAAGATGATCACGAGATGATCGATGATCTGTACATTCTCACGGACGAAGAGCTGATGACCGCGTTACGTCTCGCCAATCTGGAATCGGAAACCGCTAGGAGGCTGCTGGAATTGCTCTTGACGAACTCGGACTTCACGGTCATCCACGACGTGCCAGCCAACAGTCCAGACATTTCGGAGGAAGCACGCCTTTGGGTGAAAGGTGCGGCGAAAGGAAAGGGGAAGAAAAGCTACGTCGATCGCCCAGCTGAGTGGGAGGACGAAATCGCGAGGGCGTCAGTTGGGCCAGAACGCAGCTTCCAGATTGAAGTGATCGTCGCACCACCCGGCGCATACGAACAAAAGTTCGACGCCGCAACGATCCTCAAAAGGGATTCGTCAGGAATGTTCCAAACGAAGGAGTTCTTCGAGACGGCCTCTGGCGTTAAGGACGTTCTGTCAGCTATGAATCCTGCGCGAGCACGGATCAAGGTTATGTGCCCTGCCGACCTCTCGGACCACGATCTGGCGCTCATCAAGCAGGCAGCCCTGGCTACTTTGGGGTCCTAAGCTTTGACAAGTCGAAGCCTAGCACAGTCGCAACTCTCCGAAGCTGCTCACCATGTGATTCACTCTCCTCATCGATCAGTTCCCGACAAAGCTCGACGCCCTTCTCGTTTACCACAAGGGGACTGCGCGCCTGGGCGAAGCCGCCGGCGAGAAGTCGCCCAAAGAACGCCTCTACGTCCTCCGAGTAAAGACCGTGGGGAACCCTTCGTAGCGCCACACGTCCCACGAAATCAATCCTCTCTTGTCTTAGCTTGGCAAACATGCCAGAGACCTTCTCAATTAGGATCGGTTCATTTTCGCCTCTCGCGGAGAGGATTGCGCAGGCCATGACGGCTTCGGGCGATAGCTGCTCTGTCATAGCGGTGGTAACCTTCCTTTCTGGGAACAGACCGGCTCCCTGTGCGCGGATGTACTGATCCGAGGATTGTTTCACAGGTCGGTACACCCTGTCCAGCCGGTTTCTTCCAGTCTCCTACATCATTTCGGCAGAATAGTTCCCAGCACACTACATGTTGTGATGATACAGCTTTTCATGGAATTAGTCAATACGTTTACTGAAAACAGGGGGGTTGGTGCTTGATATGATGGCGGGACGTGGCAGAGAACGTCTTCACACCTGAATTTGTACATGCCGGGAGAGACCGCCGAATATCAATTCCAAAGCACTATTGCAGCAAGGTCGCTTGGGCTGTTTCTGTGAAGGCGTGGCTCCTCGTACTCGTTCCAGGCCGTTTTCGGCTCCTCTCAGATGGCGATGTGGACCGTGATTCAAGACTTTCGGAAATTCGGTCCTTTGTGCTGGAGGGCCCGTCGGACGTTCGAAGCTCGCCGTTAGAATTCGAGACCAACGAGCATACCGCTGTTGTGGGGCGATTGGTTCCGGTTCCCATTGATGCAGCATCTCGCTTCATCGTGCCAAAGGAACTACTCCCAAGCGAGTCGGAAGATCGAACATTCGTCCTACTATTTTCATCCGGGTATCTGGAAGTCTGGCTCGAAGAAGTCTACCGCACAGCAGCGACGTGCCGCCTGGACAGGGCGTTGTAGCGCTGGGGGTGCCAGGGTGGATTTTAGAGAGTGCACGAGGCGGTGCTGCGCTAAAAGTGTCTTGCTGAGATAACAGCGAGCGCTTGCGTCTAGCTTCCACCCGCTGTTACGGTGGAGTCATGGCCAAGCGCTCTGATGTCCGCGCCCTGAAAAACATGATCGATCAGTCATACCTGATCGTTTCCTCTGATCCGATTCCGGCTGGAGGTATAGAGCGCTGTCGCGAGTTACTTGGCACGGCGCGACTGCTGGCAAAGGACTTTCTCAGCACTCCTGATTCCGTACCGGCGGCACTCCTCGGATCGAAGGGTGGGAAGGCGACGCTGGCGAAGCGCGGACCTGACTACTTTCGCAAACTCGCGAAAAAGCGGAAGACCTTCGGGGGCGGCAGGCCACCCAAGCAAGCCGAATAATCCTTCACTCTGCCAGTCTTGCCTTTATCTCCAGATCAATAGAAAAGCCCGGTAGATTGAGGGTCTCCAATCCCTTTTCCCATATCCGTATCGCCTCAACCATACCGCTGATCGCCTTTGCAAATTGCGCGATCTGAGGTACAAGCGTAGAGCTTCCGCTTCCTGGGTAGGCGAGCCATGCAGTCCGGCAATTGGGGCACATCGTCAAGGAGTCAAGCTTCACGTTTGGATCAATCATCATGAATACGCTCGCGTGGCATTGTTTGCATTCGAGACGAAACCCCAGGATGTCCGTCGGCTCGATGAAGTATCTTGTTTGTGCGGTCATGTCCAGCCTTGTTGGACCAGAGTTTACAATGGTTTCTAAAACGAAAAGCCCCGGCGCGAACCGGGGGCTAATCGATTGGATCTAGACACCCCAATCCTAGCCTCTTCGCGCGCGGCGCGCAAGAGGGTTGCCACAAACGCGACGGGGAGCGGCACTGCCGCTCCCCTTTTCCGTGCTTGCGGGTGTGGCGGAACTGGTAGACGCAGCGGACTCTAAATCCGCCGACCTTGGTGGGTTTTGTGGGTTCAAGTCCCACCGCCCGCACCATCATTGTAAAACTTCACAACGTGAGGCATTCAATACTTGCAACTCAAGGCTAACCAACGGCTTCTCAAAGAAGTGGGAGAACCACTGGGCCGCTCTTTGTCTCTGGTTCGCGTTCTACGACTTTTGCCGCGTCCACAGCAAATTGCGCGATCTGAGGTACAAGCGTAGAGCTTCCGCTTCCTGGGTAGGCGAGCCATGCAGTCCGGCAATTGGGGCACATCGCCAAGGAGTCAAGCTTCACGTTTGGATCAAT
>JASHQT010000087.1 GCA_030039005.1 Bryobacteraceae bacterium
GACGCGGCGAGCGGCGCCATTCTCTGGCAGTTCCCCACCAATCAGGTTTGGAAAGCCTCGCCGATGACCTACCAGTTCGACCACAAGCAGTACATTGCGGTGGCGGCGGGCAGCGGGATCGTCGCGTTCGCGCTTCCCGAGTAAGCTGCGCCGGAAAATCCGCTAGTCCGTTTTAGTACAAGACTGGCTTGCATATAGCCAACTATCTTGATAGACTTAGTGAACATGAAAATCTTGCCTGCTGCCCTTGCTGGGGTGGTCTCCCTGGGATTTGGGTCCATGATTGCCCTTGCCCAAGACGATGTTACGACGCAAAACGCGGCGAGCGCCTACGGAGGCGCTTATATCACCGGGCCTGCTTCTAACCCATTGAGTTTTTTAAATGGGCCAGCCTATAGGACTACTGGACAGAATACGCCTTATGATTTCCCCGACTTCGCTCCCATGAGCGCCTTGGACGAAGAGCTCCCGTCCTGGATCTACTTCGGCCTCGAAGAGCGCCTGCGCGCCGAAAGCATGGTGAACCAGAGCTTTAAGCGGGACGACGTTGATACCTACCTGCTGAACCGCTGGCGCTTCTCGATGACCATCCAACCCACCAGTTGGATGAAATTCGTGGGCCAGATGCAGGACGCGCGCGCCTGGTGGCAGCAGCCGCCGTTGCAGCCGCCGAACACCAATCGCTTCGATCTCAAGCTGGCTTATGCCGAATTCGGCAATCCGAATCAGCAATGGATCAGCTTGCGTGTGGGACGCCAGCTCATCAACTACAACAACACCATCATCGCGGATTCGGAATGGCGCGATCAGGGCCGTTCCTACGACGCCGTCGTCACCAACATTCAATACCAATGGTTGCAGCTCGGGATCTTCGCTGCTTCCGCGGTAGTTCCCATGGACGAGGGGATCAGCCACCACCAGGAAGGCAACAACATCTACGGCATTTACAGCCACCTCAACAACTCCTCGGCCAAGATGACATTGGAGCCCTTTGTTTTGTGGCGCGTGCAGCCGAGCGTTTCCGTCGAAACGGCCAAGAAGGCCACTACCGGTCCTCAGAGCGAACAGGCCTACGGCCTCCGCTGGAAGGGCCTGGCGTGGAATAACTTCGACTACTCTTTTGAAAGCATCCGCGAAGGCGGCGACGATGGCAGCAACCGCATTCGCGCTTGGGGCACCACGGACGGCTTAGGCTACCGCTTCTCGCCCGTGCCTTGGAAACCGCGCGTGTTCACTCAGTACGACTACGCTTCAGGCGACAAGAACGCGCACGACGGCATCCACCAGACGTTCGACACGATGTATCCTACCGCGCACGATCGCTTCGGAATTTCCGACCAGTTCGGATGGGAGAACATCAAGGCGATTCGCGCGGGAGGAACCGTGGAACCTCACCGCCGCTGGACGGTGACGGCTCAGTGGCTGGACTTCTGGCTGGTGAGCGCGACTGACTCGCTGTATAACACCTCCGGCGGCTCGATCGTGGACAATGCGAAAGGAACAGCCGGCACTCACATCGGCAATGAGGCCGATACGTACACCTGGTATGAGCTCAACCGGCACGTGAACGTAGGCGTCGGCGTGGGGCACATCTTCCCGGGGCAATATCTGAAGATCATGGAAAAGGGGCCGAACTTCACCTATCCGTACTTCGCCGTCAACTTCAAGGACAATTACACGCCCCGTTGAGAACGTCCGCTGGCATCGCAGCCTCCAAGTGGTTGCGCGTTTGATAGACTTCCCACAGGACGATGCTGCGACGTGACGCTTTGGCCCTGCTCGGTTTGTCAGGAGCAGTGCAGCTCGCTGCCGCGCCCTCGGCGCGCGACCGGTTTATCGGCGTCTGGCGGCTGGTCAAAGAGTACAACATCGGCGAAGACGGCAGCGAAGTTCCAGCGGCCCTCCGGCAGCGCGGCCACATCTCGTGGGATCGCGCCGGCCGCGTTTGGGTGCTGCTTTACGACGAGGGTCGCACCGCTCCGGCCAATCCGCTGATGCCGACGCTCGAAGAGTACCGCGAAATGAATGCCGGTTTGATGACCTACTTCGGGACCTACGAGGTGGATGAAGCCAAACAAACCGTGACCCATCATCTCGAAGCCGCCGCCAACCCCGGTTTGATCGGAACGGACCTGGTGCGCCATTACGTGTTTTCGGGAAATCGCCTGACGCTCATCTTCGCCGGCCAGGCGCAGCGGCATATCGTATTTGAGCGCTTGCCCGACGCCTAGAATCGCCGCGTGCGGGTCATCTCTTCCTTGGGCGGGGGTGAATCCCGAATCGGGGGTCATCGCGCGCGATGGCTTCCGCCACTTGTTGCATGGTCGGTTCGAAACGCTCATGGCGCGAGTCGATGTAGAGCCACTTCCGCAGGACGTCATGAGGTGCCAGGTGGGGGAACTGGCGGGCGATGGCGCGATGCTGCGCGTATTCGGTGCAGATCAGGACTCCGTGCCACTTCCAGCGGCCGGTTTTAGCAGGCTCGACCAGGACCAGCATCATGCGGCCGAACAGATAGGCGGCCAGTCCACTGAACATTCTCTTAGTGAAAAAGCTGGGGTGATCTTTGAAGGCCTGAAAGATCCATTCGTTGTCGAACGTTCTGGTGCCAGATTCGCGGCGGTCTCCGGGCTCACGCCTCTTGATACGACCCGTCATGCGGCGATTTTCGCATATACTACATCTGCGAAACGATCCAGGAGGCAACGCACATGCATGCCGTGAATGTTCCAACTCGTGAAGCGGGCGGGAAGCGCTGGTTGCTGTGGACCGGGCGCGTGGTCTCGCTCTGGCCCGTATTTGTTGTTCTCGCGAGCGCCACCTGGAAGCTGACCCGCAATCCCGCGTACGTTGCCGAGTTTGCGAGAATCGGATGGCCCGAAAGCGCTCTGCCGCTGCTTGCCGGGCTGCAACTCGGCTGCATCGTGCTCTACCTGATTCCGCGGACGGCGATTCTCGGGGCGGTGCTGCTGACCGGTTACTTAGGCGGCGCGATTGCCAGCTATGTGCGCATCGCAGATCCGTATCCTCTGTTGGTTCCACTTTCGACCGCTGTGATCGCCTGGGTGGGAATCTGGCTGCGCGAGGAGCGCCTGCGACAGCTGCTGCCGTTCCGCGCGCGCGCCGTGCGGCCCTGACGAATCGAAGGCGCCCCGCCGCTGGTATATCCTTACAGCTAACCCGCTATGCCACTCTGCGCTTCCTGCGTCACGGAGATCCCCGAAACCAGCCGATTCTGCCCGCAATGCGGCCAACCGTCCGGCCGCCTGGATCCGGAAAACGCGGTGACCAGGGCGACGACGGCTCTCACGCAAGCCATGCCCGAGCAGCGCACGCGCACCCCTGCGCCGGTGCTGGACGCGAGAGAACGCTTCGCGCCGGGCGCGCTGCTGGCCAGCCGGTATCGCATCGTCTCGCGGTTGGGCAAAGGCGGCATGGGCGAGGTCTATCGCGCCGACGATCTCATCCTGGGCCAGCCGGTGGCCCTGAAATTTCTGCCGGAATCCGCCAAGGACAACCTGAATCTTCTCACCCGCTTTTATGACGAAGTGCGCATCGCGCGCCAGATCTCGCACAAAAACGTCTGCCGCGTTTACGACATCGGGGACATGCAGGGACAGCCGTATCTTTCCATGGAGTACATCGATGGCGAGGATTTGGGCAGTCTGCTGCGCCGCATCGGGCGGCTGCCTCAGGATAAAGCCCTGGAGTTCGCGCGCAAGCTGTGCGCTGGCGTCGCAGCGGCTCACGCGCAAGGCATTCTGCATCGCGATATCAAGCCGGCCAACATCATGATCGACGCGCGGGGCGAACTGCGGATCACCGATTTCGGCTTGGCTGCGGTTGCCGAGCAATTGCAGGGCGCCGAGATTCGCAACGGCACTCCCGCTTATATGGCGCCCGAGCAGCTTCGCGGCGAACATGTGTCGGTGCAGAGCGACCTGTACGCGGTCGGTCTGGTGCTCTATGAGATGTTTACCGGAAAGATGCCGTTTGAGGCCGGCACGCTCGCCGAGATGACGCGCCTGCGTCAGGAGAGCCGCGTGACCATGCCCTCAACGCTCGTCGGCGAGCTGGATAAGAATGTCGAGCGTGCGATCCTGCGGTGCCTGGAAGCCGATCCAGCGCTTCGGCCGCCGTCCGCGCTCGCGCTCGCGGCGATGCTTCCCGGCGGCGATCCGCTGGCCGCCGCGTTGGCCGAAGGCGAGACGCCGTCACCAGAAGCCGTCGCCGCGGCAGGTTCCACAAAGGCGCTGTCGCCCAGGATCGCCGTTCCCGCGCTCGCAGGGATCCTTTTGGGAATCGCTGCGTACGGTCTGATCTCTCCGCGGTTGTACCTCCTCAACCTGGTGCCGATGGAGGACTCGGCCGACGTGCTCCAGGCCAAGGCGCGCGATATCGTTCGGAGCTTTGGCTATATCGAGCGCGCGGGCGACTGGGCGGGGGGCTTTGTTCCGGATCCCATTAATATCGCGTATCTGAGGGCTAAGGGGCACAACATGGCCGACTGGGCGCGGATCTTTGCGCTCCCTGCGTCCGGTCTTGAATATTGGTATCGGCAAAGCCCGACGCCTCTCGTCCCGGAGCGTAGCCGGTCCTATGGTGCAACCGGCATCACGGACCCGCCCCTTACGGCGCCGGGAATGATCTCCATGGCCCTGGAAAGCGACGGGCGCTTACGCCGTTTCACCATGGTGCCGCCGGACCGGGAGCCGTCTGGTACGGCAACCCAGACGCCCAATTGGGCTCCTCTGTTCGCTGCCGCGGGACTGGACATGCGCGATTTCAAGCCGGCCGCGCCGGAATGGGCGCCGCCCTTCGCCAGTGACGCGCGCGCCGCCTGGACGGGGCCGTACACAGGCCGGCCCGATGTTCCGGTGCGCGTCGAGGCGGCTTACTTTCAAGGCCGTCCTGTCTTCTTTCAGGTTTTTGGGCCGTGGACGCGCTCGAATCGCCTGATCCCGCAGACTCTGACTACTGTGCAAGCCATCAGCAACGCCGCGTATTACATTTTCGGCGCGCTGGTTCTGATCGCTGCGATTTGGATCGCCCACTACAATTGGAAGGCCGGCCGCGGCGACCTGCGCGGTGCGACCCGCATTGGAATCTATTGCGCCTGCATGAGCCTGATCGCTTGGGTACTGCGTGCGCACCATGTGGCAGCCCAGGGCGAACAGGGTCTGATCGGCGATGCGCTGGCCAATGCGGCGTTCATACTATTGGAATACTGGCTCATCTACCTGGCTCTCGAGCCCTGGGTGCGGCGATATTGGCCACAGTCGCTGATCACGTGGTCGCGCGTGTTGGCTGGCAGATGGCGCGATCCGCTGGTGGGACGCGATCTGCTGTTCGGAGCCTTGTTCGGGATGGTCTACCTCTTGTTGCTGGCCCTGTTCTCCTTCGCCACTATGCGGAGCGGCTCCCCCAGTTTCGCGGAGTTCAACCTGGGTCAATTGGACGGATTGCGCGCGTTTTCCTCCTCCACTGTGGACAATCTGTGGGGAGTGGTTTCCGGCTCGCTGGTTCTTTTCCTGACTCTGTTTCTATTGCGGGCGCTGCTGAGAAAGCAGTGGCTGGCCGCCATTGTTTGGGTCGTGGCTTGGGCCGCGGTCCGGATGTTCCAAGGCAACGCAATGCCGTTTCCCGAGAACCTGTATCTGGCGGCGCTCTACGTGCTCATTTACAGTCTTTTGGTTTTCATCCTGCTGCGCCTCGGATTTTTCGCGCTGGTAGTCTCGACCTTCGTGTTGGATACGATGAGCCGCTCGTTTTTCACCACGGATTTCTCGGCTTGGTATGGCGTGAGCTCGCTGGCTGTCGTGCTCCTGATCGCCGCGTTAGGCCTGTGGGGATTCCGGCTCGCACTCGGGTCGCGGCCCCTGTTCGGCGATGCCGCAGGCGTCTTGGCGAGCCGTCGGCTACAATGAGATTCCATGAAAGCGCGTGTGTACGTCTCGATGAAGCCGACGGTGCTCGACCCCCAGGGTCAGACCATACGGTCGGCGCTCGCTGGCCTCGGGCACACCTCGATCGCCGCGGTGCGGCAAGGGAAGTTTTTCGAAATCACGCTGGAGCCGGGGACCGACCGCACGAAGGCCGCTCCTGAGATTGAGCAGATCGCCCGCGACGTGCTGGCCAATCCGGTGATCGAAGAATACCGGGTGGAATTCGTGGATTAGCCTTCGTCCGGCGCTCAAATTTTCCCTCAAGATTTCCGTTCTCTGTCGATATGCAGGCCGGTGCGCCTGCCGCCGCTTTGCTCCGCCCTGAACTTCGCCCTCAAACTAAGGCGCGCCCCGACGATGAGTTTTCGCAAGGAGAACATATGACCCGGTGTTTTCGATTGCTTGCTTCCGCGGTGATGGGGGCGGCGGCGCTTTCCGCTCAGGATATCTCTCCATACACCAATTTCACGGTGTTCGACAAGACATTTCAGTTCCACGGATTCTTCTCCGAGGGCTACGCTCAATCGAATGACAATAACTACCTGACGATGGAAACCAGCAAAGGCACCTTCGATATGACCGACGCTGGCGTAAACCTATCGAGCCAGCTCACCGATCACCTTCGCATAGGCGCACAGGTATACGCCCGCGATATCGGGCAATTGGGAAAATGGCACCCGACACTCGATTGGGGTTTTGTGGACTACAAGTTCACCGATTGGTTCGGCATCCGCGCTGGCAAGGTGAAAACGGTGCTGGGACTGTACAACGATACCCAGGATTTGGAGTCCTTGCAGACGTGGGCCCTTTTGCCGCAGTCAACTTATCCCCTGGATTTGCGCGCCACAAATATAGCCCACACCGGCGGCGACTTTTACGGTACCATCCCTTTGAAGAGAGCCGGCTCGCTGACCTATACGGCGTACGCAGGTCTACGGTCGTTTGACCCTTGGGGCGGATACTACTATTTCTCGTTCGCCAATGGTTTCAATATTGAGAATATTTCGGGTCATACCGAGGGCTGGGATCTGCGCTGGAACACGCCCGTCTCCGGTTTGACGATTGGCTCTTCCTGGGTCAATTCCACGATCAACCGCGGCGGCCAGTGGTTTAACGGGCCTTTCGCCGGTTATTACTACGACATCACAGACAATCCGGAACGAACGATTGCAGGCTATCTGGAATTTATTCACGACAAGTGGCATTTGGCGGCGGAATTTCGCAACTTCAATAACATTGACGAGATCAGCGCATCCCTCTTCGGCAGCCAACCGTTCCCCTTCAACGCCGGCGACCAGGAGTCCTATGAATCGGCGGCCTACCGGATCTCCAAGTATGTCGAGGTCGGCACGTATTATTCGCATTACCACGTCGACACGCCCAATGCCGGCGATCCCAATTCGACCCACATTAACGACAATACGGCCACGATCCGCATCGATCTGACGCATAATTGGGATCTGAAGGTGGAAGAACATTTCATGCGTGGCTATGGCGGCGCCTATGCCGCGCATGGCTTCTACACCTCGCAGAATCCTGATGGCTTCAAGCCGAATACCGACCTGTTTCTGGTCCGTACCGGCTGGAACTTCTGAGCGGTTTCCAGGTCTGCGATCGGCCTTGCTCGCGTCCGCCACGCACGCTGGTTGCGCACCCGTGTTCCGCGTTTACCGGGTGCTTGCCTTGCGACCCCGAGCGCCTCTTGCGTGGACGGGGCGGGCGTCAGACGCCGCTTTTGGGCTCAAGCTGCAGCCGGTTGGCCGATATGGGAAGTAAGTGCATCCGGCCGGGGAGCGAGGCGTACCGCCCCGGGGTGCTACCTCGGATTCGCCATGAGCTTGTGAGAAGAAGTTGGCACCAAGATCTGCAATGCGAAGGAGATTCTTAATGACACGGAAAATCGTACGGGCGGCAAGCACGTGGCCGAGGACACCGGCACGCTGTCTCCTGGTGGCCATGCTAGCCACCGGCGCGGCCACCGCCTGGGCGGCGGACATCAAGGTGATCGCTAATTCGAGCGTGGGAGCTTCCTCGGTGTCGGCCGAGGAGCTGAAGGGCGTGTTTCTGGGCACCAAGTCGTCGTTGAGCGACGGGAGCCACGTGGAGCCGGTGCTGCTGAAATCGGGCGCGGTGCATGAGGCGTTCCTGAAGGATTACGTGGGCAAGTCGGATGCGGCGCTGGAGACCTATTACCGCAGCCTGGTGTTTACGGGCAAAGGGTCGATGCCCAAGTCGTTCGCCAGCGAGGCCGAAGTCGTGGCATTCGTCGAAAAGACCAAAGGCGCGATCGGGTATGTCAGCGCCGCGACGGCCACCGCGAGCGCGAAGGTGCTGGAAGTCAAGTAGGCGATCGAGAGTTCGGAGAGTACAATCATGCGTTTGAATATCACCGCCAAGATCTGGCTGAGCGTGGGAGTTTTCGCGCTGGGATTTGTTCTGTCGATCTTGCTCGGCCAGGTGCAGGGAACGCTGACGGAGCGGGAACTGGGCGTCACGTCCAGCGCCCTGTTCCCGGCGGCCCAGAAGTCGCAACAGGCCGAGGCGGAATTCGAACGCATGTTGAAGGGCTTTGGAGACGCGGTGATTACGCAGGACAAGGACGGACTCGCGCGTGCGGCCGGCGAAGGAGCGCAAGCGGTGTCCCAGCTCAAAGCCGTAGCGGCGATCGCGGGTTTGGCGGCCGACCGGGCGGCGGAAGCGCAGCGGCTGGAGGGCCAGGTGCAGCAGTTGCTCGACGATGCGCGCAACACGTACGGAGTGGTGCTGGCGGATCCGCAAAAGATGGCGGCGCTGCAGGACAATATCCGCGGCATCGCGGGCCGCAACGATGAAATCCAGGCCGCACTGAACAAAGCGAAGACGGAATTTTCCGGGGATCTGGATCGCGAACTGAGCGCTTTGCAAAAGCGCTCGGCGCAGCAGCGCTGGCTGGCCATCATCGTCTTCGGGGCCACGATCCTGGTGGCGGCGGTGATCGTACATATCACCATTCGCCGCTCGATCACCGGTCCAGTGCTGCGCGTCATCCATGGCGTGCAGGGAGCGGCCGATGAAGCGGCTCAGGCTTCTCATCAAATGTCAGAGTCGGGCAGTGTGGTCGCGCGCGATGCGCAGGAACAGGCGGCCTGCGTGGAGGAAACCTCGGCTTCACTGGCGGAAATGTCGGCCACCACCATGGAAAACGCTACGCGCGCCGGCGAAGCCGACAAGCTGATGCAGGAGGCGAGCAAGACCGTGCAGGAAGCCGCGCAAGCCATGGAAGGGCTGACCAATTCCATGAACCTGATTTCGAAATCCAGCAGCCAAGTGGCGGCGGTCTTGAAGAGCATCGACGAGATTGCCTTCCATACCAACATCCTGGCTCTGAACGCGGCAGTGGAGGCGGCGCGGGCCGGGGAAGCCGGCGCCGGATTCAGCGTTGTGGCCGACGAGGTGCGGTCGCTCGCGCATCGAGCGGCCGAAGCGGCGCGCAACAGCGGCGACATCATCGAGCGCACCATTGCCGACGTCAACAAAGGCGTGGAACTGGCGACGGTGGCACACGAAGCTTTCAGCAATGTCACCACCAAAATTGCCGGTAGCAGCCAGGTGATGAGCCAGATCGCCGCTTCGAGCGACGAGCAGGCACGCGGCATTACAAACGTCGGGCAGGCGATCCACCGCATCGAACTGCTCACGCAGAACAACGCCGCCAACGCGCACAAAACCGCCGAGGCCGCCGCCGCGATGGGTGCGCAAGTCACGGCGACGCGCAAGCACATCGATGAGTTGGTAGCCGTGGTCGGCGCCGAGGAAGACTGACCCCACTGTTTTTTCGGCATGTAGCTATCGAATCTACGCCGGCTCGCGGAGCGACGATGCGACGGACGGCTTTAGCATCGGTCTGGCGGAGGCGAGCCTGAATCTCGGAGATACGAGCGGGCCGACCTGGGGAGCGGACGTGCGCTGGAATTCTCCCGTCAGCGGCTGGATTCTGGGGGCCTCATACCTAAGCAACGACCTCAAGGCTCCCGAGGCCAGCATGGACGGGATGCCGACACCTTATCGATTCAAGTACGACACGCAAGATTTCTATTCGGAATATGACTACAAGAAGGTAACGCTCTCGATGGAGTGGAATATCGAGCCGTCCTGGCAATACCTCGGAACTTCACCGGTTCTCTACAGCCCCTCCCGCATTTGGTACTGGATGGGCACGTATCATGTGACCGATCGATGGTCCGCTGGAGCGTACTACTCCACCGATTGGGGACCCGAGGGCAATCGAGACCGCAACGACCCCGCCAACTACAGTCATGAGGCCGTGGTCAATACGCGGTTCGATTTCAATAAGTTTTTCTACCTCAAGGTCGAGGGGCACTACATCGACGGCGACGCCGACGGATTGTATTCGATCTACAATCCCAACGGGCTGGAGAGAATCACGCGCCTGTACGTTATGCGTGCGGGTTTTGCATTTTAAGCCTCTTCGCTGCTGACGAGGCTTGAACCGTTGTCCTCCGCAAGTGCATCCTATCGGCATGGACCTGCAACTGGAGGGGAAACGCGCGCTGGTGACCGGATCGACCGCCGGAATCGGTTACGCCATCGCCGCAGCGCTGGCGCGGGAGCGTGCGCACGTCATCGTCAACGGCCGGACCCAACCGCGTGTGGACGCCGCACTGGAAAAGCTGAAGGCTGCCGCGCCCGGCGCCGGCGTGGAAGGATTCGCCGCCGATTTGGGAACTAGCGAAGGCGTGAAACGGGTCATCGCGAAATATCCCGAGGTCGAGATTCTGGTCAACAATCTGGGTATCTTCGAGGTCAAACCATTCGAACAAATCCCTGACGAAGACTGGTTCCGTTTCTTCGAGGTCAACGTGATGAGCGGAGTGCGCCTCGGCCGGCAGTATCTTCCCCGCATGAAGGAACGCGGTTGGGGCCGGATTGTATTCATTTCGAGCGAATCGGCGTTGCAAATTCCCAAGGAAATGATTCATTACGGCATGACCAAGACCGCGCAGCTTGCCGTCGCTCGCGGGATGGCGGAAACCACGGCCGGCACCAACGTCACGGTGAACTCGGTGCTCGCCGGTCCGACCAAATCGGAAGGCGTGGAGACGTTCGTGGAGCAGATGGCCGGGGCGCAGAACGTCAGCGCCGCGGAGGTGGAGAAAGAATTCTTCCACAACATGCGTCCGTCGTCGCTGCTCCGGCGCTTCGCGAGCACGGCCGAAGTGGCCGCGATGGTGGCATTCGTGTGCAGCCCGCTTTCCTCGGCCACCAACGGCGCCGCACTGCGCGCGGACGGCGGCGTCGTGCAAGCGATTGTCTGAATGGATCAGGACGGTTGAAAAATAGCGATGCCTTTGCCAGCCAGGGCGACTCCGAACCATAGGACCAATGACGCGACCGCCGTAAGCTTTGCGAAGGGCCCTTCGACCGGCGGTTCGGCGAGCGTGACACGCCGGTGCACGGTGAACTGGAAGAGTACCGCGCTGGCGAGGAGCGCCATCTTGATCCAGAAGGCCGGGGTTTTGTAACAGCGCTCGGCCTCGGAGATCAGCAGAAACGGGCCGCTCGCGAGCATGATGGCGAGCCCGGCGATCATCCAGCGATTCAGTTGCCGCGCGATCTGGGAAACCGGATAGCTTCCGACGCCGCGGCCCACGAGCGCCAAATCGACCATGAGGATCGCGCCCAGCAGCAGCGTCAGGCCGATCAAGTGAACGATTTCGAGCGTCGCGATGAGGGTGGCCGAATGGCGGATGGTTTCGCCGATATAAGTATGTTGCAGCCATTCAAACACCGGCGCGAGCGAAGCGATCATCATCCTAGATCGTAGCCCGGCCCATAAGCGATGGCGCGTCCGGCCGCGATGATGGCGATCCACAGCGCGAGCGACAGCAGACCAGCGAGGCGCGCGCGCGCCGGCGCCTTCGCGGGGTCCCACCGGGCCACGTCGCGATACACCGTGCGATGGAAGATGAGAGCATTGAGGCCGGCCGAGGCGAGCAAAACCATTTTGATGCGAAACGCCGGGCTCTGATACATCTTTACCGCTTCGGAGGCGAACAGCAGGGCGCCGGTCGCGAGCATGAGCCCGAAGCCCGCAAGCGTGGCGGGTACGATGCGCCCCACCAGGTCCCGGATGGGAACCGTGCGCAAACCCAAGCCGAGCAGCCGAAGGTCCACTAGCATAATGGCGCCGGCGACCAGTACGATCCCCAGCGTGTGGACGGTGTCGAGCGCCGGGAAGGCCCAATTGGACTGGCGCAGCAGATGGCTCAGGTGTGTGCCGTCCACCCACTGACAGATGCGGAGCAGGAACATTGGAGTTCTCTCGCGTACTCCAATATCTCACGGCAGCGTCGTGCAACGGCTCCGGCTCCCGATACCGGCTGCTCTACTGTTCGCAGGCGCTCGGAGCTTGAGCGCCGCGGTCGCAACGGTGGTCGGCTTCATGGCGGTACAGCGCCATGCGGGATCTTTCGGTTTCCTCCCAGGCGGCGCGGCACTTCCGGCGCACTTCCCAGACGTGTTCTTCCTGGCCGGAGATGGCCGAATCGGCCATCTGGCGCACGCAATCTGCATAAACGCCGGCGCGGTCGCTGTGCGCGCGCAACAAACGCACGCGCTCCTCGCAGTGTGGCAACTGGCGAGGCGGAGGATCGCTCGGCGGCGGATCGTCCGGCATTCTCCCATTCGACGCTGATTGCACCGGCAGGTGTCCTGTTTGGCGACAATGAGGTCCTATGGGTACTTGGACCGTTGCCTTGTTGTGTACTAGTGTGTTCCTGGCGAGCGCCGCCGAAACTCCTTCGCCAGCGCTGCTGGTGGTCGACAAGGCAGACCGGCAGCTCGCCATCGTCGATCCGTCTTCGGGAACGGTGATTGCGCGCGTTGGCGTGGGCGACGGGCCTCATGAGGTGACTGTTTCCCCTGACGGCCACTTCGCCTATGTCAGCAATTACGGCGCCGCGACTCCGGGCAACACGATTTCCGTCATCGATCTGCCGGTGCAGGCCGAACTGCTTCGCGTGGATCTCGGCGCCTTGCGCCGGCCGCATGGACTTTTTTTCGTGGCGGGGAAGCTGCTCTTCACCGCCGAGCTCAACCGGCTGATCGCACGCTACGACCCTGTGTCCCAAAAGGTGGACTGGATGTGTGGCACTGGCCAAGCGACCACGCACATGGTGATCGCCAATTCCGAGGGGAGTTTGATCTTCACCTCCAATATCGGGTCGAACACGGTAAGCGCGATCGCGCGCACTGATTCGCCGCCCGGCTGGAACGAAACGCAGATCCCGGTGGGGCAGGGACCGGAGGGCATTGACTGGTCGCCGGATGGAAAGCAGGTCTGGGTCGCGACGGGCGGCGACGGCGGCGTATCCATGATCGATGTGGAGTCGAAGAAAGTGATCGAGACACTGAGTGTGGGGACCAGGCGGACGAATCGGCTGAAATTCACGCCCGACGGCAAATGGGTGCTGCTGTCCGATCGTGACGGCGACGAACTGGTGGTGCTGGATCGCGCGACGCACCAAGTCAAAACGCGTCTGAAGATGGGGCGCTATCCCGAAGGTATTCTCGTGACGCCCGACAGCTCGCGCGCTTACGTGGCCGAGGAGGGCGCGAACGACATCGCGGTGATCGATCTGAAGACTTTGAGCGTTGCCGGACACATCTCGCCAGGCAACGGGCCGGATGGCATGGCCTGGGCGGTGAGAAAGTAGCGGCTTCGAACTACTGGGGCGCTTGGAATTACTTAGGTTCCGTGGTGCCCAGGTGCAACAAGTCCTTATTGTTCTCCAGGCAGACGTATTCCTGAATTTCCCAACCGGCGCGGCACT
>JASHQT010000635.1 GCA_030039005.1 Bryobacteraceae bacterium
CGATTGCGCGGCTGGGTTTTTCTCGCGCTCAAAATCCTGTTCGTGCTGCCGATCCTGCAATGCGCCACGCTGTTCGTAATTGTATTCGCGCCGTTTATCTCGCTGGGCATCGTCCTCGCGAATATCGTGCTCTTTCGCTGGGTCTTCCTCGATCAACGCCGCCGCTGCCCGGTTTGCCTGCGATTGCTCACGCAACCCGTACGCATCGGAAATCCATCGCAAACGTTCCTGGAGTGGTATGGCGCCGAATCGGTTTGCTCGCGCGGGCATGGATTGCTGCACGATCCCGATCTCGTGGCCACTTACGCCGCCAAGGCGCAATGGCTCAAGCTGGACCGCTCCTGGAGCGGCTTATTTTCCGGGGTCCGCATGCAATGACGCTGGAATTGCGCCAGGTCTCCAAACGTTTCAGCGGCATTCCCGCGGTCGATAACGTCAGCTTTGAGGCGCGCGCCGGCGAAATCACCGGATACCTGGGGCCGAACGGCTCCGGCAAATCCACCACGATGAAAATGATCACGGCGCTGATCGAGCCGTCGGAAGGCGAGGTTCTCTTCGATGGACGCGCGATCCGCGAGGATCTGCTCGCGTTCAAGCAGCGCATGGGTTACGTGCCCGAAGAGCCGCATCTCTATTCGCACCTGAGCGGCTTGGAATACTTGACCATGGTCGCGCAGTTGCGCGGCCTGCCCACCAAGCCCACCGCCGACCGCATCGATGGCCTGCTGCGCCTGCTCTCTCTGCATGGCGACCGGCACGCCGCGATCTCGGCCTACTCCAAAGGCATGCGGCAGAAGATCCTGCTTTCCGCCGCCTTGCTCCACAATCCCGATCTGATTCTTCTCGACGAACCGTTTTCCGGCCTGGATGTTTCCACGGGATTAGTATTGCGTTCGCTGATCCAGGAATTGGCGGCGCGCGGCAAAGTAGTGCTCTTCAGCTCGCATGAACTGGAAACCGTGGAGCGGATTTCCTCGCACGTCGTGATTCTGCATCGCGGCAAAGTGGTGGCTGACGATTCCATCGAGCGGCTGCGGGCGCTGATGTCACTGCCCACCCTCGAAGAGATCTTCTCCGAGCTTGCCGTGGAGCAGGACACCGCCGCAGTATCGCGCGAAATCGCCGATCTGATTCGCGCCTAAGGAGGCGTCCTTGAAAAAGCTTCAATTTCGCACCCTGTATCGCGAGTTCCTGTTCCGGTTCGTCGATCTGGAAGTGCTTTCCGTGCACGCGCAAGGCGACAGCCGCGGCCTGATCGGCCAGTTCGCATCCCTGCTCATCTTTTTCAGCATGTGCCTGGCCCTATTTGCCGGACTTTGGGCGGCGAACAACAGGAACATTCGCGTGCCTCCGCTCATGCAACTGACCAGCGCCTGGATGATGGAACACTTTCTCATCGCAACCACGATGCTGGTGGTGGGCCTGTTCGCGGTGTTGAGTTGGGAATCCACCTTTCCCGATCGGCGCGACGTGTTGGTGCTGGGGCCGCTGCCGGTTCGCGCGCGGACGATGTTTCTCGCGAAGGTCGCGGCGGTGGCCAGCGCGCTGGGCCTGTCGGTCCTGGCGCTGCACGTTTTGGCGGGCTTGGCCTGGCCGTTCGCTCTCGCGCAGTACGGTTCCACGCCCGCGCCTGCTTTGATTTTCGATCCTGCGATTCCGCCAGTAAGCGCGGCGGATTTTCCGGCCGTCATGAATCGCGACATCGCGCCCATGTTGCGCCGGCTGGACCTGGCGGCCGCCGACGGCGGCGCGGGCATCGTGATCGGAGTGAGCGAGCATGGCGAACGGCGCATCCTGACCTATGGGGCAGCGAAGCCCGATTCGCTATTCGAAATCGGCTCCATCGGGAAAACATTCACCGGGCTGCTGCTCGCGCAGATGGTGGTGCGCGGAGAGCTGGATTTGCGCGATCCGGTTCGCGAATTCCTGCCCCCTGGAATCGCGCCTCGGCCGAACGGTCCCGAGATCACGCTGCTCGACCTGGCGACCCATCGCTCGGGCCTGCCGCGCATGCCCGACAACGCCGGACCACCCGACCAGCGCGAGACGTATACGAACTACCAGGAATCCGGTCTGTACGATTTCATCCGTCAGAACGGCCTCGCGAAGCCCGCACAGCCCGAATTTCTGTATAGCAATCTGGGCTTCGCGCTGCTCGGAGCCGCGCTGGCCAATCATGCCCACCTGAGCTATCCGTACCTTCTGCGCCAGGAGATCACCGGACCGCTGGGAATGAAGGACACCGTAATCTCCATTCCTCCGAGCCTCGAGGCGCGCATGATGCAAGGTCATGATGGTTGGCGGCGCGCGACGCCGCGCTGGAACTTGCAGGCCTTTGCCAGCGCGGGCGGCATTCGCTCCGACGCCGCCGACATGCTCACGTACCTCGAAGCCCAATTGCATCCCCAGAGTTCGCCGTTCGGCAAAGCCATTAAAGAGTCGCAACTCCTTCAGGACTACGTCACGGACAGCACTCGCATAGGCCTCGCGTGGATGTACGATCCCACAAGAGGTGTTTTCGAACATGGTGGAGCGACGGGCGGCTTCACCAGCTCCGTTTGTTTTGATCCGCGGCGCGACTTCGCGGCTGTCAGTCTGCTGAATGCCGCGCCGATGACTTTCCCCTTCATTGAAGTGCTAAGCGAACACGTCCGCGCACGCCTTGCCGGGGAACCGGCCATATCGCTTTCGCCCGTTTCGGTTCCTCCCGCCGGCCCCATCCGTTCCTTCTTTGCTTACTGGATCACGATGATCGCCTCCGGGGCGTTCATGTTCTGCTGCATTCTCGGCATCCAGGGACTTACCGCGCAGTTCCTTCCCCGGCGATGGTTCCTGCGCATCTCGGCCCTTCTGCAATTCGCGATTTTCTGTATTTTGATCAGCGGGTACTTCTTGCTGAGCAATCCGGCTAAGGTGCTGATCACCGGTGCGGCTTCGCGCTGGATTTCCTGGATTCCCACGTATTGGTTTGAGGGCCTGTACCAGCAGTTGAGCGGATCGCTGCATCCGGCGCTCTTACCTTTCGCGCACCGGGCGTGGATAGGGCTCGCCGTCGCGGTTTGCGCCACGGCGCTGGCCTATGCAGCCTCCTACTTTCAGACCCTGCGCCGAATCGTCGAAGATCCCGACGTCGCTCCGGGATGGCAAAGCCGCTGGCTGCCGCGCTTCGGCGGCACATTTGAGACCGCGATCGTGCAGTTCAGCGTTCGCAGTTTGCTGCGCAGCCGCCAGCATCGCATGATTTTCGCGTTTTATCTCGGCGTCGCTTTCGCCTGTGGGGTTCTGTTCCTCAATTCGCCCCAGAATCTCTCGGGAGAAATGGCCGGCGATGCCTGGGCGCCGCTTTCTCCCGCACTGCTCGCGGCGACCATTCTGCTGGTGGGATTTTGGGTGGTGGGCGTCCGCACCGTTTTCTCGCTGCCGCTCGATCTGCGCGCCAATTGGATCTTCCGCGTGATGCCGTTCGCCGCGGGGCAGGGATGTTGCCAGGGCCGCCGCCGCGCTCTGGCTGTCTTATCCGTCGCGCCCGCGCTGGTGATCTCCGCCGCCTTGCTCTCGCGATGGCCGTGGAGGCCGGCCGCGGCACACATAGCCGCGCTGGCGTGTCTTGCGATCGTCGTCGCCGAGTTTTCCTTCGAAGGCGTCCAAAAGCTGCCGTTCACCTGTTCCTACCTGCCGGGCAAATCGAATCTGCATTTGACCTTCTGGGTCTGGATTTTTCTGTTGATCAGCTTGATCACCGGCGCTGCGCTGAACGAGCGCCGGGCGCTCGAAAAACCAATGGGCACCGCCGGCGTGCTCGCCGTCCTGGGAGTCGCGGCTCTGTTCGCGATCCTGCGCAACAACTGGCTCGCCCGTCCCCGCTACGCCGAACTGCGCTACGAGGAACTGCCGCCGGACCATTTGCAGGGCTTGGGATTGTGACTGTGATCAGCCCGGCTCACTGCATCAGTTTCAGAATCGCGCCCGTGTCGGTGGCCACCCAGATGTCTTGCGCATCCGGCGCCGCAATCACCACACGCTGCGCCACGGCGCGATAGTCCACGTCCATTTCCTTCCACACTTTGAGATTCTCGCTTTCGAGAATCCTCAGCTTGCCGGGAATGGGAACTTGCGCCGAGTTTCCCGGCGGCTCGATGGCGGCGAGCACCGCGCGCCCGTCGTCCAGCAAAGCGATGTCGCTTGCTTCGCGGTCGCGCTCGGCGAAAATGGTCCTTGCATTCCGACCGCCTAACGGCGTCTCGAAGACGGCCGAGGCCACGGGGTATTTTGGATCGGAATACAGAATGACGGAAACCACGTACCCCTTGTTCGACAGGCACAACTGCGCCAATTGGCCGTCGATGGAGACCGCGCCCGAGGTCCACTTCTTGCCGCCATCCAGGGTTTCCAGTACGATCAGCTTCCCTCTGGCGCGCGTTCGTTCGTCTTCTTGTCCGCGCTCCAGGAGAACGGGCTCGGGCGCGAACGATTCCGGCGCGCCCACGATCAGGCCGTGGGTTCCACGGAACGTGATGAGCTGGTAGTTTACCGTTTGCGCGTCGGGAACGTGCTCGCTCATCTGCAGGGCTTTCCAGGATTTGCCGCGGTTGGTCGTCTCCTCAACCAAGCCCTTTAGGCCCACCAGGTAGCCGTGATCGGTGTCCAGGAACCAGGCCTGGAGCAAGCCCTTGCGCGAATCGATTTTCGTCCACGTGCGCCCGCCTTCGACGGTCGCCCACAGGCCATGGTCGGTAACCATCCACCCCAGGCTGTCGTTCAGAAAGAACAGCGAAATCGGGTGTTCCTTCACGTCGTACTGCGACCAATGTAGGCCCGCGTCGCTCGAAACCACCACGGCGCCGTGTTCGTGCCCTCTTTTGTCGTCGATCCATCCGCCGGCCACGCAGAACAGGGCCGTGGGACACTGCAGATCGTCGATGGAGAAGTTGGAATCGGCGCGATCGTACAGGAATTGAATGTTCCAGCGCGGCGCGGCCGTGGCCAGGAACGCCGGCCACAGACAGGCACAGATCAGAGCAGGTAACTTCATCGGTGGCTTATTAATTCAGCCGTGGGGGTCTCCATCCGCGCCAGCATCAGCAAACAACCCACCTGTTCGCCGACGCTGGCGAGCAGCTCCATCTCGATGCCGGTATGGGAATGGGGATCGCGGTGTTGCACGTTGATGACGCCTTCCACGCCGCGGCGCGAGAGAATGGGCGCCGAAAGAAAAGCCTCGTAGGTGTCCTCCGGAAGATCGCTGAAGTACTTGAAGCGCGGATCGCGAAAGGCTTCGCGGGAAATCGAGAGCAGGCGCTTCTCGCGCGCCACCCACCCGGTCAGGCCTTCGTTCATCGCCAGCTTCACATTGCCGACCGCCGACGGCCGGTTGCTCGCCCGCAGCACCAGTTCGCGCCCGTCCAGCAGGTACAGCAAGCAGGAGTCGCACTCCATGAATTCCACCACCAGCGACACCACGCCATCTAGCGCGTCTTGCAGCTTGGTTTGGCGGACCAGATAGCGGCTGATCTTCTGCAATAGACGCAATTGTTGCTCGGTGCGCTCCAGGCGCTGTTCCAATTCCCTTACCCTGGACACGAGTTTATTATCCCATCGCCCGCGGCGCGGCTGGGAATTTTCTTGCCCGATTTGGGCGTTTCCCGCCTAGGGAATCTCCGGGGCCGCGGTCCGGCCGGGGCCGCCTTAGCACCCCCAATCACAAAGCCATGACAGACTGCAATGAGCGTAGTACGATGGTTTCATCCTTATAGCGTAAGCGACAGTACCGCGAAGTCATGATTGAACGAGATTGAACCAAGGAGAGATTCCGAATGTGGAACAAACGGAAGGAAGAAGAATATCCACCCAAAGCGCCGGCAGCGCCGCCCGCGCCCGCTAGCCAGATCAAGGAGACCCCCCCTATGTCGACGAATCCCGCTCCCACCTATCACGCCACCGATTCCAGAGGACCGGCGGTCATCGGAAAGTCGGTCATGATTAAAGGCCAGATTTTCAGCCGCGAAGATTTGACCATTGACGGCGAGATCGACGGTTCTGTCGAACTGCATGAACACCGGCTCACGGTGGGGCCGAACGGGAAATTGCAAGCCGGCGTCAAGGCACGGGAAGTGGTGGTTTTGGGGACCATTCACGGCAACGTCGAGGCGTCGGATAAGATCGATATCCGCAAGGACGCCAAGCTGGTGGGGGACATCAAAACCGCGCGTATCGTGATCGAGGATGGGGCGTATTTCAAGGGGAGCATCGATATTGCCCGGCCCGAAGCCGCCCGTCCTGCGCCTCCTCAACCCAAGCAGCAACCCGCTACTTCCAACGCCTCCGCGCCAGCCACGGCCGTAGCGGGAGATTCGCGCTAAGCGCCCGTCCCGAGCGTCCAAGGGGCATGACATTGCAAGCAGGAGTGGGGCCTTGTTGAAAGACCGGTTGAGATTCGAACCGTCTTCACCCTCGCTTCACTCGCCCCCCAAAAAATCCGGGGCTGGGCAGCCGCAGAACCGCTCCAGCAACGGCCTGGACCAATTCTTCGCCTCGCTGCAGGACCAGGAAGCCCTCTCCATCCTGGATTTTTCCGGCGCCAGTCAGGCTAACATCAGTTTTATTACGTCCATGGGACACCGCATCTATTCCAACGATGCGTTGCGCACCCTAGAAGAGGCCTTCGGCGCCGGCGGCGACTTTATCGCCAATCAATCCGATCCCGAAAAAGCTGCGCTGTTTCTGCGCGAGAACCTGGGATTCGAGGACCGCAGTTTCGACGGTGCGCTGATTTGGGACACGCTGCAGTTCCTGGCGCCGCCGCTGCTGCAGGATACCGTGGAGCGCTTGTACCGCATCTTGCGTCCCCAATCCTCCATGCTCGCGTTTTTTCACGCCGACGAGAAAGCGCAAACCGCGCCGCTTTACTCCTACCGCATCGTGGAGTCCAAAGTTATGTCGCTGACGCCGCGCAACCAGGTGCGGCCGGTGCAGTATTTCAACAATCGGGCGCTGGAAAAGCTATTCCAGAAATTCAATTCGGTGAAATTTTTCCTCACGCGGGACCATTTACGCGAAGTGATCATCCGCCGCTAGCTGGGCCTCACTGCACCGTATACGTGACCCCCAGCGTGATCTGCACCGAATTCTTGCGGAAACCCGGCGCCGGATCGTTCAGAAACGTCTCGATAAAGCCCGCCGATCCGTTCAGCCGCTTATACACCGGCATCGTAAGCAGCGCATTGAACGCCGCCGCATAGTCGCTGGTCACGTTCCAGGCCGGCGTCACCGTCAGATGCTGGTCGAGCGTGGCGTGTTTGAATACGCGGTGGAAATCCTCTCCGAAGATCGAGCCGAATAGGTCCTGATTCGGCGCGGTCGCGAATTGCTGTCGAATATAGCTCGCGCTGCCCTTGATGTCCAGCGTTTCATTATCGCGCAGGATCAGCGTCCAGCCGATTCCCCCGCTGTAGGTCTGTTGCAGATCCAGGCCTTGGGAATAATTGTGATCGAACGCGCCCTGGCCGAAGGCGAACAGCCGCGGGCTGAAATATTCGTCGCGCTCGGCCGCGCCATGGAAGATGGAAGTCTTGATGGACGGCGTCGCGGGCTGGGTCACTTCCCCGTAGGAATCGCTCAAATTGAGAATGGTTTTGTTGCGCGGCTCCAGCCAGTCCTCGGCGGGAACGGCGCGCACCAGGTTGACTGCGCCCGTGAAGCTCTCGCTGTCTTGCGTGGCGTTCACCACCGCCACGCCGATGGTCACTGTCCCCTTCCAATCCTGGAGGAACGATTCGTGCATCAGGGCTTTGTCGAAACCGGCCTGATCGATGATTGTGTTCGTGCCGGAAAGCGGAATGGGCGCTTCTTGGGTAGGGGCCGCGGGTGCTGCAGGGGGCGTGGGCGCGGCCAAGTGCACCTGTTGATCCTGCACCGTCAACGTTCCTCGCGGAATGTTGGCGGCGTCGGCGGGTTTGCGGATGCGCACGCCCTTGGGAATCACCGCTACTTTCGCCGTGCTGGTGAGCTCCTTCACTTTTTTCCAATCCACCGTGACGTCGCCGAGCGCGTCACTGTGGAAGGTGACCGCGGCTCCGGTCGCTCGCACGAAATGCCCGGTAAGCCGTTCGCCGTCGGTAAAAAGAAGTACGTCTGGTGAAGGAGCCGGTGGGTTCGGTTGCCCAAACAGAGTGGAGGCGCCCCACATCACTGTAGTCAACAAGAACCAGCGCGCACGCCGCTCACAAAACGCGATAACCATGTTACATTATGACGCCAAATTCTCCCCATCTGATTCGTAAGTTTTTTGCTATCACCTCGGACACTTTCCTTGTGCAGGGGGCATCTACGGGTAGAGGGGTAGAACCGCATGCTTAAAACATTTTCATTGCTCGCCGCCGGAGCAGCGCTGCTGGCCACCGGCCTGTGGGCCCAAGAAGAGACACCCGATCATCGTCTGCGCTCGTCCGCTGACGTGCTTCACGAAATGCTCGGAGCGCCGGATCGCGGCATTCCGCGCGATCTGCTGGAAAAGGCCCAGTGTGTCATCATCGTGCCCGGACTTAAGAAGGCTGGGTTCATCGTCGGCGCCGATTACGGGAGAGGCTACGCCATGTGCCGTCACGCCGGTGGATGGACCGGACCCGCTGCCGTCACCATGGGCGGGGGCAGCTTTGGCGCACAGATTGGGGTGGAATCCACCGACATCGTCATGCTGGTCATGTCCAGGCACGGCATGGAGAAGCTGGCTAGCGATAAGTTCACCGTGGGCGCGGATGCGTCCGTCGCTGCTGGCCCAGTTGGCAGAACTACCACGGCCGATACGGATGCTTCGCTGCACGCCGAGATTCTAGCGTGGTCGCGCGCCCACGGCGTATTCGCCGGCATCGCGCTCGATGGAGCCGTGTTGAAGAAGGACGGCGGCGAGGATCGGCGGCTCTATGGCCACGACGTGAGCGAACACGCCGTCCTGTATGGCGACGTTCCGCCGCCGGCGGTAGCCGACGTCCTGACCCACGTATTGGACCGCTATCCCAAAGAGCGCGCCTCGCGATAATCCGGGACTTTATTCCCGCAAGTAGCGCTTCAGCTCGTCGGGACGGAAGCAGCGCGCCGCCGCCATCTCCCGGGCGATGCGGCCGTTGCGCACCAATTCGGCGAGGGATTGTTCCATGGTGATCATCCCCTCGCCGCGCCCCGTCGAAATGGCGCTGTAGATCTGATGGTCTTCGCCCTTGCGGATCAGGCTGCGCACGCCGCTGGAGGCCATCAGAACTTCCACGGCCGGATAGCGCGCGGTTCTCTCGCCAGATCTGCTGCTGTTCGGCAATCTGTCCTTTTCTGGCAATCTTTCGGCCGACGGAATTAATTGCTGCGCCACCACGGCTAGCAGCGCCAGGGAAAACTGCTGGCGGATTTGCGACTGGTTGGCCGCGGGGAATGAATCCAGAATTCGCGAAACCGCTTGCGACGTGTCGTTGGTGTGCAGCGTCGAGAGCACCAGGTGCCCGGTTTCCGCCGCCGTCAGAACGGTCGCGATCGTTTCCGGATCGCGCATCTCGCCCACCAGAATGACGTCCGGGTTCTGCCGCAGGATGCTGCGCAGCGAACTCGCGAAATCCGGCGCGTCGCGGCCTACTTCGATCTGCTCGATGATTGACTGCCGGTTGCTGTGCAGAAATTCGACCGGATCCTCGATGGTTACCACATGATCCCGGCGGTGCGTGTTGACTAAATCCACCAGCGCCGCGAGCGTGGAGCTTTTTCCGCAGCCCGTCGGCCCAGTCACCAAAATCAATCCCTGGCGCGCCTCGGCCAGCTTCCGCAGCATGGGCGGCAGGTTCAGCGATTCCAGCGTCGGAACGCGCTCCGGCAGCAGCCGCAGGCTTCCGGCCACTGTTCCCTGCTGATAGTGGATGTTGGCGCGGAATCGCCCGATGCCCTCACGATGGAAACACAGGTCCACCGATCGCGCGCGCTGCAGTTCCTGGGTCTGTGCCGGCGTGAGCAGCGGCAGCAGCAGGCTGCGGGTATCCTCGGCTTCGAGCGGCGCCCCAGCGGGTTTCGAAAGCTCCCCGCCGATGCGCAGCGTGACGGGCGCGCCCGCGATTAGCAAAAGATCGGACGCGGTTTGGCGGACGGCATCCGTCAAGAGCTGGTCGAGCCAGTCGAGGTTTCCCGAGACTGCAGCCGCGGGCACAGGCTCGCTCCCCTCGCGCGGGACCGGCGCGGCCGCGCGGTTCAATTCGGCGACAATCTGCGCCAGTTCTTTTTCGTAATAAGCCACTTCTACCACTACGGTACCCTACCAGGACCGCGTGGGCCAGAAGGCGTCCGCGGTTTGTGCAGCCGCGCAAGGCTGCGGTGCTTAATGCGGAAGATTCCTGGCGGACTTCTCAATCCGCCCACGCTATGCTAGGTGAGACTCGCAAAAGACCGGTCCCGGCGTGTGTTTTTCGGGCGCCGACCGTCGGATTAAGGAGCTTTTGATGCCAAACGTCGCGTTTCAATTGGAAGTTCTCTCGCAGGTGAAGAATCCTCCGCCTGCACCCCCTTTCCAGGGTTTCTCCACGTTCGCGGGGCTGGGCGCTATTGGCCCAGATCTCTACCAATACTTTCCTATCAATGCCGGGCTGAGCGCCACGCTGCAAACCATATTTACGAACGTGCAGGGCGGAGCGTCGGTGGCGAGCCAATTCCCGTTAACCGGAGCCGACGCGAGCGAACTCACCGCCAAGCCGTTGATGGCAGCTTACTCGCTCCTGTTCAGCGCGCTCGTTGTTCCGTTCTGGGGCGTGCTCCAGCGCGAGGCCGACGTGTTGAACAAACTGCAAACCATCGCCACCAGCAGCGACAGCTCCGGGCTTACGGCTCTGTTGAGCGCCTTTAGCGGGGATCTGGCAACCGTGATGACCAACGACGCCACCCAACTGCAAAAACTGGCCAAGGCCAGCGCGGCGTATCTTGCGATCGCGCCACAATTCGTCAATGTTCCCCCTCCTATTCAGACCAGTGCACCGGCTACACCGTGGGTAGACACCGGGGATCGCCCGTACGAATTTCTGAGGTGGCACAAGACCCGGACGTTCACTCAGAATCTGGTCAAGAATGCCTCCACCGCGAATCAGAACGACTATGTGACCGGCTATCTCTGCCATGTGGCATCTTCGGTAACCGGAGAGCCATTCATCAACAACATCGCCGGCGGACCCTACCGGACGCATTGGTGGCGTAACCGTTTTGTGGCCAATTTCGTGGATGGCTGGCTCTATGGCCGCTACAACGGGGTTTCGGTGGACCCCACCACCAACGCTCCCTCCGTGGCTTATTCCGATCCCAGCTTCCCCGATATTCGCCAGTCGAACCTCTGGAATCTCCTCGACGTGGCTGGTCTGGGCACCCCTGCTATCCCCAATACCCTGCCGGCCGTGATCGACCATGTCGGAAAAGGCTCGGTGGGCGGAGATGCTTTAACCGTCGAAACCAAGGCTCCCGATATCGTCAAACTGCTCAGTCAAACCATCACGCAGACCTGGCCGCTCCACCGTCCGGCGGCATTCGCTACCGGGAGCATTGACAAGGCAACGACGGAGTCGGTTGTGGGACTGTTGGCCGTGGTCTGGTTCATGACGTCGGGCTTCGGACCCATGACCCCCTTCACCTTGGGGCCGCAACCCCCCGGCGGCACTCCATCCTGGGTGACCACGGTGAGTAGCGGTGGTTCGGTTTCGATTCCCCCGCCGACGTCGTCGGGACCCTCCACCGGCGCCACGGTATGCGGCGTGATCCTGGCCATCCTGGGCGCAATTGCATTGGCTTTCCAGCAATACGGAGCGGGAGCCGCTTTGGTGGCCGGCGCCATCGCGGAATTCGCCTCCGGCGGCGGCATCGATTTTGGACAGCTCGCCAGCGATGTGTGGGCTCTGCGCCAGTTGCTGCTGACGGCGGAGACCGATCTGGATGCGGCGCTCGCGTTAGCAGGGCTCAGTTATCCGATCCCCTCGCAGCTGGGAAGGTCGGTTCCCGGTCCGACGCCGGGCAGCCTGATCTGGATACCCGCCAATGCCAACAACCTGGGCGTCACCAGCAAGGGTGGTACTCTCAGCATCGATGTCACGCCGCTCACCAAATCCAACCCAGGCGCCAGCTACAACGCGAGAGTCGCTCTCTTCAAGATCTATCCGTTGCAGATGGACGCCAGCAACCCCAACGGCGCGGACGCGGATTTCAACCAATTCCCGCCAATAGTAGAAGAGACTCCCGCAACCATGAACCTGCCGCAGCCGCTTGGGTATGTGGACATGGTGCTGGATGGTTCGCCCCCACAAACGCCGCTTCCCGCGGCGAATCCGGGCATATTCACACCGGGACCGTATCCGAATCCCAGTGCCAACACGTATTTCTTCGATGCGGTTTCAAACGCAAACCAACTGATTGCGCAAGGACCCGACAATCTCCCTAACTACAACCTGGACGCCGACCGGGGCTACGGATGGATCAATTGGAATCCGAAAGAGGGGACCTTCCCCAACAGCGGCAACGTGGATGCCGTACCGGAGCTGGACATTTAATCGAGGAAAGAAGGACGAAACCATGAGCAACGGACGCGACAACAACGGAAATGTCAACGGCAAGGGCCAACCCTACACGCCCTATCTCGTAATCCCGTCTTACTTCGGGGATATGGGCGCTCGGCCACTTCCTCCAGCAATCCAGTTCTGGGAAACAACCTCCATCTATACCAAGCAGGTATCAGACGGAAGCATCAACAATCCCGTCGTCGGCGAACCAAGCGAAGTGTTCGCCGTGGTCACCGACGGGGTCGGTAACGAAGCTGGCATCGGCGTTTCGGTCAGCTTCTGGTGGGCTAATCCCTCGATCGCTATTACGGCAGCCAGCGCCAACCCGATCGACGGCGGAACCCCCGGGGCCAACGTGGCAACCGGCATCACGGTTCCGTCGGGAGGTGCGACGTTAGTCCAAGCTCCGGTCAACTGGGTTCCTATTGAGGAAAACGGCGGACACGAGTGTCTGCTGGCGGAGGCCTATCTCCCGTATGACCCGGTAACGGACCCCATGCAGCCGGTGTACGACCGCCATGTCGGCCAAAGGAACGAACAGCTCACCGTCGCGCCGCCGGGCGGGATGATCCGTTTTCCCCTTCAGGCCCACAATCCACTGGACAGAGAAGCGGAGGTGACCGTGGAGGTAAGGCCTGGCCTTATCCCGCGCAATCTGGAAAAGCGGTTCACCGGACGCGGCCTTTGGCGGACCCCGGCTCTCGATCCGCCGGGCCCGCTTCCGGTGGAGCTAAGCTTCTTCAAGGGGCCCGACCGCAAGTTCCACCCCCCGGGAGGCGCGGCGCGTTTGTGGCAGCGTATTGAGGAACTTCTTCGCCTGCCTGGTCGGGGCAATGCGTTCTCCTGCCTGGGGCCGCCTCAAGTGAGCCGTTCCTTCACCTTTCTCCCGCTAGAGGTTCAAACGGTGGAGATCATCGCGACGGTCCCCTACGAGGCTCAACCCGGCCAGGTTTACGTGCTTCGTATCTCCGAGAGAATCGAGGAATTCCTCCTCGGAGGGTACACGTTGTACGTCGCGGTCTCGGCGTAGCAGAGAAACATCGGCTCGGGCGTTGGTAAGTCCAAGCGACCTCAGCGCCCGGCCTTGCCGGTCAACAGCTCCAGCTCTTCGAGCGTCCGCGGCCAGTCCTCACGCAACAGGCGCGACAGCGCGCGGTCGGCCAGCAGCTTGCCGCCCGTCTGGCAGCTTGGGCAGTAATTCGTCTCGTTGTCGGCGTAGCGGATGCGCTGGATATTAGTTCCGCAGCGAATGCAGGGCTGCTTGTAGCGGCCGTGCACTGCCATGTTCTCGCGAAAGGCCGTTACTTTCTCGGGAAATTCGCCGCCCGCTTCCGCGCGCAGTTCCTCTACCCAGCCGAGGAGCGTCGCGCGAGTGGCGTCATATAAACTCCGGATGTCCGCCGGGGTGAGCTTCTGCGTTAACGCCAGCGGGGAGAGCCGCGCCTCGAACAGAATCTCATCCGAATACGCGTTGCCGATGCCGCTGAATAGCCGCGGATCGGTGAGCGCGCGCTTGAGCGTGTGATTGGACGATGTAAGGACCCTGGCGAACGCATCGAGATCCGCTTCCAGGACTTCGAGGCCTCCAGGATCTAGCGCCGCCAGTCCCGCTTCGCCCCGCACCACGTGCAGCGAGGCACGCTTTTTCGATCCCGCCTCCGTCCACACCAGCGTTCCGCTCGAAAAATCGAACGCCGCCAGACCGCGCGGCCGCGCTACCTTGGCGCCGGGCTTGCGCCAATGCAGCCGCCCCGCGATCATCAGATGCAGCACCAGCCAAAGGTCGTCTTCGAGGCCGATCGCGATGCGCTTGCCCACGCGCCGCAGCGCAACCACGCGTTTACCCTCGGCGCTCGCCAGCGGCGGGTCCACTGTTCGCAGCAGGAACGGGCTCACGACGCGAACGTGTTCCAGCGTTTGCCCGAGAATGCGGTTTTTGAGCGCCTCAATATAAACGACGATATCGGGGAGTTCGGGCACGGCGGGCTAGGCCCATATTACCGCTCGCCCGCGCACCCCTACTGCGAATCAACCCGGACGGGAACCTCTGCTCGTCGAACGTCGACCAAGCCGGACTTCAAAGCGCTAGACTTAATTGAAAAAGCCCAAACAAAATGGCAATCCTTGACGTCGTTGTTGCCCCGGAGGTCACGTTCAACTTATGGCAATCCGCCGAGCCTTAGCTGTCAATGGGCGATGTTGCGTCTTCCAGCCGTTTGATAAGGGGCCCTTCGATAAGCGATACGACGATACGATTGCGCCGGCGATCCTTGCGGCTGGGCTTGAGTCGTACCGAGTGGATCGCGACGATGGCGTCCTGATTCCCATGGATACACTTCACGAACAAATTAGGGCTGCGACAATTTGCCTAGCCGACATTAGCACACAGAATCCGAACGTGATGTATGAACTGGGCTATGCCATCGCAAGTGGCAAAGATGTCGTGCTGATATGCTCAACGCAAAAATCCGAGCGTTTTCCTTTCGACATCCAACACCGCAGCATCATCCAGTACTCCTCGGATTCAGCCAGCGATTTCGAAAAACTGAAGAACGATATCATCAGACGAATCGACGCACTTCTAAAGAAGCAGATTACAACCCAGGAAATTGCATCCGCCTCTCCTATCAAAAGCACGCGGGGCCTTCAACCAAATGAGATCGCAGCCCTAGCATTTGTTTTGGCGAACGCCGAGGGGGCGGGGGCTGGTGTTTCGGGTTATGTGATTAAGTCCGATATGGAAAAGGCGGGATATACGCGAACCGCCACCCAACTTGGCCTGATTCGTCTACGTCGCCTCGAACTAGTAGAACCTTGAGGACCGAGACTACAACGGCGAAATCCTCGCGTCTTATCGGCTCACTTTGGCGGGCGAGGATTGGCTGCTTGAGAATCAAGGCGAACTGGAGCTACGACTATCGAGCAAACCAGCTGCCCAAGAGCCAATTGACTTCGACCAGGGCATCTCGGATGACGACGTGCCATTTT
>JASHQT010000636.1 GCA_030039005.1 Bryobacteraceae bacterium
ACCGGATTCCGGTGCGCCACCTACGTCGATCGCGCCATGGGATCGGTGCACATGGGCACCGGAATTTGCTTTCTCGATCCGGGCGGCGAAATTCGCCCGCACCTGCATTCCTTCGAAGAGAGCTTCTACGTTCTTGAAGGCAGCCCCACGGTCCACATCGGCAGCCAAACGCACACGCTCGGCCCCGGAAACTTCGGCCTGATCCCCACCGGCGTGGCGCATTCCTGGAAGAACGCAGGCGCGGGCATGGCGCGATGGCTCGAAATGCAGGCGCCGCAGCCGAGACCTGCGGAGTACGGCGGCAGGGACACGTTTTTCACGAGCGATGGGGCGCCCGCGGATGCCATACCGCCCATCGGGCATTTCGATGAGAGCCAGCTTCCGCGCCCCGGCGCGCCTTCGCAAATGGAAGGCTTCAATCCAACCACCGGCGTGGCGATCAAGATGTTCGTCGATCGTTCGTCCGGCGCGACGCACCAATCGCTGTTCCTGATCCAATATGCGCCGGGCGCGAAGATCGACCCGCACGATCACACGTTTGAGGAGTCGTACTTCATCCTGGGCGGGCGCGTGTTCGCGATCGCCGACGGAAAGAGTTACGACCTCGGCCCGGGCGACGTGATCTGGACCGGCGTCGGCTGCATCCACACTTTTATCAACCAGGGCTCGGAGCCGGTGCGCTGGATCGAGACGCAAGCGCCGCTGCCGCCGGCCAAGGAAGTTTTCCGATTCGAACGCGATTGGGCAACAAAGTTTGTTTAAGATGAAGCCCGTAACGGGAGAAAGCATGTCTACTGAAGCACAACCGCAGCCCGCTCAAACAGGCACGGCGCGCACCAAGCCATATACTTCGCAAGAGTTCCTGGAAAGCATTCGCGACGGCCGCGAAATCTGGATCTACGGCGAGCGCGTGAAGGACGTCACGAAGCATCCGGCGTTCCGCAACACGACGCGGATGCTGGCGCGTTTGTATGACGCGCTGCACGACCATCGCAAGGAGATCCTGTGCACCGAGACCGACACCGGCAACGGCGGCTACACGCATAAGTTCTTCAAAGCCCCGCGCAATGTGGACGAAATGGTCGGTTCGCGCGACGCCATCGCCGAATGGGCGCGCGTGACGTATGGCTGGATGGGCCGCAGCCCGGATTACAAGGCCGCGTTTCTTGCGACCTTGGGCGCGAACTCAGATTTCTATACGCCATTCGATGAGAACGCGCGCCGCTGGTACAAGAAGGTGCAGGAGGAAGTGACGTTCGTCAATCACGCGATCGTGAATCCGCCGGTGGACCGTAACAAGGAACTGTCCGAAGTGCGCGACGTCTACATGCACGTCGAGAAGGAGACGGACGCGGGCCTGGTAGTCAGCGGCGCGAAGGTGGTGGCCACCACTTCCACGCTCACGCACTACAATTTCATCGCCAACAACGGCGCGCTGCCCATCAAGACCAAGGATTTTGCGTTCGTCTGCATCGTCGCCACCGATTCCCCGGGCGTGAAGCTGTTCTGCCGGCCGTCCTATGAAATGACCGCGACGGCTATGGGCAGCCCGTTCGATTATCCGCTCTCCAGCCGCCTGGATGAAAACGATTCGATCATTGTTTTCGACAAGGTTCTGGTGCCGTGGGAGAACGTCTTCGCGTACGGCGATATCGATAAGGTCAACAATTTCTTCCCGCGCTCCGGTTTTCTGCCGCGCTTCATGTTCCACGGCTGCGTGCGGCTGGCCGTGAAGATGGACTTCATCGCGGGGCTGCTGCTCAAGGGTGTGGAAGCCACCGGATCGAAGGATTTCCGCGGTGTGCAGGCGCAAGTGGGCGAAGTGCTCGCGTGGCGCAATCTGTTTTGGGGCCTGACGGACGCGATGGCGCGCACGACAACGCCGTGGACTCCCGGTTACGTGCTGCCCAATCTGGATTACGGCCTCGCGTATCGCGTGGCTTCCAACTTGATTTATCCACGGCTCAAGGAAATCATCGAGAACGTGCTCGCCAGCGCCCTTATCTATCTGCCGTCGCACGCCAACGATTTCAAGGTGGCGGAGATCCGCAACTATCTGGAGACGTTCGTGCGCGGTTCCAACGGCTACTCGGCGCTCGATCGCGTGAAGCTGATGAAGCTGATGTGGGACGCCATGGGCACCGAGTTCGGCGGCCGGCACGAGCTGTACGAGCGCAATTATTTCGGGAATCACGAAAGCATCCGCTTTGAGACGCTGATGGTGGCTGAGCATCTGGGGCAGGCCGCGAAGTACAAAGGCTTCGCCGAGCAGTGCATGGCCGAGTACGACCTGGACGGTTGGACCGTGCCGGACCTGATCAATCCGGACGACATTAGTGTTGTAATGAAGAACGGCCGCAAATAATTGCCGCCGGCTTTCGTGGCCGCTCAGATCGATACGCGACAGTTTCGCAACGCACTAGGGCGCTTTGCCTCGGGCGTCACGGTTCTCACGGCGGAGGCCGAGAGCAAGATGCACGGGATGACCGCCAATGCGTTCATTTCGGTGTCGCTCGATCCGCCGCTGGTCCTGGTTTCGCTCGATAACCGCTCCAACATGCACCGCATCCTGCCCACGGTGCGGCGCTTCGGGATCAGCGTGCTGGCCGAGGATCAGGACGCGCACAGCAACCATTTCGCCGGGCGGCCATCGCCTGATCTG
>JASHQT010000088.1 GCA_030039005.1 Bryobacteraceae bacterium
TTTCCGGAGCGATTCGCCCGATCACGCCGATGCGCCACGGATCGCCGTGTCCGCGTTTGTGCCGCGTGCATGTCTGCGGCGCGATGCCGTTGTAGATCACCCGCGTATGAGCGCCGTGATGCGGCGCCAGCCGATCGAGTACAAACCGGCACGCCGCGATCACATGAGCGTTGGCGCTGCGCAAGGCCCGTCGCACCAGGCGTGCAGCCGAAACCTGTTCGACGATACTGTGCGCATGAAAGATCACGGGACGTCCGAATGCGGCCAGCGCGGCCGCGGGCAGCAGCCGCGGACCATTCACGTAGATCAGGCCGACGCCGTGCCGTCGCACCAGCGCTTGAATCTCCAAGGCCTGGCGCGGAAGGTCGCAGGCAAATCGCGCCGCGTCCGTCCAGTTTTTCTGAAGCGAGCTGTACGGTCCACAGGGAATCGCGTGCACCGTAGCGCCATGCAGGCGAGCGCCCGCGGCGAAAGGACCGTCGCCGGGGATCGCCAGGTGCGTGGTCAACCCGGCCTCGATGAAGGCCGGCAGAAGGCTCAGCAGGCAGCGTTGGGCGCCCCCGAGTTGAGCGTATTGATCGAGCACCAGCACGTGGCCGTTCATCGCACCGCCATCGCCAACGCCCAGAAGTACAACGGAAGCACGCGCCAGTACGTGAACAGATCGCCGGAAAGCATTTGGAAAAGCTGTCCGATCCAGAAGCAAAAGATCCAGGCGCCAAAAAACGAACGTCGGAAATTCTCGCGGTGCGCCGCTCGCCAAGCCGACCGCAAAATAGCGAAATTCAGCAGGCAAAACGCGGCCAGACCGGCGATGCCCGTCTCGGCCAGCAAACTGAGATACATGTTATCGGCGATCACAATGCGGCCGACGAAGTCAGAATAAGGCAGGGTCTTGTAACCGATGCCGAGGATCGCGTGCCACGGATGGTCCGCCAAAAACGCCGTAATCGTCCTCCAGTTCGCGACGCGCCCGGAAAGCACACTCTCGGGTTGCGAAAAGAATGCATGGGAGTAAGCGACGCGCAGCACATAGCTCCACGTGACTTCGGGGAAGAGTGCGAACGCGGCCAGCATGCCCGCGGCGATGCAACATATCGCGACGGCGAGAATTTTGCCAATTCTCAATCGCTTGCGCTCGAGCCAGAGCAGCGCAACGAAGGCAGCGCACAGGTTCAACAGTGACGCGCGCGAGTAGGAAAAGATCAGGGCCGCGAAGAATACCGGCGCTCCGAGGACTAGGGCCGCGGCAGACAACGGACGCTCGCGCTTCCGGCGCAGCAGGGCGACCGCGACCATTACCAGGAAAAATGCGCAGACATTCCCCAGCGTACTGGCTTCGTAAAAGACGCCCTGGGCACGGCGATAAACGCCTGACTTCAACCAGATGAACTGCGGCCCATAGCCGGCCGGCGCTGGGAACTGATAATAGAAATCGACACAAGCGAATACCGCCGACAAAACACCGCACCAATACAGCCGGCGCGCGCCGCTCATGCTGCTCTCGGGTGCAGTCGCGCCGGGTCCGTGCGCGCAATACAGAAACACGTAGACCGAGATCCCGAATAATAAAACGCGCGCCAGGCTTCCCGCGGCGATCGCCACTCCGGAGTAGAACATCGCGAGCGCCGAGCTCGATAACAGTACCAGACTAAAGACGGACATTGCGAACGTAAGGAGATCGCGCGGCAGGAGCCACGTCCGGATGCCGAGCGCGCCGGCCATCAGACCGAATGCGGCGAAGATCAATGCCACATGAGGTCCGGAATTGCCCAGAGCAAAAGGAAGCGGCGGCGCGACCAGCGCCGTGAAAAAGAAGCACCACAGCCAGCGATCGGCGCCACGCAGAATCCAGAACGCCGCCGGGATCGCCAGAGCCGGTGCACTCCACGCCAGCGCCATCGCGGGATTTGGCATGGCGGCCATCGCGACCGCGTAGGCGCCCAGCAATCCCGCAATCCAGTAATTCTGAGGCAGTTGGCGCGCGCCGGCGTCAATCGTCGCCATGGCTCGCCATCTGAAATCGCGCGTGGTGCGTCCATTGTTTCCGCGCCAGACCGAACGCCACCGTGAGGTACAGCAACGATCCGAAGAGTGCGAGCGAGACCGATCCGATTAAGATCAATGGGACTTTCGGCGAACTGGGCCGTTGCGGGACAATGCCCGGATCCATCACTCGCAGCCACTCAGACCGGGAATTCAGGCTGACCGGCAAATCCGCCAGACGTTGCGCAGAGGTCTCATACGAAGTGCGAGCTGCCTTTAAAGCCTCCTCGAGGCTAGCGTCCAGCGCGATTTGCCGGGCTAGCTCCGCGCTCTCTCGCTCGATCGCTGTGGTCAGGCCGGCCATCTGTTGCTCCAGGAGTTTCATGTGGGCGGGCGCTGCGCCGGGATCGGTCTGCTCGTCCAGAAGCTGTTCCTGGACACGCGATTTCAAATCGCTGCTCGAGAATATTTCTGACCGCAACGCTTCCTCCGAAGATGCGCCAGCCGCTTTTTCCCATGCCTCCTCTGCTGAGTCCAGACGGACCTTCGCCTGGCTGGCGGCTTTGGCGGCATCCTGAATCATTGCATCCACCGCCTCCCGGCTTCCGGAGCGATTCAGTTCCACGGTGCCATTGGCAATGAACTGCACCATCGCCTGGGCCGTTCCAGGATCGGGAAGCGTAACGCTGATCTGAAGCGCACGCGTATCGCGAAGTTTGTCTACCTTGAGCACGCGCCGCTTCAGGCTCTCGACAGGCGAGTTGTCGCGATCGCGCAGGTGGAATCTGTCAATCGCGCGGGCGAAGAGCTGGTCATTGGTCGCCAGAAGCTCATACGTCTTCAACGACTCCAGATACACCGTGCTGACGGCGGTGGCCATGCGCGGGTCGCCGTCCGCGGGAGGGTCGATCAAGATGGTCGCCGTGGATGTATAACGTTTGGGAAGCAAGAGGCTGGCTGCGACCGCGCAAACCACGGCGAACGCGCAAGCGAAGGCCACGAATCTCCACCGCGCGCGCAAAAAGTCGCAGTATTCGAAAACGTCGAACGAGTCATGCATACTCCGGCGCGTTGGGCCGTGTTTGCAGCGTAAGGGATGCGCGGACCGTTGCCAAGCTTAATCAGGGGGAAATTCCAAGAATTTACAAGAAAGGTACAAACCGCAAACAAACAAATGGCGACAGCGGCGAATTCACGTGGCATACTGCGGATGTTGGCTTGCCATGCGCGCCGCAATTGTCCATTACTGGCTGGTAAACATGCGCGGCGGCGAAAAGGTGCTGGAGGCGCTCTGCCGTTTGCTTCCGGACGCCGAGATCTTCACTCTGTACTACGATCCTGAGCGGGTTTCGCCTTTCCTCCGTTCGAGGCGCATTCAGGCATCGTTCCTCAATCCGCTACGGCGTCACTATCGCGCGCTGCTGCCGCTGGCGCCACTTGCCCTCGAGCATTTTGATTTGCGGGGCTATGACCTCGTGATCAGCAGCGAATCCGGGCCGGCCAAGGGCGTGTTGACCTCCGCCGCCACGCGCCACATCTGTTACTGCCACACGCCGATGCGCTATTTGTGGGACCTTTATCCGGCTTATCTGCATGACTGGACACGGTCAGGGTTGACACGCGCGGTGATGGCGCCGCTGGCGCATTATCTGCGGATGTGGGACTTTGCTTCCGCGGCTCGCGTCGACGAGTTCGTCGCCAACAGCGCGAATGTCCAGCGGCGAATCTTCAAAACCTACCGCCGCGAAGCGTGTGTGATTTATCCTCCCGTGGACGTGGAATCGTTTTATTGCAATCCTTCCGAGGAGTATTATCTGATCCTTTCCGAGCTCGTTCGCTATAAACAGCTCGATTACGCCGTGCGATGGTTCACGCAAACGGGCCGGCATTTGCTCGTGATCGGTGATGGCCCCGAATATCGCAAGTTGCGTAGCATCGGAGGGGGTTCGGTAACGTTTTGCGGCCGCATTCCGGATGAAGAATTGCGCGAAATTCTGTCCCGTTGCCGCGCGCTGATCGTGCCGGGGGAAGAGGATTTCGGAATTACCGCTGTGGAGGCGTTGGCAAGCGGAAAGCCGGTGGTGGCGCTCGGACGAGGGGGCGCGCTGGAAAGCGTTCCGCCGGAGGGCGGTGTCTTCTATGAGGACACGTCCGAAACCGCGCTCGGCCAGGCCATCGAACGGTTCGAGGCCATCGAAGGCGCCTTCGTGCCCAGCCACCTTCAGCGCGCGGCCGCCAGATTTTCGCCATCCAGGTTCGATGCAGACATGAATGGCATCCTGTTTCCCGCTCAGGCGAGGCGCGAGACGTTTCAATCCCTGCACATGGGCGCGGCGGTTTGACAACAAGACTCATTCCAGCTCACGCCAGGGCTGTTTTCGCCGCGCTCCATTTTGCGGAACCGCGCTATGAGGCGCTAAGCAAACTGTCGGATGCGGAGTGGCGCCGCCTGGAGCGCTTCTGCGCCCGCTCCGGCTTAAGCATTCCCTTCGCGCTTCGCTCTCGCGGCGTTGTCCCGGATTGGCTGTCACAGCGCTTTTACGAGAATCTGCGGGATAACGCGGAACGTTGGCGCAGGATGAAGGCCGAGTATGGGCGTATTCGCGAGGCGCTGGAAACGGCGGGGGTCGAATGTGCTGTTCTCAAGGGTTTCACACACGCGCCTGCTTTCATACCGTCTCCTTGTCTGCGAGCACAATGCGATCTGGATTTGTTGTTCTCGCCGGGACAAGTGCAAGGTGCATTCGATATCGCGCTCGGACTCGGGTACGAGCCGATCGGCGGAGGCGACCGCCCCGTCGATCATCTGCCTACGATGGTCCGCAAAACGGCCTGGGAATGGCGTGGCGATTACTTCGATCCGGAAATGCCCGTGTCGCTCGAGTTGCATTTTCGGTTGTGGGATGCGGCCACGGAAGGATTCGCGCTTCCGTGTGTCGAAGATTTTTGGCGGCGGCGCGAGCGGCGCACCATAGAAGACGCCGAGTTCACCTCACTGGGGGCGATCGATTTGCCGGGTTACGCTTGCGCGCACGCGTTACGCCACTTCCTGCGCGGGGATTTGCGGCCGTGGCACATTTACGAGATCGGCTGCTTCCTGGAACGCAATCGTAGTTCGGAGTTCTGGCGCGCTTGGCGCGATGCACACGATCAGCCTCTGCGCCGCGTGGAAGCCATCTGTTTCGGGCTCGCCCGTCAGTGGTTCGGCTGTCACGCTCATGAGATCGCTGAAGAGGACGTGGAGCGATTGCCGGAGGCAGTCCGATCCTGGCTCGCGATGTTTGCGCAAACCCCAGAACCTCTCTTCCATCCAGCCAAGAACGAGTTGTGGCTTCATCTGAGTTTGCTCGATCCCGGCCACTCGCGCTTGGCGATTCTCCGCCGCAGGCTAGTTCCTTTGCAACTTCCCGAGCACGCAGAAACGGCGCATCTGCCTGCCGAGGCGCTCGACTGGCGGGTTCGTGTCCGCGGGTTTTTGCGTTACGTCCTGTATCTGCTGTCTCGGATCGCGCGTCACGCGCGAGCGCTTGTTCCCACTCTGCTCGGCGGCACGCGCTGGGCATGGTCACGGTCAGGGTTCGATGGCGAGTTTTGGGCTTACTTTGCTGCGTCGGCGTTCTACGATTTCGGGCTTTTCATCTTCTTTCTGCTTTTCAATCTTTACCTGCTGAAGCTGGGCTTCAATGAATCGTTCCTGGGCCTGGTGAACGGTTGTATGATGGCGGGCAGCGTCGCGGGAGCGGTGCCGGCCGGGTTCGCGATCTCGCGTCTGGGATTGCGCGGCTCCATGATCGCCTGCCTTTCGATCATCCCAGGCGTGGCTGCGATTCTGGTCGCGGGATTGCCCGCGCCGATTCTGCTCGCGTGCGCTTTCCTCTACGGCATCGTTTCGGTCTTGTGGGCGGTGTTGTTGTCGCCGGCGACGGCAGCGCTGACCAACGCTCGCAATCGCACAACGGGATTTGGCATCATTTGCTCGTCTGGAATCGCGATCGGAATTCTCGGTGGCGCCATTGGCGGCCGGCTGCCGGGATGGTTCGCGCGCCTCGCGCCCAGCAGTTCAGTGATTGTGCAATATCGCGCCGCGTTATGGACTGGCTGCGCGATCGTAATGCTCGGAGTCGTGTTTTGTTTCAAGCTGAAAGTGCGTGCGCGATTGCCGGAGATCCGAGAGAACCAGCGACTCTATCGGCCAACATCGGACGTGGCCTGCTTCCTCGCCGCCGTCGCTGTGTGGAATTTAGGCACCGGCATGTTCAATCCGTTCTTTACGGCCTTCTTTGCGCATTTGCAAATGCCCGTGGAACGGATCGGACTCGTGTTCTCGTTGTCGCAGCTTGGCCAGGCCCTCGCCATTCTTGCGGCGCCGCTGGTCTTCCGCGTTACCGGGTTGATCCGCGGCATCTCGGGAATGCAACTGTTCTCGGCAGTGGCGCTGGCTTCGATCGCGGCTGCGGGAGGGCCTGCAACAGCGGCGCTGGCGTACGGCGCTTACATGGTGCTCCAAAACATGAGCGAGCCCGGCATGTTGCAGTACTTGATGGACGCAGTGCCGGAAAGAGAACGCAGCAGTGTCTCGGCTCTCAATTTCCTCGTGGCATCGAGCGTACAGGCGGCCGCGGCCGTCGTGTCCGGCGTGCTTTTGCGGCGCTTGGGTTATCCGCCGGTGTTGCTGATGGCAGCATTACTGTGCGCCATCGCCGGACTTGTGGTCCGGCTGCTGCTCCCTAGGCGCGAGGAGCGTGTTGCCGCGAAGGCCAGCGCCGCGTCAACCTAGCGGATCTGGCGCATCAGATCGAAGCCGAAAAACATTCCGGCCGGTGTGTCCCCGGATGGCTCACCTAGAAATTCCGCGCGCGTCGCGGCGCGCTGGGAGACGGTCACTCCGGGGCTGGTTGTGAGCCCCAGAGTGAACGCGTGCCGGAAGATTCTCTTTTGAACCCCGAACGAATAGGCGGGCCGATGGATGCCCAGCTCACCAGCGTTCAGCAGCGTGGGAATCACCTCGGCAATCAGCGCTATCGTAGGCCGGATGTCGTAGGCGGCGCCGATCCCGATGGAGAAGGTGTTCACGCCGGGAAGATCGGGAATATCGGAGGAAAGAAAGCCGCTGGCCTGCACGACGGGCCGCGCATCGAACGACATCGTTGGAACAACGTAGAATTGCCCGTGTGACGTGATGCTGCGCGAAAAGATGCCTTCTATGTTTTGGGTATAATTCTTGCGAAAATTATTTTGTCCTTCGATGGACACGCGCACGGCCAGATTGAGCGGGTCCTCGTGATTTTCGTCGAGCAGATTGTAAGCGACCATGAGCTGGATCGGCCGGTCGATGATGCTGGGCGAACGAAACGCGCTGACGGACAACTTGTCCGTTACGCCATAGCGCACGCCGAGCGAAGCGAGCGCGAAGTTGTCCAGGCCAAACAACTCGCCGCCGCGGCCGGGGCCTGAAAATGCCGGGTCGTAAGGGAAACGGTGCGTGAAGTTGAAATAGACTCCGTGCTCATCGATCTCGCGCCCGGTTGGCAAGCTGAACAGCAAATCGTCGGCGGGGATATAGATGCCCCTTTCATTGGCGGCGTTCGAGAAGGACCGAATATATGTCGAAAGGCTGTCGATTTCGGCCTCGCTCAATTTGCCGGACCAGGCCGGCATCCGGCCGCCGGCCTTTCCATTGCGAATCGTATTCGTAATTTCCTGATCGCTCAGACTGCGTTGCAGCGCTGCACTCGTAAAGTCCGGTGTGTGCACCGTTGCGTCCCCTTTTCCGTTCGCCCCGTGGCAGACGGCGCAGTTTTGTTGAAACAAGACCGCAGCCGGCACTTTCGCGGCAGGTTCCGCGGCGAGCTCTTGTACGGTCCTCGTCGCCACGTCGACCTGATAACGCTTCCCGTCTTTGTCGAGAATGAATGTCGAGCCGGCCGAGCCGGAAAATGAGATGCCGAGAGATTTTAGAAGATCGGAAGAATCGTCGGCCAGCAATCCGGCGGCGCCGAGCGTGAGGGCGATCAGGTTTGCGATACAGAAAATTCGATAGTGTTTGTTCACCACGCGTTCCTTGCTAATACCAGATCGGGGATCGTCAGCAGTACGATCCGAAAATAAAGGCCTAGCGAATAGCGCCGGGCCAAAAACCGATCGAAGCGCTTGCGCTGCCGGTACGTCAGGCGGCTCCGCCCGCGAACTTGCCATAGGCCGGTAAGCCCCGGCTTCACAGACAATATTTCGGCGGCGTCCGCGCCGTAATATTCGCGCAGCTCAAATCGCGTGATTGGCCGCGGTCCGACAATCGACATCTGCCCCGCGGCGACCAACGCTAATTGCGGAAGTTCGTCGATGGAATGCCGCCGGCAGAACGATGCGAAACCGGTTGTGACTCTCGGGTCCGAACCCGCTTTCAGTTTGGGTTGCTCTTCCACAATGCGCTCGACGAAGCGGGATCCCCGGCCGCGCATTTGGTCCGGCCACATTGTGCGAAACTTATAAACCCATAGTGTTCTGCCATTCCGGCCAACGCGGCGGTGCGCAATCAACGGTGATGCTCCCGACAGAGCGTAAATCATGGCGGCCAAGGCGGCAAGAAAAGGGGCGAGAACGATCAAGCATAAGGCGGCAACTGCCGGTTCCAGGGCGTAGACAACGCGGGCAGCCCCAGGAACTGCTCGCGAGCGGCTCGATTCCCAAATGCATGTCGTCTTGGCGGCGCTGAGAGTCGAAATCATCAGATGTCCAGCCTGGGTGCGAACTCACAAATAGGGCACACGGTCACAGCCTGGAATCCCTCGCGGCGGGCCGTAACCGTGTGAACCCCGGGAAGAAAGTCGTCAATACAATAGCTGGGGAAACAAAATGCGAGTAATGCGCGCTTCATTCGTTGTCAGTCTCCGCAATCCACCAAGCGACCCAGCCGCGCCACGGCATCGTCGAGATTGGCGTAACGCAGTTCCCAAAGCTGCGCCCTGAGCAGGCGCGCATGACAGCGCCTTCGCGCTTCCAGCGTTTCCGCCGTTCCAAGGACGTTGTACTTCGACCAGTCCTTCAAGGCTCGCTCTGCGGAAATCCGGTGTAGGCTCGCCGTGCGGGCCCCCCCTTCCCGATTCAGATAGACAAAGTGATCGACATCGCAACCGGCAGCCGTGTTCAGACGCAGATCGGAAGTACGAACTTCGATCGCAATTTTTCCGTTCGGCCGGACGCTCGAAAGGTGGTTCGCAAGTTCAGGGAACAGGCTGGGCGCGTCGGGACGAAATCGAATCCGGTGGGGATCGCCGACCGCGTAACAATCGGAACGCTCGCACACAACAAAGGCCGCATCATCGCTTACATAGGTCCAGCCCGTACGGGCACAAGCGTAGGCGAGCGTGCTTTTCCCGGCGAACGAATCCCCGGCGAGCATCACGCCCTTGCCGTTGCGCGAAACCAGGGCGCCATGCAGCGGCGTGAACATTTTTTGCTCCACCAAGGTTGCTCCGCCGCCATCCAGGAATCGGTACCGCAACAGTGGATGATCCGCGGCGGTGTCTTCGGTCACCCAACCGAATGCAAAGCCCGCGTTGAAATCGCAGAGGAGGAAGTTATCGGCATCCGCGATTACGGACATCAAGTTTTCTCGCGAGCGGATGATCGATTCCAGCGGGAGCGGACCGTTCGATCGTCCCCGAACTCCCAAGCACAAACGAACCGGCTGCGCATCGAACGTTTGCTCGAATGCACCCCACCCTTCCACTGCAGCGTCGATCACATCCATCGAATTAGATTCAAGCTGCAGCGGACACCCAAACGGGTACAGCGTCCGCCGCAGTTCGAATTCAAACGACGAAAGCACGGGATCAGGAGAACATTGTTCAGCGTAGGAAAGCTTGCGCATATCGGTAGCTTCGTTGCCAGCTTACGCGAGGAATGAAGTGAATCCAAGAGTATAAACCGCGAAAATCCCAGATTTTACAACAAAGGTACAAACCAGAAACAATGGCGGTGTTCACGCATCGAGTGCAGTCAGAACATCAGCTTCAGAGCAAACTGAAGACTGCGCGGCCCGCCGCTATTAAACAAGGGTGAGAGCAATCCCCCAGCCGACATGTTCGCGCTCTCCTGCGCGAGGCCGAACGAACTTCCCGCCGTCAGCAAGTTGTTGCCGCTCGCCGCGGGCGAGGCGAAGTTGGCATGATTCAGCACGTTGAAGAATTCGGCGCGGAACTGCGCGGTGATTCGCTCCGTGATCCTGGTGTTCTTGAGAACGCTCAGGTCGAATTGCTCCAGACCAGGGTTGCGCAGGATATTGCGCCCGGCATCGCCGAAGGCGCCGGCGGCGGGAATCGAGAAGGCCGCGGGGTTCGCCACCTGGTACGGAGGCGCCGAGGACGATATGTAAAGCGGCACGCCCTGCACGATGTTCGGGCGCTGGTCGTTGGCGGCATACTGATCGCCGTCGCCCGCGATATCTTCGCCGAGCAGCGGAGTGTACGGGGTACCGGTGTGGGCCGTGAACAGGCCTTGCAGGGACCAACCATTGGTCAGTTTGCGGTAGTGCGCTCCGCCCGGCAATTGGTACGTGAACGCGACGATCACGTTATGCCGGATGTCGAAATCGCTCGAAGCATACTCGGCGTGGAAATCGTACGGATTCGATCCCGTGAAGGAAGAATTCACCGACGTTCCGGTGGGGTTGGAAGCATCATCGAGCGAATGTGCCCAGGCGTAGGAGACTGTCAGTTCCAATCCATGAGCCAGCCGTTGCGTGGCGTTCGCCTGCAAGGCATTGTAGTTGGAGACGGCGTCCGTATCGATTAAATCGAGCGCGCCAGTCGCGAAGTTGGGATTCGGCGCCATGCCGGTCGCGGGATTAATGAGGTTCAAGGGCTGCATGCGAATCAGATTCCGTCCTAGCGACCCGACGTAGCTGGCCTGCACAATCAAGTCCTTGGTCACCTGGCGCTGCAGGTTCAAATTGTATTCGTAAGCGAACGGCGTTCGAAAGTGGGTGGGGTTGTAGACGATCGCGCTGCCGAACGGCGGCAAGCCGGTGATGGTGGTCACCAGCAGCGACGGGTCGATGGGCACGGTGACCGGGCCGCCCGATGCGCTGCCAAGCAGGAAATTCGTAATCTTGAATGGCGGTCCGAACGCCAATTGCGTGGCGTTGACGGTGGGGATGTCGTAAAATATGCCGGTTCCGCCGCGTAGCACCGTCTTCGCGTCTTTGGTGAGCTGATAGGCGAACCCGATGCGTGGAGCGAAATTGTCATGATCGCCGTTGTGCACGGGCGTACCCGGCGTCCCCAGTGTCGCGGTCGCGATGTCGCCCAGGCCAGCAATGGGGGCGAAGCGGCCGTGCGCTTCTGTCGGCACGGTATCGAGCTCGTATCGCACGCCGAGATTCAGCTTCAGCCGCGGGGTCGCGGCGATGTCGTCCTGAAAATACGCGGCGTAGTTGGTGAATCGGATTCCGAAGTCGGTCTCGGCCGCCTGGTTGAAGAACGACGCCGGATTGTTGTCGATCACGTCCGCAACGGTGTTGAAAAAATACACGCCGCTCGCAAGCGGTTGCAAGTTGGGATTATCTTGGAGCCGCCGCACCCAAAATCCGGATTTAAAGGTGTGTCGCCCGTGAATATACGTCATGTCGTCGTTGAAGCTGAACAGATTGTTGTTCTGGAATTCGGGCGGATTGGGTGACTCCGCGTATGGCAGGCTGAAGACGTCGATGCCGGGCAGGATAGCGTCGCCCGAGGCGTTCAACGGAATCGGTAAGGCGCCGCCGAACCCGTCCGCGGCCCCAATGGTGCCGTTGGCGCTGCGCACGAATCCAAACCGGGCCTCATTGAACAACACCGGCGTGAAGCGATGCACTTCCGAGAGGCTCGCGCTCTCGAGCCGCGTGTGGTTATTGGAAAGCGTGTTCAAGTAGAAGCTCCGTAGCTGGCCGCTCGAATCGCTGTACGAGTAGCGAGCGAAGAAATCGTCGCTGTCGGTGAAACGGTGATCCAACCGCGCGCTGAAATCCGTTTCATTCACCGGATTCGTGGCCGTGGCGAAAAAGCCAGCGGTGTCATCCCCGTTAGCCGGTCCGTTCGGTAGCGGGAATTCGTTGAGCAGTTGCTGCAATTGCAGATTGACCGCATCCTGGCGCGCCTGAAGCGAGGGAACCCGCGCGTCGACGCTCACGCCCACGGCCTGCCGCAATCCTTCGAACGATACGAAGAAAAACGTGCGGTCTTTCTGGAAGGGTCCGCCGAACGTGCCGCCGAAGAAATTGTTGCGAGCAGGAGGGTTGGGAACTCCATTGGCATTGTTAAAGAAGTTGTTAGCGTCCAGGTCGCTGTTCCGCAGATACTCGTAGGCGCTTCCGTGGAATTCGTTGCTGCCGCTCTTGGTGGTGACGTTGATCACGGCGCCGGAAAAGCTGCCGAATTCCGCGGTCTGCGTTTGCGTCTGAACCTTGAACTCAGCGACATCGTCGACCGATACCAGCCCCATGCTGCTTCCCGACTGGCCGACCGCCGGGTCGTTACCGGGCGCCAGGCTGATGCGTCCATTGGCGCTGCCGCCCGCATTCGCGTTGATCCCGTCGATCATGATGTTATTGGACAGGTCACGCTGGCCGTCGACATTGACGGGGCCCGCCGAGGAGGCGACGTTATCGGTCGCGGTGGTAACTCCGGGCGCCAGCTTCGCCAGTTGAAGGAAATCACGTCCGTTGAGCGGCAGGTCACCCACCATCGCCTCGCTGACTACTAACCCTTCCTCGGATGTTTCGGTTTCCACCAGCGGCGCCTGCGCGGCCACCTGCACGTTTTCCTTTACGGATTCAAGAACCAGCCGGAGATCCACTCGCGATGTGGCGTTGACCGTTAACTGGATGTTGGCTGCATGGGAGAGCGCGAACCCGGCCGCCGAGGCTCCGATGACGTAAGCGCCCGGCGGGAGCAATTCGAATGAATAATCGCCTTGGCTGCGTGTCTTGACCTGCCATTCCAACCCGGTGCTCGAATTCTTCGCGTGAACCGTGGCGCCCACAACGGCCGCGCCCGTGGGATCGGAAACCACTCCCACGATCGAGGCGAGTTGGGCTGCCAGAGGTGACGGGTTGTGGAGCCAAATGAGCAAAGCGAAGGATATCGCTCGATAAATACCAGACGCACTGTTGGATCTCATCCTCATTCCGTAACGGGTCCTCCAAGGGAGAAAGATTGTAGGTTTTGCGCTGGCCAAAGTCAGCGACGGGTCGTGAGGTTATGACGTGCTGCTCACTCAGGAGGTATCTTTTGCGGTGCCGTTGCGGAGCGAATTGACAGAACTTTCGCAAAATCGCAACAACACGTTTAATGTCGCCCCTCCCGCTCCCTTCTCTCCGGTCCAATCGGTCCGCCGCTGTGACCACGCCTCACGCTTAACGCGATAATACGGAGCGAGGGGCGGCCTCGAATGGAAAATCCGGACCAGCTAGATCTCGCGAAGGGAATTTCGGCCAGTCAAGTTCCAGATGGAGGAATGATTCAAGGCCGAGTCGATACCGAAGATGTGGTCCTTACACGCCAAGGCGATGACTTTTTCGCCGTCGGTGCAAGTTGTTCCCACTACGGCGGTCCGCTCGTCCAGGGGCTTATCGTTGGCGATGAGCTGCGATGCCCTCTGCATCACGCTTGTTTCAATCTCAGGACCGGCGAAGCTTTGCGTGCTCCAGCGTTCGATCCAATCCCGTGTTGGCGCGTCGAACGCATCGGTGATACGGTCTTGGTGCGCGAGAAATTACCTGCCCACGCTCAAACGCAAGTAGCGGCTTCCGCGACTCGGCCAAAGCATCCTGCCTCAGTCGTGATTGTTGGGGGAGGAGCATCCGGCCTGGCCGCCGCCGAGATGCTGCGGCGCGAAGGTTATGACGGTACCGTGACAATCCTCAGCGCCGACGATTCGGCTCCGTATGACCGCCCGAATCTTTCGAAGGAGTTCCTGGCTGGGACGGCGCCTGAAGAATGGATGCCACTGAGAACACCTGATTTCTACAAAAGCAAGGGCATCGATCTGGTCCTCAATTCACGGGTCTCCTCCATCGACGTTCCCCAAAAGCGAGTCCAACTCGAAAATGGCGCGAGCTATGGGTTCGGTGCACTCTTGCTCGCGACCGGTGCGGACCCAATCCAGCTGCCTGTGGCCGGCGCCGCTGCCTCCGAGCTTCAGTACCTTCGCACCTTCGCCGACGGCCGCGCACTCGTGAAGAAGGCCGAGACCGCAAAACAAGTCGTGATGATTGGAGCAAGCTTTATTGCTCTCGAAGTCGCCGCCTCATTGCGTGAACGCGGCGTGTCGGTCCACATTGTCGCGCCTGAACAGGTGCCGCTCGGTCGGGTATTTGGCCGTAGGATCGGTCATTTTGTCCAAGGCCTTCACGAATCTCACGGCGTGGTGTTCCACCTGGGCGAGACCGTCGTTCGCTTCGACCGAAGGCAAGCAACACTCAGCGGTGGTTCCGAGCTGGAAGCGGATTTTCTTGTCGTGGGAGCGGGAGTGCGCCCGTCGGCTTTGTTGGCTGAGCAGGCGGGTTTGAAACTCGACCGAGGGGTTCTGGTGAACGAATACCTCGAATCCAGTGTGCCGGGAATCTTTGCCGCGGGGGATATTGCTCGTTGGCCGGACCCGTATTCGGGCCAGGCGGTTCGCATCGAACATTGGGTCGTCGCCGAGCGCCAGGGACAAGCCGCGGCACGAAACATCCTGGGATATAGAGAACGTTTTGCGGCCGTGCCGTTCTTCTGGACTAGCCAGTACGGCATCTCGATCAGATATACCGGCCACGCGGAAGAGTGGGACGCCGTCGAGATCGATGGAAGCTTGGAAGCCCAGAGTTGCGCCGTCACGTATAAGTTGCGTGGACGTACTCTCGCGGTCGCAACCGTGGGGCGGGACCTTCAAAATTTGCAGGCGGAGGCTGCGATCGAAGCTACACTTCAGCGAAAGAGCCCTTCGTGACCGCATCAGGCGTTTGTAATCCTCAATGACGGTGCCCGGCGTCGCGTGCCTAAGCAGCCAGGGATTAGGGCACGGGGCCTTCCAGACTCACGCCATCCAGCCAGATGTTGCCGGTCTGATCTCCGAAGTCGTAATCGAGTTGCGCCGCGGCAACCGCGTCCGTGGCCTGAAAATAGATGACGTACTGCTGCCAGGCTGTCGAGACGGAGACGGCGGCGTTCGTCAAAGCGCTGCCTGAGTTACTGTCCTCAACATCCAGTTGCAAGGTGCGCGCCGCATCGGCTTTGGCCCAGAACATCAGCCGGTACACTTGGCCTTGCCCCAGCGAAAGCCCGGTCTGCGAAAGCTGCACCGCCGCGACATTGGCCGGGTTCGACGCCGCGGAGGTCACGCTGATTTGCGCCGCCGAACTGCCTGCCGGACTCGTCGCGGCTACGGTTTGAATGCTTGCAGCAGCGCTTTCACTCGTGTTCACGCTGAAATCCCACGTTCCGGCGAGCGCCGATTCGAATTGCCCGTTTTGAATCAGATTTGCGCCCGGCGTGCCAATCGTGAGTGCGAGCAGCGCCGATGTTTGCGCGCCGCCCGCCGCCGGATTTCCCGTTGACACCTGAATCGGCTGATCGCCCGACTTCAAGTCCGCCGGTATCGCGACGCGGACAAGGTATAGGCCGGGCGACGTCAGTCCGGCGAAAATCACCGGAGCCGGTTCACCGCCCACGGCCGCGGTCACTGGCGCGCTCACCGGAAAGGCGCCGGAAAATTCCAGGTTCGTGACGAATGCGGAAGCCTCGGCCGTGGCGCCCACCCCGATCATGTAGAGGTCGATGACGTCGCCGGGAAAGACTGCGCGCGTCACCCTGGAATCGATCGCGCTATTGCCAACCAGAAATCCGGTCCCTTCGAGAGCGGCCGTGACGAAGTATGTGGTCCCGGCCGAGTTCGGTAGAGCGTAGATGGCGGGCTGTGTTGCTTTCGCGGTCAATGGAAATGAATTGCCAGTCACTCCGTTGGCTTCCACCACAACCTGCACCGGACCAGGTTGTATTGAGGCCGGCGCCAAGGCATCCACCTGCGACGGACCCACGTAAGATAGGGCCGCCGGAACGCCATTGAACGTCACCGAAACGCCGCCGAGGTTCGTGGGTAACAGTTCGCTCGCGCCGAAATTCGCGGTTTGCGCGAACGGCGCGAAACTCGTCCCGCCAATGGTTACCCAGAGCCCCGGAGCGGCTCCCGGCGTATAATTCCAGGCGTCTACCACGGCTTGCGTGGCGGGCGCCGCACCCGTTCCCAGGCCGAAGCCGGAAAGCGGAACCGCGAGGGGTCCGCTGCCGGTGTTGCCGCTGGCGTAAAGGGACGCCAGCCGTGCTCCCACTTGCGTGGGCGTGAACGTGACCGTTATGCTGCAACTCGCGCCCGCCGCAACGGACGCCCCGCACGTATTTGATTGCGCGAAATCCCCGGCGTTCGCCCCGCCGATGCTGATCAGCGCCACGTTCAACGTGGATGACGCCGTGTTGGTCAGCATCAGGGTTTGCGCCGCGCTCGCGGTGTCCAGAGCCTGCGAACCGAAATTGAGACTGGCTGCGGATGCCACGGGTGGCGAAACATAGGATGGATTCCCGGCAGCCTGCGCCACCGTGAATGGATGTCCGGCAATCGTGATCGTAGTCTGACGCGTGGGGCCCGTGTTCGCGGGGATCGTGTAAGTAACCTGGCCCGTGCCCGTTCCCGACGCCGGAGCAAGCGTGATCCACGGCTGCGGCGTCGAAGCGTTCCACGTGCAACCCGGCGCGGTCGTGATCCCAACGTTCGCGCTCGCGCCCGAGGCCGGAACACGGATGTCGGTCTCCGGGTCGAGAGAGATCGCGCAAGATCCCGTCACACTCGAATCGACGGCCAGCGTGAGACGCAGCACCTCGCCGAAGTTCTCGCCCGCTCCCACTCTCATGCGGCCGGTGAGACGGATCGCGCTCTGTCCCATCGTGACGGCCAGCGGCGCAAGTGTCACCTGTTGGAGCGGTGGCAGCGCGGAGTTGAGAGGGACATCGCCGAGCGTGGTGTTGAGAAGCACACCGCCTTTCGCCGCCGATGCCGGAAGCCATTGTGCCTCGCCGGTATTCACCATGGTCGCGGTGATCTGGCATGCCGCGCCCGCGGGAACGGACACCTGGGAATTGTTTTCGACCGTCACATCCAGGTTCGGACAAACCACGCGCAGCCCGGCAAACTCCGCGTTGGCGAACTTCAAGGGCCCTGTACCGCTATAAGGCACATCGCCCACCTGGACCAGCGGCATCGTAGATGTGTCGGTGCCCGTGCCTTCGTCGGCCAACACCACCGGCTGGCCGGCCGCGCGCGCCTCCGCGTATTGTTCCGCCCAGTTTAGAAACAGCCCGTATTGACCGCGAGCGTCGGCGTCGCGGTCGATGGTCAGCGTAGTAGGCGAACCGGAGCCCATCTGGGGCGGTGTCTTCTCGAAGGTCGCGCCATACTGCGCCAAAGTCAGCGCGCAGCCGCGCACAGTGCCGTCCGGATTGATGATGCCGAAATCGGCATTGCTCTGCGGCGAATATCCGCCCGGCCACCACCACACTGAGTCGGCGTCCGATCCATCGTCGGCGATCTGCAGCATGAACGTGTCGCACAGCGATGCTTGCGCACCGAGAGAACTGGCATTGCCGTAATCGAGGCCGATGTTGTAGCCGAACTCGACCCATTGCACCGGTTTGCCCCCGGTGCGGTAGCGGCTGTAGGCGACCGCGAAGCCCCATTCGCGATGGGCCGGCCAGGGCGACGTATCGTAGCTTTCGGGCGAAAGAAAATCCAGGTGCGCGGCCGCGGTCCCGAGATCGTAACCCGTATAGGAATTGCCGGTGACCGTCATCGTCGCCCAGTTGCGATAGCTCAACAGCGTATTCGCATCCGTGCGATGGATCTCTCGCGCCACGACGCCGAGGTTCCGGCCCAGGTAATCGTCCAAAAAGCGGCGATAGGCGCCCACCATGACGCGCCACGATCCGTCATTGGCGATCTGATCGTCGGTGGGATTGGTGAGCTGGCCGCTGGAATTGAGTGGCGGCGCGATGCCCCAAATCTGCTGGGCGTTGGCGAGCGACCCGTATTGATCGTTGACCCAGGTGCGCCAATCGGGATCGAGGACGGCACGCCCCAGGCCCTCCACGTACGGCATTCCGTCCACATAACCGTCGTAGCCGCCTTGGTTTTGAAAACCGATGTACGGTTCCCACAGCAGCTCGTAAGCGAACACGCGGTCGTTACCCGGAAGAAAGGCGGCGTCCAGATACGATCCCACCAGCGGATTCAGCGTCTGGTTGAATGCGTTGTCGCCGAGCGTGGCGGGCATGGCAATGCGCGCCCAGATCCCATGATTGCGGCAACGATCGAGGAAATCGATCAGCGAGCTGGCATCTTGCTGCCAGAACGAGTTCGGATACGGAAGCGAATACTGGATGTTCACCAGGTTGAAGTTAAGGGAGGCAAGGAGCGACAGGTCGGCCTCGATGGGAACGGGATCGTAGTTCTGCGGTTCCAGCCAGTCAGCGTTGCCGCTGAGTTGAGCACCGTAGCGCGGCCAATAGTTCACTCCATGCAGAAACACACGCTGGCCATTCACGTAGAAGGCGCCGTTCATCGCCTGGATCTTTTGGGCCGGCTCCCGCGCCAGCGTCGGATCGAAAACGCGCACCGGGCTTGTGATGGTATCCACTTCCTGGCCGTTAACCATGAGTTGGAAATTGAGCGTGTAGTCGCCGTTGGGCAGCGCGGGAAAGTTGAGCGTGACCGTGTTCACTCCGGTGGCTGAGAGGGCTATGGGGATGGAAGGCTGCGGCAGCGCGCCCGAGCCGCCTGAAATGGACCATTGCAATGTGGCTTGCGCCGCGGCGCTCGACATATTGATCGTGCTCGCTTGGCCGGCAATCGTTTCGCCCGGTAGCCAGGCAATCTGCGTGGGACCTGCGCACTGTAAGTGAACGCCCGTGAGAGCGGCATGGAGCGCGGCAACCAGTTGGGCTCGATCGGCAGCCGAGAGTTCGGGCCACGGCAGCCAGACGATGAAATTCTCCATCACGGGAATGGTAATGGGAGGGCCATTGGGAAGGCTCGGTGGCGGAGCCTGGAGAAACGAATAAATGGTTGCGGCCGGCGCCAAGACGTCGCCGATGACGCGTGTGCGCGCGCCGCAGGGGGAGGTGATGCCGCGGCCGTTGACGATGGGAACTCGCGTTCCCGAACTGGTAGTGTATTGCATATACCAGGGCGACAGCGTCGGAATGTACGGAACCCTAAACGGACCCTGCGGCGGTGGAGATCCCACGGCAGCCTGGTAGGCGGTGGCATCCAGGTAGCTGCCGTTAGGCGCGAGGTAGAGCGGGTCTTGGAAGGGCTCGCCTCCGCTCCCCAGGAAGCTTCCTCCCGAGCTCACGAACTGGGAGATCGCCGTCAAGGTGTCGAAGGGAAGACTTTGGAGCGACGGCACTGCCAGCAGGACATTGGTCGCTATGGAGCCTGGTTGGATCGCCGGCGGAAGATCCGCGGGCGTAACGGTGGTGACCGTGTATCCCGCGTCGCTCAGAATCGAGTCGAACTGCGCGACCGTGAACATCCAGCGATCGTCCTGCCAGGGTCCGCTTCCATCGACGACGATCGCTTGAGAGGTTTGGCCTAGCGCGCGGTTCGCCGGCGACAGGCCAAGCAAAAGAACGCTCCAGAACAACCACCGGCGTGCGTCCTGGCCGGTCGCACGGGGATTCCGGCCGGCTTTGCAACAAAATGCATACCAATCCTCAGGGATTCGAACAGAAGGGCGCGGAGAAATCACCATAATGCCATAACCGCGCGGCGCAACCGATCCCCCCGGCTTCCGGCCGGACTGCCAAACGGCGCGATGAGAAGCACCGGGCGATTTGCGGATGCCGTCAGGATCGGGACCAGCGCCACAATACAATCGTCGCCGGTAGTGCCACGGCGGCAAGGGCCCAAAGCCCAACCGTCAGGATATTGGAGACGCTGCTACGCGCAGAGATCTGCCACAACGCGAACAGCGCAGTCAGTAGGAGAATAGCCGCGCAGGTCCGTTCCATCCAGATGAGCGGAAGCTGAGCTCGATTCATGCGTTGCCGGCGCAGCCTCAGATTCAGCCTCCACCACATCGACGCAGCCGGCTCCAGCGGCTCTTCCAGGGAACCCTCCAGCAGAGACTCAAGTTGCCGGCTGACCGAGCAAACCTCACTGCAAACGGCGCACGCCCGGGCGTGTTGCAGAAGCTCGGGCGGCAGTCCGCCTTGAGCGAGCGCCTGCACTACTTCCGGCTCTCTTTCGCAGCGCGGTGCTTCGTGTTGTTCGCCTGGTTTATGCGCCATAACCACGCTTCTTCAGCATACCTGCAAAATTTGCCCGCGCCCGTGCCAGCATGGGCCGAATGCTTGCCGTGCGCGCCTGTAGAAGCCCCGCGATCTCGCTGTGGCTGAAACGCTCGACATAGGCCAGCCACAACAACTCGCGCTCCTTGGGCTTGAGGCAGCCGAATATCTGCCTGACGTCGCGGGCTTCATCCAACGAATGGACGTCGGCCGCGAACCGCCGGTCGTCCGGCAGCGGTTCCATGCGATGAGACCTGCGATGGTCCTGGATCAGGTTGGTCGCGATGCGGTAAAGGTAGTTCCTGCGCCATGCGAAGTCCATGCCCGCCGGGAGGTCGGCTTTGAATAGCCGAAAGTAACTCTCCTGCAGAAGGTCGTCCGCCAAGGTCACATCATCCCTCAAAGCGGACCTCAGATAGGAACGCAGCCGGCGCGCTGTCTGCTCGTAGAATGCGCAA
>JASHQT010000637.1 GCA_030039005.1 Bryobacteraceae bacterium
GCGTGAAGAACGCAAGGCCAAGTATAAAAGCGAGCCACTCTCGGACAGAGCAGCTAGAGTAACCACAAAAGCGACGGTTTGGATTGCCGTTTTTACGGTCATCCTTGGCATAGTCGGCATAGGCACCGTTGCCGTAGCGATTATTGGAGGAATCGACACTCGCAAGATGGCCGAGGTTGCTGTTATTCAGAACCGCCCCTGGATCGGGTTTGAACCGAATGGAGTTCAAAGCGATCCCCTCGTGGTCGATAACAGAGGCTGGATATCCACCATCGTTAGGACGGCAATTAGAAACTTCGGAAATGTACCAGGTTCCATACCGGGGCCCGTGTTTGCCAGCCTCGTTGTGGCTGACGTGACCCATGGAAACAGCATCGTCGCCGACCGATTGGATCAGTGCATGAGCAGCCCACTGCCGCATGGGAAAGGTCCATCCTATACTCTCTTTCCTGGCGGAACTGGAAGGTTTGTAAACACTACTTTTGTCACTTCGGAAATGATTAGGCGTGACCCGAACAATCCATATCTTGGAGCGTTCTTGGTCGGATCTATCATCTACACAGACCCTATCGGTCATCCTCACCGCACGTGTTTTTCGTATGGCTATCAAGTCCCTGGAGAGATTCCCAGGGGAGTTAACGTGAATTCCGCTCCGGGAACCACCGTCCCCATAGGAGGCTGGATTGAGTACAGAACGCTTGTAGATTAGAGCGCTGACCGGCAGCAGGCACAATACCAGAATCCAAGTTAGGACACTACCGGCCCGGCGGGCTCGTCGAACAAATTCCCGAAAGATGTTAGCTTGGAGGCAAGGGAATTTATGCCTCCGTCACCCGAGAACGCCGAACTCCGTCCCCGCCCCACTGGTGACGAGCCTGGCGTGGGCCTGGAAGTGCGGGTGAAGTCGCCGACCTGGGAAGTGGGCGTGGGGGCGGTGCTGCAGGACTTCACGCCGGGCGAGGTAATCCTGCTGCTGGACGATCCGATCACAGCACAGACACACGTGGCGGTGGAAGTGAATACCTGCTCGTTCCACGGCGAGATCCTGTATTGCAAGCCGAGCGGCAGCCGCTGGGAAGCGCACGTTTCATTCGACGACGTGGATGCGAGCGGGTTGCGGCGGAGCCCGCGGTTTCCCGTCCGCATTCCGGCGCGCTTGTTTGCGAGCGGGTGCGGCGGTCCCATAGAAGCGACGATCCTGGATATCTCGGGCGAAGGATTGGGCTTGGAGATCGGGCGTGCGGTGCCCGCGCAGACCAATGTCGCGGTGCAAAGCGAGGACGCGGTCGCGCTGGGCCATGTACGGCACTGCCGCGAGATCGGGCCGGGGGCTTTTCGCGCGGGCATTCTGCTGCAGCACATCATGAAGCGCGACGGCGAGCTGGTGCGCGCGGCGGCGGAATCGGGTTGGATGAGCCGGTTGGGATTGGGGCGGAAGAAGGGGAGATAGGATCGGGCCGGCTGCGGGCCGGGATCGGGGACCAGGTGCGGTCCAGGCATTCGATGCAAAGGCGTAGAATCGGAGCATGGAACTGGTCGTTAACGGGACGCATTACCGGTTGCTGGTGGATCCGGAGCGCAGGCTGCTATGGGTGCTGCGCGATGAGCTGGACCTGACGGGAAGCAAATACGGCTGCGGCGAAGGGCAATGCGGGGCGTGCACGGTTCTGATTGACGGCGCGCCGGTGCGGTCCTGCATCGCACGCGTGGGCGCGGTAGCGGGCAAAGAGATCACCACCATCGAAGGGCTGGAGCAGGAGGCGAAGCTGCATCCGGTGCAGGAAGCCTTCATCGAAGCCGATGCGATGCAATGCGGGTATTGCACGCCCGGAATGATCCTGGCGAGCGTGGCGCTGCTCGGTAAAAAGCCGAAGCCCGAAGACGCCGAGATCCGGCGCGCGCTCGAAGGGCATATTTGCCGGTGCGGAACGTATCCGCGGATTTTGGCGGCGGTGCGGATGGCGGCAGGAGCGGCGCATGCCTGAAATCGAACAGGAACGGTACGAATTGTTTGAAGCGCCAGCGTACCGGTTCGAGCCGGAGCAGAGCGAATCGGGGCTTCAGCGGCGCGATTTCTTCAAGCTGCTGGGCGGCGGGCTGGTCCTGCTGTTGGTCGTGGACGGGAAGGCGAGCGCGCAAGAATCGGGACAACGTGGGTCAGCGTTTCGTCCGGACGCGCGGCCGCCGGAACTGGCGGCGTGGCTGCACATCGATGAAGATGGCGCGGTGACGGTCTACACGGGAAAGGTGGAGGTCGGGCAAAATATTCGAACGTCGCTGGCGCAGGCGGTGGCGGAGGAGTTGCGCTCACCCATCGGCATGGTGCGGCTGGTGATGGCGGACACGGAATTGACGCCGTACGACATGGGGACGTTCGGCAGCCGGACTACACCGCTGATGGCGCCGCAAATGAAGAAAGTGGGCGCGGCGGCGCGCGAAGCGCTGATCGATCTGGCAGTGGAGAAGTGGAAGGCGGAGCGAGGCGCGATCAGCATCGCGGGCGGAAAGGTGAAGAGCGGGGCCAGCGGTGAGGAGGCCAGCTTCGGGGAGTTGACGCGCGGACAGAAGTTGACGCGGATGGTGGACGGCGCAACGGTGACTCCGCCGGACGAATGGAAGCTGGAGGGCACATCGGCGGCGAAAGTGCATGCACGCGCGATGGTGACCGGCGCGCATCGCTACACGTCCGATATCGTGCGAACGAACATGCTGTATGGGCGCGTGTTGCGGCCGCCTGCTTTCGGCGCGAAGCTAATGTCGTTCGATGCGAAGGGGACGAAAGATATTCCAGACCTGTTGGTGGTTCACGACGGCGATTTTGCGGGGGCGGCGGCGCTGGATGAGATGACGCTCAGAAAAGCGATGGACGCGATCAAGGCCGAATGGAGTATGGGGCCGCAAGCGTCCAGCAAAGAGTTGTTCGCGCTTTTGAAAAAGAACGCGGCGCCCGAAAGCCATCCTGAAATTGAACAAGCGCTGGAAGCGGCCGATCACAAGCTGGAGGCGAGCTACACGGTGGCATACATCGCGCACGTTCCGCTGGAGCCGCGGGCGGCGGTGGCCGAATGGAGCGGCGACAAGCTCACGGTGTGGACCGGGACGCAGCGGCCGTGGGGCGTGAAGTCCGATCTGATGGAGGCGTTCCAGCTCACCGAGGATCGCGTGCACGTGATTGTGCCGGATACCGGCTCGGCCTATGGCGGCAAGCACACGGGCGAAGCGGCGGTGGAGGCGGCGCGGCTGGCGAAAGCGGCGAGCCGGCCGGTGAAGCTGATCTGGTCGCGCGAAGAGGAGTTCACCTGGGCGTACTTCCGGCCGGCGGGCGTGATCGACATCCGCAGCGGCGTGATGCAGGACGGCACGATCACGGCGTGGCAATTCGATAACTACAACTCGGGACCTTCGGCGATCGAGACGCCGTACGCGATTGCCAAGCATGCGACGCAGTTTCATCCCGTGGATGCGCCGCTGCGGCAGGGTTCCTATCGCGGGTTGGCCGCGACCGCGAATCATTTCGCGCGCGAATCGCACATGGACGATCTGGCAGCGATGATGGCGATGGATCCGCTGGAATTCCGGATGAAGAATCTCAAGAACGAGCGGCTGCGGGCGGTGTTGCAGGCTGCGGCGGAGAAATTCGGGTGGGGGAAAAGCAAGAGCGATGAGAATCACGCGTCGGGTCTGGCGTGCGGTGTGGAAAAAGGCGGATACGTGGCGACCTGCGCGGAGATCACGATCGTACCGAGCGAATTTGTGGGACCGGAGGTGCCGCTGGCGGCGCCGAAAGTGCGCATCGATCGCGTGGTGACGGCGTTCGAATGCGGCGCGGTGGTGAATCCGGAGCACCTGAAGAACCAGATCGAAGGATCGGTAATGATGGCGATCGGCGGGGCGCTGTTCGAAGCGGTGGAATTTGCCGAGGGCCGCATTTTGAATCCACACTTGGCGCAATATCGCGTGCCGCGCTTCAGCGACATGCCGGTGATCGAGACGGTGCTGGTGGATCGCAAGGATTTGCCGTCGGCGGGGGCGGGGGAAACGCCGATCGTCGGCCTTGCGCCGGCGGTGGGGAACGCGATTTTCCGCGCGACGGGCGTGCGGATTCGGTCGCTGCCGATGACGCCCCGCGGATTTATCAAGCCCGCGTGACGGACGCGCAAATCCTGGAACATATCGGCGAGCTCCCGCACGCGCGGGCGACGTTCAAACAACTGGTGCGCGAGCTGGGCGCGAAGATCGCGTCGCGCGAGGAGCTGGAACATGCGCTGGACCGGCTGACCGGGCGCGGGCAGCTTGTGGAAGTGCGCTCCGGGCATTTCGTGGTGACGCGCTTTAGCCGCGAATATGCGGCCGGGCGGCTGAACATGCATCGCGACGGGTACGGGTTCTTGATTCCCGATCATCCGATCGAAGGATTGCGCGGCGATATCTACATTCCGCGCGAATCGGCGCAGGCGGCGATGCACGGGGATCGCGTGGTGGTGCGGATTGCGCGCATCGAGCGCGACGGGCGGGCGGACGGAGAAATCGTGAAGGTGCTGCGGCGGGCGCACCAGACTGTGGTGGGCGAATTTCGCATTCGCCGGCGGGGGAACTACGTCGCGCCACACGACGAACGCATCCGGCAGTGGATTTTGATTCCGGAAGGCATGGAGCTGCCGCGGCGGGAGCAAAACCGGGACCGCGTGGGCGTGGCGCCGGCGGACGTGCGGTCGGCCGCAGACCTGGATGGCATGATCGTCAACGTGGAGATTCTCGAATTTCCCGACGCGGGCGAGGAAGCCGTAGGGCGCGTGATCGAGATTCTGGGGCGGCCGGACGATTTCGGCGTGGACGTGGAGATCATGATCCGGAAGCATCACATCCCGCATCGATTTCCGCCGGAGGTTTTGGATCAGGCGCAGAACTTCTCCAATATCATTCGCGAGGATGAGCTCGCCGGGCGCAAGGATTACCGGGCGCTGGACGTGGTGACGATCGACGGCGAGACGGCGCGCGACTTCGATGATGCGGTGTGGGTGGAGCGCCTCGCGAACGGGCATTTTGCGCTGCACGTGCATATCGCCGATGTGAGCCATTACGTGCGGCCGGGCACGCCGATCGACGAGGAAGCGTTTTTGCGCGGCACCAGCGTTTATTTTCCGGATCGCGCGGTGCCGATGCTGCCGCTGGAGCTTTCAACCGAGATTTGTTCGCTGAAGCCGAATGTGGACCGGCTGGTGCTTTCGGTGGAACTGGAGATCGACCGGCGCGGGGACATCCTGGCGCAGCGGTTCGGGCGGGGCGTGATTCGCAGCGTGGAGCGAATGACGTACACCGACGTGCACGCGCTGCTTGAAGGCGATCCGGATTTGCGGCAACGCTACGCGCGGTTGACCGAGCGGTTCGAATTGATGCGGGAGTTGGCGCTGATCCTGAACCAGAAGCGCATCCGGCGGGGCGCGATCGATTTCGACATGCCGGAGCCGCTAATCGAATTCGACGAGTTCGGCGAGATGGCGGGCGTGACGAGAAGCCCGCGCAACATCGCGCATCGGCTGATCGAGGAGTTTATGCTGGCGGCGAATGAGGCGGTGGCGTCGCATTTGGAGACCGCGGGGATTGCTTCGATTTTTCGGATCCATGAAAAGCCGGATCCGAAGCGCGTGCTGGAGTTCGAGGAGATCGCGACGCATTTCGGCTATTCGCTAGGGATCGGCGCGCTGCCGGTGAAGCGATTCCGGACGCAGCCGATGCGGCGGCGCGACGGGAAGATGGTGCGGAAGGAGATCGTAATCGCTGACGCGAGCGTTTCGATTTCGCCGCGCAATTATCAGAAGCTGATCGCGCAGATCGAGGGCAAGCCGGAGGAGCGGATTCTGAGTTACCTGATGCTGCGATCGCTGAAGCAGGCGCGATACAGCGCGCAGAATCACGGCCACTTCGCGCTGGCGGCGACGAGCTACACGCATTTTACGTCGCCGATCCGGCGGTATCCGGATCTGATCGTGCATCGGCTGCTGGACGCGTCGTTTCACGGAAAGAAGGACTTGATCGCGCCGGAGCGGCTGGAGCTGATCGCGCACGATTGTTCTGAGACCGAGCGGCGCGCGGCAGATGCCGAGCGGGAGCTGGTGGAGTGGAAGAAGGCGCGGTTCATGGAAGATAAGGTCGGCGACGAGTTTGGCGCGCTGATCACGAGCACGACGCGGTTCGGGTTTTTCGTGGAACTGGAGAGTTTGTTCGTGGAGGGGCTGGTACCGATCGATACTTTGCAGGGCGACCGGTTTACGTATCAGGAGAACACGCGGAAGATTGTGGGACAAAGGACGCGGCGGGAGTTCTGCATCGGGGATACGGTGAAGGTGATGCTAGATCGCGTGGATCCGGTGGAGCATAAGCTGCAGTTTTCACTGGTGGAGCAGGAAAGAAGCAGGAAGAAGAAAAAGCACTAGCGCGAGGCGGCGGCGGAAGCGCGCAACGGGAATTGCTGCGCGGAGAGCGATTCGAGGAGGCGTTCGTGAATTCCCTGCTCCAGCATGTAGTACAGCCGGCCGTCTTCTTCCACGACGACTGCGAGCTTCTTCGCGGCCCAGAGGAGGCAGAGTTGCTGCTCGCCGGGAGTTAAGGCGGATGCTTCGACGCGCGCCATGCCGCGCGGGCCGGGGGCGAGCTTGCGCAAAAAATCGCGGGTGAAAATCTGGTGGTCCAGGCCTTCGAGTGCGGCGCCGGCGGAGATCCAGCGGTGTTCGAGCGAGCCGAAGAAATAGGGGCCGGTAGCGAAGGCGAGCAGAAAAACCACGATATCGATGAAGGCCGCGAGCAGGAGAGCGAAGACGTGGCGGGGCGTGGGAGCGGTGAAAAGCTCCTCGAACGCAACGAGCAGATCTTCTTGGCCCGAGACCGTGCGGTCGATGAAGTCGCTGTAGGCGGGCAGGGGCGGCTTGGCAATCTGGCCCGAGTGCAGAGTCTGTTCGATGTCGCTCCAAGGAACGCTGTCGTAGACCTGGCGATAGGCGGTGAGCTGTTTTTCGGTGGAATCGAGCGGTTTGCTGTTCGCAACAAAAGCGGCGAGATCTGTCTTGGAGCGCTGCATCTGTTGGAGGGATTGCTCAGCGAGCTTGGTGTAGCGATCGAAGGCCGAATAGCGGACGCCGGCACCCGCGCCTTCCTTGTAATCGGCCGCGTAGGTTTGGGCTTCGCGCGCGACGGCGGCGCGGATGCTGGCGAGGTACGGGTCGGCATCCTGGGCGCGGGAAATGAGCCCGTGCGTTTTCTCGGCCTCGGTCATTTCTTCCAGCGCGAGCACGTGTTTCTGCTGTTCGTCGATGGCGGAGGTGAGGAGCTTGGCGGTTTGGCCGGCGGAATCGTTCAGGGCGTCGTAGAGGCGGCGCTCGATGGCGGCGGGGCGCTCGCGCGCGCTGAACCAGGTATACAGGCTGGTATAAGAGAAGGCGATGGAGACGATGGCGGTCACGATGTAGACGGCGATGAGGAGAGCGCGGCGGCTCGCGTGGCGCGCGGCCATGGAGCTGAAGCCAACGAGCCAGGCGACGAGGACGAGAGCGGTCTGCAATCCGATGGAGGCGAGCACGGAGAACCAGACCGAGAGATACAAGCGCATGCCCTCGAATGTGGTGTACCAGGAAACGACGGAGAGCAAGCAGCTCGCCACGAAGAGCGCCTGGACCATGGGACGGCTGACGCCGACGAGGTCGCTCGAAGGGGCGGGATTCGAAGACGCGAATGCCATTGCGCAGTACTCCTTGAGTGAGTCTACGCGATCAGCCTTAGCGCGGTTCCATTTATTACGCTCGCGGGTTATTCCGCTCTGAGAGCGGCGACGGGATCGCGGCGCACGGCGCGGCGAGCGGGGATGTAGCTGGCGAGTAACGCGGCGGATCCCAACACCAGAACAGCGAACAATAGAGGCCAGCCGCCAACGCCAGAGCCATAGGCCAGGCTGGCTAAACCGCGCGAGAGCGCGAGAACGCCTAACAAGCCAATGGCCAAACCGGTGGCGGCGAGGATCAGCGCGCGGCCCAGAATGGAGCGAACGATATCGCGGGGCGTCGCGCCGAGCGCGATGCGGACGCCAATTTCGCGGGCGCGTTGGACGCTCGAATAGGAGATCACGCCGTAAACGCCGACGCCGGCCAATAATAACGCAATGGCCGCAAACAGCGCGGCGAGCAGCGAATTGAGGCGGGGCTTATCGTTCAACGTGGAGATGCGGTCCTGCATGGTCATGAGATCGGCCGTGGATTGGCGATTGAAGCCGGGAGAACGCAGAGCTGCGCGCAATTGCGGCGCAAAATTCGCCGGATCCACGGCGGTGCGGACGAAGACATACATGTTGGGCCAAGTGGTCTGGACGTAGGGAAGGTAGACCTCGAGCGAATCGATCGCGGGACGTGTGAGGTAATGGACGTCGCCAGAGACACCGACGATTTGGCGCTCGACCTCGATGGCGGATTTTCCGGGTGTGGCAATGATGATCTTGCGGCCGAGGGGATTTTGGCCGGGGAAAAAGCGGCGCGCGAGCGAACTGCTGATGACGGCGACCGGGGGACTATCCAGACGGTCGCGGCTATCGAATTCCCTGCCCTCCAGCAGCGGGATGCCGAGGGTTCGCAAGAAACCAGGATTGACGAGGTTGCAGGCCGCTACCGGGCGTTCGGAGGGCGGAGGCGGTGGACCAGGAAGACGGAAGAATTGACCCACCAGAATGAACCCGTCGATGGGCAGGTTCGTGTTGGTCCCTACCGCACGGACGCCGGGGAGCGCGGCGATGCGATCGAGCACGGAGCCGAGATACAGGCTCATGGAAGTCGCGCTCGGAAAATCGGCGCGCAACACCGAAATCCGGAAACTGAGCAAATGATCGGCAACAAATCCGCGATTTTCGTTCTGGAGCCAGAGCAGGCTGCGCGCCATCATGGCGGCGCCGGCCAGCAGGACCAAGGAAAGAGCGATTTCGGAAATCACAAGCAGGTTGCGCGAGCCGCGGCCAAAACGGGAGTCGATGACGCCACGGCCGGATTCCCGGAGGGACGGGTTGAGGTCACCGCCCAAGAGCTGGCGCGAGGGGAGTAAGCCGAACAGGAGGCCAGTGACGAAAGTGACCGCAATCGTGAAGGCCAGAACGCGGCCGTTCAATCCAGCGCTCTCGAGGCCCGGAAGATTCACGGCGTTGAGCGCGACGATGAGGCGCAACCCGGAATAGGCCAGCGCCATTCCCACCAGGCTTCCGGCCACGGCGAGCAGAGTGGTTTCGGTGAGCAACTGGCCGAGCAGGCGGCGGGGACCGGCGCCCAGAGCGGCGCGAATAGCCGATTCCTTGCGCCGCACTTCGGAACGCGCCAGCAACAAGTTCGCGACGTTGACGCAGGCGATCAGGAGCACCATTCCCACGCCGATGAGCAAGGCGGCGACGGTGGGCCGCAGCTTACCGGTTCCGTAATCCTCGAGACGCGAAACGCCGGCGGACCAGCCGCGATCCAAATCGGGATATTCAACGGCCAATTGAGCGGCAATTGCGCGCATTTCGCGATCGGCCGCGGCGATGCCTACGCCGGGCTTGAGAACGCCGAACACGGCCATATTGTTGGAGCGGACAGTAGCGGCGTTGTCGAGCGAAAGCGGGGTCCAGATATCAACGCCGCGCATGGCGAGCGTCTCATCGAAATTCGGGCGCGCCACGCCGATGACGGTATACGATTCGCCGTTCAAGCTGAAGGTGCGGCCGAGAGCGTGGGGATCGGCCGAGAATGCGTCGCGCCAGAGTTTGTAGCTCAAGACGGCGACGTGGTCGTGGTCTTCGGCCTGCTGGCCGCGGAGAAATTCGCGGCCCAGCAGCGGAGGAAGGCCGAATGCGGAGAAGGAGCCGCGCGAGAGCTGGCCGCCAAGCAACTGGCGGGATTCATCCCCATTGCGGAAGCTGAGGAACAGAGTGCGCATGGCCAGCAGGCGCTCAAAGCTGTGGGCGCGCTTGGTCCATTCGAGGTAGTTCAGGGCGACGACCGGGTTTTGGGGGCGGGTGGGGAGAGATTGCCAGACCAGAACCATGCGGTTCGCGTCGCGATACGGGAGAGGGTGCAAGATTACGGCGTCGAAGACGCTGAACATGGCGGTATTGGCGCCGATTCCGAGGGCAAGTGTCAGAATTGCGGAAATACAGAAACCGGGTTGTTT
>JASHQT010000638.1 GCA_030039005.1 Bryobacteraceae bacterium
CGGGAGCACGCTGCCGACCTCGCCCGATCTCAATACTAGCGGGTGGGACTCAAGCACCACCGGCCTCGGAACCATCACTTTCACCACCACCACCGGAGGCGATTTCGACTTCTGGATCCTCGATCCAGCGGGCGGCCCGGATTATAACGAATATGGCAATACCGGTGGCACCGCTGGCAGCAATCAGAGCGGTCTGAGTTGGCAGATCGACGTGCCCGATTATGACTCGATTGGAGACACCAACCACCCCAACACCGACATCATCGCGAACATGGAAGCGAACACACTGGATGGCACCAACGGTGTACCGGGTACCGCTGACGACTACTTTGGAACCTGCTCCACCGGCTCGGATTGTAATGACATCGTCTCGCTGGCCATGGGGTTCACTTACAGCGCGCCAGCAGCGGGCTTTGAGGACATAATCACGTATACCGTATCCACCACTGCACCGGCCAGCGGGTTCTACCTCGAGGCGATTCAGCCCGTGGACACGAGCGATGGCGGATTCAACTCCACTCCGGCTTACCTGTATCTGACCGGCACCATCACGACCGTGCCGATTTCTACGACCGGGATACCCGAACCGAAGACCTCGATCTTGCTAGGTGGCCTGGTGCTGCTCCTGGCGGTTTGCTTCAGGCGGAGACTCGTTGGCGTTCAGCCGACGCGATAAGTTGACTTAGGGAAATCTTTACCAACGGAGGAGACGTCTTAAATGGAGTCAAAATTCTGGCGTTCATGTTTGCTATTGGGACTGGCCGGGCTGGCTTGCTTACCGGCACTCGCTGTCCAGCCGACCGTCCTGACCGTACCTTTTGATCCAACCAACCCCACGACCCCACATGACACGTATTCGGGTGCCACGGTAGTGCTAGGCGCTACCGTCCCGAATATCTATGGGTCTAGCGACAGTTATTCTTACCAGTGGAGTTATGGTGACGGGAGCGCCTTGGGCCCTGTCACCTCCATAAATGCTACCGAGTTGAACTGCGCATCTGGCGGGTGCCCGTACAACATCGGGGCGACCCACACGTATGCCGGCGCCGTCGGCACCATCTGGACTGCTACCGTAACGGTCACCGACAGCACCTCAGGCGCCACGGGCAGTAATTCTTATCTGGTGGAGATGCAGCCCACTACCTTGACGCACACGGTGAACGTCGCCATCGACAGCGGCCTGTGGTATCTCCACACGACCATGTGGCGCAGCAATACGCCCGGAAACGGTGAAACCTACAACACGGGCGGTTGGGACGATAGCTCCGGATCGCCGGGCTGCCAAGGCACTGGCGAGGATTGCACTTCCTATGGCGGCATCGACGCAACCAACGTGGAGGCGTATGAGGTGAAAGGCCATCTGGAGAACGGACCTTCCACCGATCCATACACCGACGACGTGGCCCGCGGCTTGGCTCGCGCGGAATACTTCCTGCTCCCCTTCGCGATCAACGATTCGACCGGCGCCAGCTTTGGCAACACTGAGACCGGCGCCCAGTCCGGAATTACCAAGTCGATTACGTACAATCCGGCGAACTTTGCCGTGCGTTGCAGCGATGGAACCCAGCCGACCTCCTATGGCCCTCCCGCCGTTTGTGACGGATCTGCCACGGCGATTAACTACAACCCCAGCGCGACTTCCTGCACCAGTCCTCCCTGCCAGATCGTGTACGACGGGAATAGCAATGGCCAGGTGGTCTATGAAGGTAATGATTCCGGCGATCCCGGCTATCAGTTGGGTATGTTCGTCACCGCCTTCGTGGCCACCAATAACCCGGCGGGTACAGCCGTAGGAGGGGCTGCCGGAGTCCAAGGCGAAACCTATCAGAATCTCGTACAAGACATGATCGACGCCATTGGATATTGCGAGTACTATGGTGACGCCGAAAACAGCAGTGGCTACCACAATGGCGGGGCGTGGGAGTACTATTGTTCCGCGAATCCCAATTACACGTATAACTACGACGACAACTCGCCTTCTCAATGGAACGCTACCGCCATGATTAGCGCGAATCGCGGTTTTAGTATCCCGATTCTTCCTATCGTCTCCGACACCAACCAGGTTTGGACGGTCTGGAGCCAGTTGCCGATGACCACATCCTGCAACGCCGGCTCATGCGAAACCGGCAGCACAACGCAGCTCGGGAGCCCCTACTACACCGGCGGCACCTTCACGGCTTACGACAGCAGTTTCGGTGTCATCGCCAATGGCGGATCTCTCGTTGGTGCATACGGTTATGATGAGTGGGGTTACGAGCCTTGGGGGCCATTCGCCGACACACCTTCCGGAATGGTTCAGTTGGCCATGGATAAAGTCGGCAGGACCGCTTCCGGTTCATCCGACCAACGCTGGAACCAGTCTGAAAGCTTCATACACGATAACTTCTGCAATGGCGAACTCTTCAGCCCCGAAACCTCCTACTACACCTACAACGCCGAATATTCTCCGCGCTACTACATGTACGGCATGTTTTCGCTGACCAAATCCATGCTGTTGCACGATCCGGCTGGTGTGCTGACGCCGATCACGTACTTATCGGATGAACCGAGCGGCAACAATGGCATCGATTGGTACGGAGCCCAGGCGTCCGCCGGCGCTGCCTGCGATGGCGTTGCGCAAACGCTGGTGAGCCGGCAGCAAACCGATGGTAGCTGGTTCTACTACAGTTACGAGGACCCGCAATGGCGTTTCGACACGGCTTGGGCAGTGATCATGTTGAACAAGACAGTGTTCGTCGCTTGCATCAACAATTTGTATGGTAGAGGAACACCAGGGAAGCCGCCCAGGGTTGACTTAACCTGGAGCTCCCAAACGAATGCTGTAAGCTATAACGTGTTACGAGGCACCGTCAGCGGCGGCCCGTACACGCAGGTCGGCAATACGACCTATACGACGTTCATAGACACTACGGCTGGTCTGGCCAACGGTGGTACGTATTACTATGTCGTTCAGCCGGTCAATAGTGCTGGTTCGGAAATCTGCCAGTCCAACGAGGCAGCGGTTACGATACCCTAGTTGGATTGGGCGGTTTCCTAGTTCGTTTGTCGATAATCAGGGTTGCAGCAGTGCAACCCTGATTTCTTGCGTTTAATGTCTGCTTCGGCTCTAGGGGCGAAAGCAGAAGTTTTGAGACGGGTCTTTGAATCGGAGGATTATTATCATCATGAAATTATTTCGTTATGTAGCCCTACTCTTTGTTGCACTCATTTCCATGTTCAGAACGGCTTCCGCGGATACTGCCGCCCAGCAGCCGCTCTATGTCTATCTCACTGCTGATTTTTCCGATCACATTAACCTCGACATGACCGAGGAGCGTCTGCGCCGGCTGCTGCCCATGCTGGATAGTTACCGCAAGGCGCATCCGAACTTGTCCATCACAGCCACTGTGCTCTTCAACGGAGTAGTGAGCGAAGCCTTGGTGGAGCGCAACAGCCAGACCCATATCCTGGATTTCGTGAAGGATTACATCCGGCGAGGCGTGATCGAGGTTGGTTACGACGGCTTCGCCGAGCCGACTTATGACAAGCGGCCCCTGGTGCAACTGCGCAACGTGCATACGGCCGAGCAGCGCTGGGAGGCGCGGGCGGATACAGCGCAGAAATTTTTGAGCCAAGCCAGGGATCCTCTGACGGGCGCGCCCGAGCCAGGCAAGGACGGCGGCCTCAAAAGGATGCAGGAGGTATTCGGCGACGCCGTGTACATTACGGGCCTCACCCTGTGGGGACCTGATTTGTGGGTCCACGTCATTCCGGAAGTAGGCACCGACACCGAGACGATTTATAGCCTCCGGCAATACAACAGCAAAGCGATTATGGCCGGTCTGCTGGACCGCGGGCTGATTGAGACCACCAAATATCGGGCTTGGTCCGATATGTTTAGTAAAGAAATGAGTCCCGTTCCGGCTACGTCCCCGGAGCTCTATTGGCAGGACAATGTCCTGCGTTTTTCGGAGTCTAGCGGCGCCGGGAATCGCATGCTCAGCGCCTCGGCCGGGCCGGATGCGTTTAAGAAAGCGCTCACCGCGATGGACCGCTCGCGAGTCCGCCTGGTTCATGTCAACCTGGCCAGCGATCGGGATTACTTGACGCCTCTGTTCTCCCGCGGCGAGTATTACCCACCCGTGCGCTACGCATACCATCACCCGAATGAACCCAAGCTGCCGGCGAACGCGCTGCGCCCTGCCGCGGATGTGGAAAAGGCCTACGCCAATACCGACGCCACGCTGAAGTGGCTCACCGAAGAATTCCTGCCCGCCGATTCCGGGGTTCACTTCCTTTCCACGGATCAGTTGAAAAAGATGGTCAAGCCGGATACGGACTTCAATGTGCGAGTGGATGCGCTCCGCGCCGCCACCCAGCAAATGCTCACCGCCTGGGGCAACAAAGAAGCGCCTCCGAAGTACTTACCGGTCGAAAACCATTACTTGTCCCGAGCCGACATGTTTCAAGCCATGGCCGACGCGTTGGCGCGGAGAGACAGCTCGCACAAGTTCCCCAAATCCGTGCGCGTTGTTCCCGTGGTGGCCCCTATCGAGATCCTTCTCGATAAGCAGGCCACAGGAGAAGTGTCGGCCGCGGCCGTGGCGCATGCGGCTGCGGGCGTCGCCACGCGGCTCCATGACCAAAGCAGCGATCCGGTCCCGCATAACGTGATCCCCACTCAGGTCAACGTCGACGGCATTGACGTGTCCCCTGCCCAGTTCCTGCGTTTGATGGCGGAAGCTCTGGTGGCGCCGTCGCTCAACGGGAAGATCCAGGTCAAACCGGAGAACATGTTCAGCGGCCTCGACGAGTTGTATTACAAGACCCGTCTCGAAAGGGATCTGGGTGGTCTCTGGACGCGCAAACCGGCCATCGTGGCCACAGCGGTTGCCTCTCACGGCGAAACTGCCGCTCGGTAGTTTCGGGCATACTATGAAGTATCTGTCGCTGCTCTTGGCGGCTGCATTGGTGTGCGCAGCCGCCGCGAGGGATGATCGAATCATGGGAGGTACAGCCGCGCCCATCCGAGTGGAGATCTTTAGCAGTTTCGACTGCGAGCCGTGCAAACAATTGCACGAAGGGTTCCTTCCTTCGCTGGTCCAAAATTACGTACTGGATGGCAAAGTGTATGTGGTTCCTCACGAGTCTCCACTCGCGGGTCACCCGCTGGCCAGAAAAGCCGCCGACTATGCCACGGCCGCCGCGCGCATAGGGAAATACTGGCCCGTGGCGGACGCACTATTTCAGCACCAGTCCGAGTGGGAGGCGCGGGGTGACGTGTGGCCTACGGTGGCGGCTGTCCTCACCCCCCAGGAGCAAACGCGGGTCCAAGCGCTCCTGAATGATCCCTCCGTGGACGCCGAGGTGGAGCGGGACGCGTCCAGAAAATTTCAATACATCCCCACCATTCTCGTCACCAGCGGATCGCGAACGTATCCTATAAACGGATTGCCTAGCTTCGGCTTGTTCCGGAATCTGTTGGATATGCTCTTGAGTGGGCGCTGACGCGGAGAATCCATGGCTCGCCGTTCCCACACCAAAGCCGCTCCGGCGGCCGCATCTAAGGCGCTGGCAGCAGCCCCACCCGGGGTGGGCAAGCTCTGGACCGTGCTGCTGCCGATTGCCGTGCTTGCTTCCTTCTGCCTGCTCGATCGCATCGACTCCAGCCCGCATCTTCTGGAAGCTTTCGGCGGCGCCGTCGGAGCGCTGCTGGTTTTTCTGCTGTTACTCTATCGCCGTGTCGCCCGCACCGGCCGGACTCTGTCCTATGAGTTCGTCCCGCGGCCCGTGCACTACATCCAGTTCCTCATGCACACGTCGGTGTATGTGTATTGGGGCTGGTATTGGCGCGAGGTCTATCACGACGTATCGCTGATCGCCGCGCAAATCGCCTTCGCGTACGCTTGCGACATGCTGGTGTGCTGGTCGCGGCGCGACAAGTGGGTTTTGGGCTTCGGGCCCGTGCCGATCGTGATGAGCACCAACCTGTTTCTGTGGTTCAAAGACGATTGGTTTTACTTGCAGTTCCTGCTCATCGCCACGGGCGTTCTCGGCAAGGAATTCATCAAGTGGAAGCGCGAGGGCCGTCTCACGCACATCTTCAACCCCTCGGCTTTCTCGCTCTGTATCTTCTCCATCGTTCTGATCGCCACGCACAGCACGGATACGACGTGGGGCATCAGCATCGCCCGGACGATGCACAATCCGCCCAACATCTATCTGGAGATTTTTGTCCTGGGGCTGATCGTCCAGGCGCTGTTCCGTGTGACGCTGGTCACATTTTCCGCCGCCGCCGCTCTTTACCTGTTGAATCTCATTTACACCCATGCGACCGGCGATTATCAGTTCATCGATTCCAACATTCCCGTAGCAGTATTTCTCGGCCTGCACTTGCTGACTACCGATCCAGCTACTTCGCCGCGCCGGGATTTAGGAAAAATTATTTTTGGGTTTCTTTACGGCGCCGGAGTTTTTGCCGCATATAGCGGTCTAAAACTGATCGGCGCCCCCGAATTCTACGACAAATTGCTGATTGTTCCGCCCTTGAATTTAACCGTGAAGCTTTTGGACCATTTCAGCGATGCCGTAGCCGCCCGGTTCTCCTCTCTAGCCGTGCTGTTGCGCCGGCGCCCCCGCGCGCTGAATTACGCCTGGATGGCAGTGTGGGCCGGCCTGTTCGTGGCGATGACGGCCAGCGGGTTCCTGGTCAAAGGGGACGCGCATCCCGGTTCCCATCCCGCATTTTGGGCCAAGCGCTGCCAGGATGGCCACTCCGCCTCCTGTACTCTGTGGGTCAACATAACGCGAGAGAAGTGCCAAAACAACTCCACAGCGGACTGCCTCGAATTGGGGCAAATCCTGAATGAGGGCCGCTGGGTGAAACGCGATGCCGCCCAGGCGGCGGTGGCCCTGGGGCATGCCTGGGATTTGGGAGGGAACGCCGCCTCCTCCAGTTTGCTCGCTTTGATGCGCGCGGACGGAAGCAGCGCATTATCCGCCGCTTGCGACCGCGGGGATGTCGCGAGCTGTTTGCTGTTGGGATCCGCCTTCAGTCAAGGCTTCGGGGTGGAGCAGAACCCGTCTCGAGCTTTCGAGCTTTTCCAAAAATCCTGCGAGCTAGGATCGTACCGCGCGTGCGGCCGTCTCGGCGACAGCTATTTGGTCGGCCAGGGGACGCCGGTGAATCCCAGTCTTGCCATCGCGAGCTTCGAGAAAGGTTGTCAGGGGAAGAACGCCGCCAGTTGCCTGGAAGCAGCGCGATTCTATCACTCCGACAAATGGGGGTTTCGTGTGGAGGCACTCGCCCGTCAGCGCCTCCAGCAAGCTTGTGATTTAGGGCTGCAAAACGCCTGCCAGCCGGACGCGAGTCCACCAGCCACAGCACGCTGAGAAGCAATTCTCTGGAAATTTGAGAATCTCGTACGTGCTACACTCATTGAGGCACAGCGTGCGAACCGGCGGGGAGAGATCCTCGAAGGGCGCACTGGCGATCCGGCCGACCTCACAGGGCGCGTAGCTCAATTGGCAGAGCAAGTGACTCTTAATCACTAGGTTGTAGGTTCGATTCCTACCGCGCTCACCACAAAATAAAAGTAAGCGTTCGGTAAACTGTCCGCCGGAGTCCGCCGGACGCTTACATTCT
>JASHQT010000089.1 GCA_030039005.1 Bryobacteraceae bacterium
CATTCTCGGCTCAAGACATCGCTGGTGATCTCGTTCGGGCGGCTTGCGAGTCGCGCGAAGCTGATGACTGGCCTCCGCGTTCAGATTGAGCCTCGGCTTTTTCGAATCGTCGATTTCGCGATCTATCTCGGTGCCAGCCTCGAAGGCCGCTACGCGGATCGGCCCGCCTTTGCCATGGCGGAGATCGTCGCGCCTGACGACTCGTTCACATCCGTCATGATGCGCGTCGAAGACTATCGCCGCTGGGGCGTGCGGCACATCTGGGTTATGGACCCGCAAGTCAAGCCCTGTATGAATACTCCGAAGCCGGCCTGCTCCAATTCCCCGCTCTGCGCCTCGCGGAATTCGATTTCGAAGTGTCCGCGCAAGAGAGTTTCAAGGATATTTAAGGCGCGGTCGCCGCGATTCCGATTTTATTTTTTCTTTCTTTCGCGCCATTTGCGCGCCGCATGGCGCGCGATCAACACCCTCGAAGCCGTACGCTTGCCGTGGGTGATGGCAGAAGCGCACGGGCCGCGGTTGGCAATAACCGTCGCGGTCCCGTGCGCCATCTATTGCACGCGAATCAAATCTCCGTCGCAAAGGGCGTGAAGCGCGTGTGGTAATCGAACGTATCGATCCCCTCGGTACGCTTCAAAAATCCGACGATGGCGTACGTCAGCGGCGTCGCCACCACTTCGTAGATTACTTTGAAAAGATACGCCGAGATCACCAGGCTGATCATTCCCGGCAGCGTCACCTCTCCGGTAAAGGCGATGATCACCAGGATCACCGTATCCACCGCCTGCCCCACCACGGTCGAGCCCACGGTTCGCGTCCAAAGATAGCGTCCCTTAGTAATCAGCTTCATCTTGGCGAGCGTGAAGGAATTGGCGAACTCGCCGCACCAGTACGCCACTAGACTCGCGATCACCAGCCGCGGCACCTGATGAAACACGGTGGCGAAGGCCTCCTGATTTTTCCACTCGGGCGCGGCCGGCAGCGCGACGATCAGGTTGCCCAGCCCGGCCATCAGCGCGTTCGCCACGAAGCCGATCCAGATGACGCGCCGCGATCCACCGTAGCCGTACACCTCGGTGAAAATGTCTCCGAAAATATAGGTGATCGGAAACAGCAGTTGCGCGCCGCTGACGCGGGCCGGCCCGAAGGCGCAAATCTTTTGCCCCACCAGGTTTGAAATCACCAGCACCACGATGAAGATGCTGGCCAGCAGATCGTAGTATTTGAAGACCCGCGTCTTTTCTATCAAGCCCTTTTCGGTCAAGCCCCAATTATAGAGGACGCCTTGATGGCGCGGGCTCGGGCGCCGCGCGCCTAGAACTCGATCACGGCCAACGCGCCATCGGTCTTGAGCGCGTCGCCGGTGGCGTTGAACAGGTTTGGCGGCAATTCGCTGCGTTCCACCAGGGAAACCCCGTGCACCAGGCCGGTGAGCAAAAGGTCGTTCACCACCTTGGCGCGCTCGCGATCGATTTGCGTGTCGATCTTGTGAATAAACGTGCGGTTTTCTTCCGAAAAATCAATCCCGGTGTCATGCGTGGCCGAACACACCCAGATCTCGCGGCCATCGAATGTGCCGGGACGCTGCCAGATGCGCACATGATGCCGCGCCGCAAACGTATCGTTCAGTTTTTCGAACACCAGGTCCGGGGCGCGGCCTGCCAGCAGCAGGACCGAAACGGGGGCTTCCCGATACCCGCGCATCTCCGCCATGGCCTGGAAAGTTTGGAACTTGGATTGATCGTTCAGCTTCGAAGCCTGTGACCAGCCCGCCTTTTGGAACGCGTCGTCCAACTGCTCGCGAGAGCCGAGAAACATCAGGCTCGTAATGTCAGAGGGTCTTTCGTCCTTCTGGGTCGCGGTGCGGAACGGTTCGCTGTTCACCAGGCGTGCGAGTTGATCCTGCGGTTGAATGGATGCCACGTCCGGCATGGTGGCAGCGCCCGTCCAATCCACCGGCTTGGTGAGAGCAATGGTCATCTCCACGCCCGGCTTGTAATCGATATTGGCGTCCGGCTCCTTCAGGACCGCCTGTTTCACGGTGTTCAGGAGGTCGGCGAAGGAAGGATACTTCTCATTTATTTTATTGATGCCGCTGTCCAGCCGTCCGGAGCCGGTTTTGGAAGCAATGATGCCCTGGATGCGGCCATCGGAATCCACCGATTCGCGCGCGTTGTCGACGGCGGTGACCTTGGCCGCGATCGTGGCTCGCTTGCCGGCCGAATCGCGAATCTCATCGAACGCAAGCGCCAGCACGGCTTGGTCGTCCGGATTCACGGTCGCAGTCACCGATTGCACGTGGCCCGTAACCGTGACCCCGGCCGACATCGCCACGCGGCGGTCCACCACCACCGGCGCGATCACCAGCGCGCGAAACTTGTCGCCCGCTTTGGCGTTCGCGGAGTTGATCCCGGTGCTCAGCCGGATCTCTATGGCCGCACCTGCCGGTATGCGCGCCGCGTTCGCCCAGCCGGTCAGCGTGAATAAAGTCGCGGCCGAAAACAAGGCCTTTCTCGATGCGGATGGCACATCCACATGCTAGCGCGTGGCTGGACATCGCGTCGTAACAAAACTAAGTAAAATCCCCGCGAGCGCTCGGCCCTTCGCCAGTGATACAGTAATTAGCCAAGTACGGACGGGAAAGGATTACCCTCCATGAAGGCCCTCGTAGCGGCGTTTATTCCTGTTATTGGTATTTTTGCGGCAGCCGCCTGGGGCGCCGATGATTTCACCTCCCGCGCCTGGCAACTGGAAAGCAAAGGCGACGCGGCCGAGGCGCGCGATTATCTGCAGCGGGCAGCGCAAACCGGCGCGGTGGACGCCGAGCTGGCGTACGCGCAATTCCTCGATCGGCATCGCGATCCAACCGCGCGGGAAGCTTACGAGAAGATCGTGCAGACGGCGCAGGGCGAACCCCGGATATCGGCCGCGGGCCGGCTGGTGTTGCTGGATTTGATCGCCGGCGATCGAAAGGCAGCGCAGCAGGACCTGGAACAGTACCGCAGCGCGGGTGGACGCGACTACAGTTTGCCTCCGGCCGCCGGGGTTCCCGGAGAGAATCGGGGCCGGGAAAATCAGGCCACCATCCTGATCCCCGGACCGCTGCGGTCCTTCGCCCGCATGGCCGCGCTCGCGCCGGAAGCCGGCCCGGACGAGATCCTTCCGGAGCTGGCGCGCAACGTCGTCACCAACGGTTATCAGGCCACGCGCAGCAACGAGGTCCTGGAACAGACCGAATACTTGAAGCTGGTGATTCGTTATATTTCGCAAGCTCGCGAGCTCGAAAAACTGGCGGATGCGAGCAGCACAATCAAAGTGCCGACCTGCGATTCCACCCAGACCGCCGAGCTGCTGCGCGTGCTCGGCTATCGCATGCGCGGAGGCTGCGGCAGCGAAGTAGTGCTCGAAACCGTCAACGCTTCGCGCGCGTTTCTAACCATCGATTCCGGATTTCCGCTCGCCGAGCTGGAACAGGATCTGCGCACCAACCGGCCCTTCGCCTATGACTTCAAGCCTACGCGGGTCCCCATCCTTTACGGCCAGGATTACTGGGCATCCCCCAAGGACCGCCAGGGCGCCGAATTCATCGACCTGTTTCTCGGCGATCCCTCGCTGTGCCGCTTGTACCTGGCGCTGGCCAAGCTCGACCCCGCGGTCTCGGCGGAGCTGCGCCGGGTGACGAGCGTGCAGAGAATACGCGCCTATGCGCACGTGCTGGACTTCTACGGCGGCATGTTCCAGATCCGCAACGGCCGCGCGGTGGTTCCCGGCGGCGCCCGATCCGAGAGGGCCTGGGCGGATCTGGTGGGCGCATCGCCCGACAAACCGGGGACGTTTTTCGAGCGCCTGATCACGCGCGACGACGGGTGGATGGCCAGCTATTTCGACGCGCTTTCGCGCATCCGGGATGACTCGGCGAACGGTCCGGTGCAAAGTTATCTCAGCGAGCCCGAGCGCATGAAGCGCTTCTATGCCGCCATCCGGGGAAAGGTCACCAGTCCCGGTCCGGCGCGCCCGGTATTCCGCTCCAATACGGACATGATGCTGCTGACGGCGCGGCTGCGCCTGGACCCCAACGGCAGGCCGCACATCCCCGGCGGAGTGGATGTGTGGAGGACCTTGTTCATGGAGCGGCCCGCTGGAGGCGTCAAGTACGACCTCAAGCTCAGCCATGACGCAGCCGGCTGGAAAGACGCCGACGACGTCCTGGAGGCGCTCTTCGGGCTGTGCCGTAAGGCTTCCGAGAACGAACCGCTGAAGATTTTCCTGGCGCTCAGCGATCTGGATCGTCATCGCGCGACGCCGCTCGATGCGCAAACCGCCGGCCGTATGGCGCGGGGGTACCGGGCCTTCGGCGCGCAATTCGCGATCTTCGCCGAGGTGTCCGAGGTTTCCAATCAGACCATCGGACAATTCATGGAAACCGCGCAGGCCATCGAGCAGATCCACGACCTCGGTTTGCGATCGGATGCCGCCGGGACCTTGCAGGCCCTGGCCGGGCTCTGGCAGATCTTCTGCCGGCAGGATTCCATCGCGCCCGCCGAGAGGGATGGCACGCTGGACGCGATTCTCGCGCGCTTCGGCAAGTTGAAGAATGAAGGCGACGTGTTTGATGGAGGCCGCTCCGGAGTGCAAACGCTGCTCGCCGCCACGCATTCCGCGGCCGGAATCTCGCCGCAGGATCGCATGCTGGACCTGCTGGCCGGCACGTCGCAACCCGATACTTCGGACGCCCACACCCAAATGATCGAGGAGATGATCCGGATCTTCGAAGCGCAGCGCTTGATCTCGCTCGCATCGATCTTCGATCTGGTGGATCAGTTGGAGAGCGTGGCCAAAGGCGACAAGGTCAATAACACGCTGATCAATAAGACGGCGGCGCGCATCTCCGAGATACAGCTCCCGGAAAGCCCGCTCAGCGGCCAGGAGAAAAACGTCCTGAGCTTCGGATATTGGCCGGAAAAGCACATTGAAACCGAACGGAAGCTGAACCTGCGCGCGCTCATCGAGCGGGCGGAGAAGGATCCCAAGAAGCTGGATGAAGTGCGCTCCCTGATGGCGCCCTTCCTGCGCGACACGCTGGTGGGTCTGAACTACGTGCACTACGCGCCGCCGGGCGCGCAGGTGCTGTATGCCAATCCGCAATTCGTACGGAGCCACGATTTCATCGGGGTGGAGGGCACCAACGCCACGTGGAAGGGCACCGAAGTCGCCGGGAGCGGCTGGCCTTCCAGCGCCGGTGGAAGGCTCACCGGATCGCTGGCGGGCCTGCCCTACGCGCTGGCCAACGCGGAACAGAATTTCCTAATTCCCTCGCGCGAGCAGGCGCTGATCTGGGGTGACCTAGTGCCGCAGCTCCTTCTCACCGCCACGGTTCCGCGCTGGTGGAACGTCACGCCGGCGCAATTGCATTGGGTGGCGCTGCACATGGACTACGGCGAAACCCTGCTAGCGGAAGCTGCGATCAACGCCGAGCGCAGGCAGATCGTGCTGGACACGCTCGGCCAGTACGCCATGCCGGCGCGCGTGGCGCGCGTGGGCGACCTGTTGGAGCAAGCCGATGTGCGCGGCGCGCTCGAAAACGTGATGCCGTCGGAGCTGTTCGCCATGGCCAAAGACATCGTGGCGCTCGATCGGCCCAACGTGAGCTCATCTGGCGCCAATCGGGCCGATACACCGCTGGCGGCAGAGATTCGGCGTGAGGCCGCCGCCGCCCCGCGGCAGTTGAACTACGAAGCGGTGTCACACGACTTCGGCACACCCAAGCCCACGCTCGCCAATTCTTACTCGCCGGAACTGCTCTGGATGCGAACGTTTCCCACTCTGATGGGTTATTCCAGCCGGATTCTGGCGGAAAGCTGGGAGTCCAATCTGCTCTACTACGCGGCTCTGGCGGATCAGTTGTCTCTGCCGCCCGCGGAGCTGAACGTCTTGGTGCCGGATTGGACGCGCCAAACCGTGGAACGGATTTTCGCGACCAACCTGGAAGACTGGCCGGCGCTGCTGCGTTCGCTTCGTCTGGTGGGCGACGAAGTGCGCGAAAAATCGCGCAAGCCGGTTACCGCGGCGGCCGGATTTTAGTTTCTGATTTTTCGGAGGGCACTCTTGAAGCTCCATCATCCAGCACTCATTCATCCAGCGGTCCTGGGCGGCTTGGCGGGTTGCGCGCTGGCCGCCGCATTGTCCGCGCCCGCGTTGCAGGGCCAGGAAGTCAATAACCCGTCACTGAACAGCCAACCCGCCAACAGCCAAGCGGCCTCCCTCGCCGAACCCAGAGGTCAGGAGCCGCGACCCACCTTCCGCGTGAAAGTGGACATGGTGGTGCTGAGCTTCACCATCACCGACAGCAAAGGCCACTACATTAACGGGCTGAAACCGAGCGATTTTCGCCTCACCGAGGACGGCATCGTGCAAAAGATCAACACCTTCGGGGAAGGCAACAAGCCGCCCGTCCAGGTGCTGCCGAACGGCACGGTGCGGCCGCTGGTGGCCTCCATTGACGGCGTTCCCTCGGCGATCGACGGCTCGGCCACGGAAGTGCGCTCGGACGCGTTTGTTGGAACTAACGTCTTCGTGCTGTTCGATACCAGTAATTACATGTATCGCGGCTTTGTCTACGCCTCCGATGCCATCGCGGATTTCGTGCGCGGGCTGGACAAAACGGATTCGGTGGCAGTCTACACGTTCAGCCGCAATCTTTCGCGTCCCGCTCCGCTCACGCACGATCGGGATGACGCCATCTTCGGCCTGCGTAAAGCCGTGGCCGGCGATGACGCCGCGCTCTACAACGGCCTGCTGCTGACGCTGCGTGACGCGTCCAAAGTGCCGGGGCGCAAGGTCATCATCGTGTTTTCCAACGGTCCCGACAACGCCAGCCTGATCGCGCCCGACGACGTGCGCGCCGTGGCCGAGGACGATGGCATTCCGATTTATGTGATCTCCACCAGCGACGTCGCCAAGGACCCGATATCGAGCACCGTTTTCAAGCGCATCTCCACGCGCACCGGCGGCAAGGCGTATTTCGCCAAAACCTGGCAAAAGCAGGTGGAGGCGTTCGAGTCCATCCGCGAGGATCTCGGCAACAGTTACACGATCACCTATTATCCGCAGCCCAATCCCAATGAGGGCTTCCGCAAGATCAACGTGGAAATCGTAAGCGACGTCGGCAAGAAGTATCGCGTGCGCGCGCGTCCGGGCTACCGACCGCAGGGCGGCTTTTAGCTACGGCAGCGCGAACGCCACCAGCGAATCACCGGCATCCACCAGCACGTACTGCTTGCCGTTCTGGCCCATATACGTGATCGGGTTGGCGTTGGCGTTCTGGGGCACCTTCACCTCCCAAAGCAGTTTCCCGGTCTTCGATTCGAAAGCGTGGAAGCGTGCGTCGTAGCTGGCGCCGATGAACAGCAAGCCGCCCGCCGTGGCCACCGATCCACCTTTATTGAGGTTGCCGGTATTCATCACGCCCTTGGCTTCGAGCGCGTCCACCCGCCCGAAAGGAATGCGCCAGGCGATGTCGCCGGTGTTGTAGTTGACCGCGGTCAGCTCGCCCCAGGGCGGCGCCTCGCAGGGCCAGCCGGTGTTGGGATTGGAGAACGCGCCGACCGGGCGCTTCGCTCCCTCGACGTGAATTCCCGTGCGAATATATTCGTCGGTGCTCACATCCTCGCCCAGGCCGTCTTTTAGCAACGGAGGATTCTGGTCCTTCGGCCGAATCATGCGCCCGATGGCACCGTCGGCTTTGGTATTCAGGAAGAAATATCCCAGCGTTGGATCCACAGAGCCGCTGCCCCAATTGCCGCCGCCGTCCGGGCCCGGAAAAACCACGGTCGGCTTCAGGCCCACCGGCGTGAACGGGCCGTCGTTGCGCGCGCCGCCTTCGGCGTCCCACAGCGCCTCGCAGAACTTTTGTTGTTCGGGCGTGACCTTTGCTAATTCGTCGCGCGTGATGCTGAGACGCGTCAAAGGCGGCGGCTTCATGGGAAAAGGCTGTGTGGGCGAATACCATTCGCCCGGAGTGTCGCCCTTGGGAACCGGCCGCTCTTCCACCGGATAGATCGGTTTGCCAGTGCGGCGGTCCAGAATAAACACGAGGCCAGTCTTGCCGGTTTGAATCACCGCGGGAATGCGCTGCCCGTTGTGGACTACATCCACCAATGTCGGCGTGGCGGGAGTGTCGTAATCCCAAATGTCGTGATGGATGGTCTGGAAATACCATTTCAGTTTGCCCGTGGCGGCGTCGAGGGCCACCAGCGAATTGCCGAACAAATCGTTTCCCGGCCGGTCGCCGCCGTAGAGATCGTAGGAGGGCGAATCGAAGGTCATGTACAGCGTTCCGGTTTGCTCGTCGATGCTAGATGTGGTCCAGGCGTTCACGCCCGAACGCTCCTTCCAGCCGTCATTCAACCACGTCTCGTGGCCTTTCTCGCCCGGCTGCGGCACCGAATGAAATGTCCACACCAGTTTTCCCGTTCGAACATCCCAAGCGCGAGCGTCGCCCCGCGCGCCCAATCCCGGACTGTCTTGTGTATGCGAGCCGGTGATCGCCAGGTTCTTGTAAATCACCGGCGCGCCCGATAGCCCGTAGTGCACGTCGTGAAAGCGGCCCATCATGCCGGTCTTAAGATCGACCGCGCCGTTTTGCCCAAAACCGGAAACAGCCTTCCCTGTTTTAGCGTTCACAGCCAGCAGAAAGCCGTCGCCTGTGCCAAAGAGAATTTCCGGCGGATTCGCCGCATCGCCCGGCCAATAGGCCAGACCGCGCGGCGGCCGCGCCCGGTGCTGGTGCATGAACGTCCAGATCACTTTCCCGGTTTCCGGCTGCAACGCCACCAGGCTCTGATAGGCCGTCACCGCGTACAGAACGTCGTTCACCACCAGCGGCGTGACTTGCGCCGAGAGCCTGGTTTTGGCGCTTCCCTGTGGCCGCGTGTCGAATATCCAGGCTTGAGCCAGTTTCGTAACGTTTTGAGTATTGATCTGATCGAGCGTGGAATAGCGGGTATTTCCCGCGTCGCCTCCGTAGGCTGGCCAATTCGTTTGGGCTTGCAATTGGGAAAAGCCTCCCACCTGGGAAAACGCACTACACAAGAAAATGAAAATAGTCGCGTATCGCATGCCGCATTAAACTTTATCACGGGCAGTTAAGTGGCGAGTAACGTGAAACGTATCGTTAACGAAGCCCGTCTACGAGGCATATGTCAATTGTTAAGTGGAGTCTCACTGGGGCAGCCGTCTTGATGTTTGGTGCCATGTTCGCCAACGCCCAGACCTCGTTCGATATCGATGTTGGATTCGGGAGCGCTTGGGATAGCGCGAATAGCGGCGGAATCGATAATGCAGCGTCGGCGAACGCATTCGGTTCGTGCGCTCCGAATTCCGGCGATCCCTACTGCGAGTCCCTGCCAAAGCTAGATGGTTTCTTTCTGGGCTTTGGGGGCGACCTGATGCTCTTCAAGCATTTGGGCGTGGGATTCGAGGCTAATTTCCAGCCTTCGCGGGATACTTACGGACCGCTCTCCTCGCGCCAGACATTCTACGATGCCAACGCGATCTATGCGCCGATCGTTAGCAAGCGCGCATCGTTCTTTGTCGAGGGCGGCATCGGAGGCGCACGCACCAGTTTCGCCTATACCGAGAGCGGTTGCGTGGGAACGGCGGTTTGCAGCACCACCACCGAACCGGTCGGAAATGCCGACCATTTCCAGGTGCACGTGGGCGTGGGCGTACAACTTTTCGTGACCTCGCACATCTTCGTGAAGCCGGAATTCGATTATCACTGGGTTTCGGGATTCACCAATCAGTTCGGCAGCGATTCGGTTCCGGAAGCGCTGGTCTGGGTGGGCTACAGCTTCGGCGAGCGCTAATCGCCGCCGTTACATTTCGTGAAATTGAATCTGGACGCTGACCCGGACGGCTACGGCTTTCCCGTTCTTCTGGGCCGGCGCGAAGCGCCACTCTTCGACCGCCTGCACCGCGCTTTGGTCCAGTTCTTTATCCAGCCCCTTCACCACGCGCGGGTCCTTCGGAAGGCCCTTCGAGGTGACCACCAGCGCGATGATCACTGAACCCACCGGGCGGACGCCGCGGTCGGTGGAGTAATGCGGATTCACCTGCTTCACCACGCGCGGCGGGGTGATTCCGGGTCCGAGATCGTACACGGTCTCGTCATCGGATTGTGTGGGGGACTGTTCGGGGGACTGCGCGATCGCGAGCAGCGCCGCGCAACAAAATACCACCCACACTCGCCACCAAACCACCTGCGCCTCATTCCTGGCCGCCCCGACCCGCAAAAACCCGACCTGTGAAAAGATTGGTCAACAGACGCGGCCCGCCGCTTAGCGGTTACATTCTTCTGGCCCTGCAAGGTCGCGCCGCGAGCGCCAACGTTTCTTTACACGTGTTCGAGGAACTTTGGGCAGCGGCCGGGTGAATTCAGATTGAAGGAGTTAACACCAAAGCAATGAAATCCTGCTTCCTCATTTTGCTGGGCGTGGGCGCGGTAGCGCTGGCGCAACGGCCCTTTTTCGCGGGCGGTTCTCGCGGCCCGTTCGCGGGCAAGACCGTCACCGGCGAACCCTATTCCGCTACCGGTGTCACTACGCGAATGCAGACGCTGAGTAACGGCAACAGCATCAACGAATCGAGCTGCGCGAAGCTATATCGCGACACCTCCGGCCGCACGCGCCGCGAAGAGACACGCAATTCGGCCACGTGCAGCGCCACGCCCACGAGCATTTTCATCAGCGATCCGGTAGCCGGCATGGCCTACGCCATCAACCCGCAAAACAGCACCTATCGCGAGTTCACGATCAAAGCCCCATCCGCGGCTGCCACGGCTCAGGCTCGGACGCGGCCAGCCAATCCGAATGAGGTGGAGACGGCCTTGGGAACTCAGTTGGTCGCCGGAACGTCGCTCAGCGCGCAGGGGACGCAAACCGTCCGGACCATTCCGGCCGGCCAGTTCGGCAACGCACAGCCGATCACGATCACCTCGGTTCGCTGGTACTCGCCGGACCTGCAGATCGTCACGCAGAGCTCGCGCACCGACCCGCGCGAAGGAACGATCACTTACCAACTGAGCAACCTGTCGACGGCCGAGCCAGAGGAGTCCCTTTTCCAGCTCCCTTCCGGGTTAACATTACAGCAGGGGCGTCCGGCACACGTCCGGCCCGCGCCGTAATGGAAGAATGCTGAAACTGGTTCGAATTGCCGCGTTATCGGGAGCAATGTTGCCCGCGTTGCTCCCGGGCCAATACTATCCCCGGCACATTTACACCCCGGGCACGCCCAAGCCCGGGGCTTACAGCGTCGCGGGGTCGTTCCACGGCAAGCTCAAGGATCTGACGGGTAAGGAAATCACGATCCAGACAGAAGACGATCAGATTGTTTCAATCCACCGCTCGCACAAGACCAAGTTCTACAAGGGAACGGAGGAAATCAAGCCATCGGATATTGATCTCGAAACTCCCGTCACCGTGGATGCGAAGGAAGAGGTAGACCTTTCCCTCACCGCGGTGAGCGTGACGGTAGATACGCCGAAGAAAAAGGACGAAGGCGAGAAATAGACGCAGTCAGGAAATGCGGTAGACGTAGGCGTCCTCGAGGAAGCGATTTCCGATCGATTGCAGTCCCAGGCGCATGCCTTCGACACTTTTGGTCTTACCGAAGATTTTTCGAAGAGTTTTGATGAAGGGGTCGCTCATCCGAAGGATTAGCAGCGTCGGGGTCTCCTCCAAGCTAATACCCGCTACATCCAGCGCTTCGTGCATCAGGCCGAACGCCTTGCGGATGTCTAACTCGTCGAACTTGCGGGAGGAGACCGTGAAGCGCCAATCCTCGTATTCGGCCAAATACGTCCAAAGCGCTACTCTTATGTCAAGCCCAGCCTCATCGAGGCTTTGCAGTATCCTCCGCCCCATTTCAACGTCGATACCTACCAGTGCAGTTTTATCCATCGGATCACGCCGTGATTTCTGTCCGCTACCGCGTCAATCAATTGTCGAGCCGCGCTTGCGTCATTGAAGCCATAGCGGCTTCGTTCAGACCACACGAACACAGTATCCCAGTTGTTACGAAAGATTGCATCCCGCCGGCCCTCTTGGTTGCGAACTTTGTCGAGCTGAGCGACCTTTAACAGTTCCTTAAGACTGTGCGTATGGCTGGCGTCAACTTTCTTCTTGTCTGGAAACTCGTGACGCTGCGTAGCTTTGGCGATACAGGCCTTCAGGGCGCACTCTACACTGTAGCCGGCCACGTAGCAGGCGCCGTCGCTCAGGCCCAACTTCTCAAGCGCTCGAGCTTCGCGCAGGCGGACTCGCGAAAGAACCTGTAATTCCTTGCGCGTCACAGGGACATCGAAGCGAAGATTGGCCTGCTAGACTAATCTCTTGACACCCGCTCCCAAACCTCGCGTCTCCGTCGTCAGCTATCTCAACACCGCGCCGCTGGTGTGGGGCATGGCGCACGGCGAACAGCGCGGCCTGTTCGATCTTTCGTTCGCCATCCCGGCCGAATGCGCCGATCGCCTCGAATCGGGCCTGGCCGACATCGGCATTGTTCCCGCAGTCGAGCTCAATCGTCAGAGGCTGGACATCATTCGCGGCGCCGGTATCGCCTGTCACGGCCCTGTGCGCAGCATTTTTCTGATCTCGAAGGTCCCCTACGACGAGATCCGGACGCTCGCCACCGATTCGACATCGCGCACCTCCGCCGCGCTCAGCCGCGTGATTTTGGCGCGCAAATACGGCGTCGAGCCGCAGGTTCGCTCGCAGGCGCCGCACCTGGGGGCCATGCTCGAAAACGCCGACGCCGCGCTGATCATCGGCGACGCCGCGCTGGTGCTCGACCCCGAAAAGCTTCCCTTTCGCGTGCTCGATCTCGGCGCCGAGTGGGTCCAAATGACCGGACTGCCGATGGTGTTCGCCGTGTGGGCCGCGCGCGCGGGTTCCCCGGCCCAAGATCCTGCGCCATTTCTCGAATCCATGCGCTACGGCTTGGCGCACATTTCGGACATCGCGCGTTCCGAACACGCAAAAATTGGAGTCTCCGAAGAGCTGGCGCGATCCTATTTGCAAAACAACATCGTCTTCGAGCTGGGCGACCGCGAATACGCAGGGCTTGAGACTTTCTTACAATATGCTGCAGAGCTTCGCGCTCCTCTGGCAGACCCAAAGGAGCGCCCAGTGAAGGAGAAGCAGGTCTCGGTATGATGACGCGCCAGGAAGCGATCGACCTATATAACAGCGACGATCTGATCGGCATCGGCATGGCGGCCGACGCGGTGCGCCGCAAGCTGCACCCGCACGGCATCGTCAGCTACATCATCGATCGCAACATCAATTACACGAACTTTTGCACCGAATATTGCAGCTTCTGCGCCTTCTACCGGCCCATGGGCCACCAGGAAGGCTACGTGCACTCCAAGGACGTGATCTTCGACAAGATCCAGGAGACTATCGACCTGGGCGGCACGGGCATCCTCATGCAGGGCGGTTTGCATCCCGACCTCAAGATCGAATGGTATGAGGACCTGCTGCGCTCGATTAAAGACCGCTTCGGCGACAAAATCTGGAACCATTGTTTTTCGGCGCCCGAAATCGTCAATATCGCCGAAGTGAGCGGTTTGAGCTTGCGCGACACCATCGCGCGCCTGCGCGACGCGGGCCTGGAATCGATTCCCGGGGGCGGCGCTGAGATTCTGGATGATGACGTGCGGCGCAGGATCAGCCGGCTGAAATCGTCCGCGCAGGACTGGATCGACGTGCATCGCATCGCGCATTCGCTCGGAATGCGGACGACGGCCACCATGATGTTCGGCACGGGCGAAACTATCGAGCAGCGCATGAATCACTTCGATATCGTGCGCCAGATTCAGGAAGACACCGGCGGCTTCACCGCGTTCATCCCCTGGTCCTTCCAGCGCGAATACACGTCGCTCGGCAAGTTCGTCAAGCAGGAAGCGACGGCGGTGGAGTATCTGAAGATGCTCGCGCTCTCGCGCCTGTATTTCGAAAACATCGAGAATATCCAGTCCTCCTGGGTGACGCCGGGACTGAAGACCTGCCAGTTGGGCTTGCGCTTCGGCGGCAACGATGTCGGCAGCATCATGATCGAAGAGAACGTCGTCTCGGCCGCTGGCACGCACAATCGCGCGACAGAAGAACAACTGCGCCGCTTGATTCGCGATGCCGGTTTCATTCCCAAGCAGCGCGACACGTTGTACCGGACGTATTTTCTGAACTAGAGCTGAAACCAATCGCCTGACGGGATAAGGCGGCCGGGGTCGGGCCCCACGTACCAATAAATCCAACAGTCGATCCCGTTCGCGGCAACCATCGCGCGCTCGTATTCGGGGCCTTCGTAGCGATCGAGCTCGGCAAGAATCGCGGCTGGATCGTCCAACTGGAAAATCTCGCCGCGGATCGATCCGTCGCCCGGCCG
>JASHQT010000639.1 GCA_030039005.1 Bryobacteraceae bacterium
ACCCTTCCTGCACCGGGGCCACTGCCAAGCTTGTTGCGAATTGGTGGCCGCCGAGGACTTGCGCCGAAGGCGACGGCAGCCCTTCCTCCGTACTCTGCGCCAGCCGTTTCGCCGTTTCGGGGCTCAGGTTTCCGGGCCCCGCCGGGGGAGGCGTCACGCCTACAAGCCCTGCCAACCCCGTGGCTTTGGTGTCCGCCGCCGCTACCGTGGGTTCCACAAAATGGGAGAGGATCGTTGGCCGCATGCAACAAAACGAAATTTCAGTGTCTTCTTAACCGTTTGCGGCGGCGACGGCGTGGCGCTGTTCATCGGCCAACTGCCGAACGCGGCGCGCCCGTGGAGATCGACGCGTCTCAATCCCCAGCTTTTGCATTTTGTAAATCAGCGTTGTACGGGACAATCCAAGCCGATTGGCCGCTCCGTCCTGCCCTCCGATCAGCCAGTTGACGTGATTCAATGTTTCGAGAATATGGTCTCGATCGACGTCGGCTAGCGTGCGTGCCGCGCTCTCCGAACTGTGCATCACCGTCTGACTGATCAAGTCCAGAGGCAGGCAAAGCACTGACGCAGGCGAAAACAGCACCGCACGCTCGAGGAAATTTTGCAGTTCGCGAATATTACCCGGCCAGTCGCGCGCTTTGAGAACCTCTATCACTTCGTCAGGAATCGAGTCGATGGGTTTGTTGAGGCGTGCCGCGCATTTCTTTACGAAGAACTCAGTAAGTGGCCGGATGTCTTGAATGCGTTCCCGCAATGGGGGCAAGCAGAGTGGAATGACGTTCAACCGATAGAACAGGTCTGCCCGAAACAGCTTCTTCGCTACCAGTTCTGCGAGGTCCTGGTTGGTCGCCGCCACCACCCGCACATTGACCCGCACAGTTTGGGCGCTGCCCAATCGCTCGAATTCCCGTTCTTGCAGAGCGCGCAAGAGCTTGGGCTGAAGTTCCAACGGCATGTCGCCTACTTCGTCCAGAAAAAGGGTGCCCCCATCCGCCATCTGAAAACGCCCTTTCGTTTGTGTGCACGCGCCGGTGAATGCGCCTCGTTCGTGCCCGAATAGTTCGCTTTCCAACAGGGCACTCGGAATCGCCGCACAGTTGATGGCTACAAAGCGGTTGTGGCGGCGAGGACTGGACTCATGGATGGCTCGCGCAATCACTTCCTTTCCGGTGCCCGTTTCGCCCTGAATCAAGACAGCGGAGTCCACCGGTGCAACCCTCTCCACTTCTGTCAGCACGGCACGGAATTTCGGACTGGACCCGATCAAATCTGTAGTAGCCATAGCCTTACTCCTCTATGAATGTGAGATTTGTTCAACGTTCGCCATCACGAAGTGCGTTCCCAACTACATTTCCGATCATAGGAGCAAAGTCGAAGGCTGCCAATTATAGGTTTATTTATGCGGGCAAACCGAATTGTCGGCCTTTTTGCGAAGACGCAAGGATATAACGGAAGGTCCGGATGCGCTTTGTAACCAGTAACTACTTAAGTAGTCTTGGTCAGAGCCGACTGGACTACTTTGAGGAGGTCCGTGGCGTCGAAGGGTTTGTATAGAAGGGCGACGGCGCCTTCGTCAATCGCTTTCTGTCGAATTTCAGCACTATGCTGCGCCGAAATCAAGATCACTGGCAGCGTCGGACGTTCACGCTTGATGCGGCGCTGTAACTCAATCCCATCCATTCCGGGCATCCGAACGTCGGTAATGACACAGGTCGCCGCGGCTAGCTTCCCTGAACCCAGAAACTCCTCGGCGGATGAGAACACGACAGGCGCATACCCCGCCGATTCCAGCAAGCTTGCGATTGACTCTCGAATTCGAAAATCGTCATCCACCGCGGCTACGATAGGGATCACTCCATTTGCCATTGTAAAGGGCAGTGCCCCGATCATATGAAAAGAACATAAAGGCCGCTATTATATGTTTATTTAGGCGGTTCCGGCGGCTCGGGCGATTCCGAGTTTGTCGGCCATTCTCACCAGCTCTGCCAACGATTTGGCGGCCATCTTCCGCATGACCTGCCCCCGATGAACCCCAATCGTGATCTCGCTGGTACCTAGGTCGGCCGCAGTCTGCTTGTTCGAAAAGCCGGCCACCACGAAGGGAAGGACTTCCCGTTCGCGTGGCGTGAGAAGGCTGTAGCGCCTGCGCAATTCCGCTAACTCCGATCTTTTCCGCCGGGCGATTCGATCTTGCTCGATGGCGGCATGAATCGCTCGAAGCAGTTCTTCATCGTCGAAGGGTTTCGCCAGGAACTCGATCGCCCCGGCCTTGATGGCGCGCACCGAAGAAGGGATATCGCCGTGCCCTGAGATGAAGACAATCGGCGGCGTATCTCCGGCTAGCAACTGCTGCTGGAGTTCCAGTCCGCTGGTGCCCGGAAGTTGCAAGTCCAAGATTAGGCACGCCGGGGCATCCGGCTTTTCGGATTCTAGAAATTCCGCAGCCGAACCGAAGACAGCCGCTCGAAGTCCCGCCGACGAAATGAGGCTGGATAGAGCTTCCCGCACACGATAGTCGTCATCTACGACGAAGACAATGGGTCTGTCCGAGTTCATGACGCTAAGGCGGGACCGGGAGCGTAAAAGAGAAGGTGGCGCCTGCGCCATCACCGGATGCCGCCCAAAGCCTGCCCCGGTGGGCATCGACGATGGAGCGGCAGATTGCCAACCCCATGCCCATTCCGTTTTCTTTCGTGGTGAAGAAAGCTTCGAAGATTCTGTCCGGATCTTTTATGCCTGGTCCGCAATCCCGCACCTCGATCAGAACAGTTTCCGGACTGGGTTGTTTCGAACAAATGGAGAGTTTCTTGGGACGGTCCACCACCGGGTCCATGGCCTCGATGGCGTTGAGTGTCAGATTGAAAACGAGTTCCTGCAACTGCACGCGATCGCCCACCACCGGCCGCAAATCCTGGCCCAGTTCCGTCTCCACGGCGACGCGCCTTCTCGCCGCTTCGCCGGCCAGCAGGTGGAGCACCTCGCCAATGACCTGATTGAGATCCAGCTGGATTTTCTCGCTGGCCGCCCGTTTGAACAGGCCGCGGATGCGCCGCACGATGTCTCCAGCGTCCTTTCCGTCGCGGACGATCCTCTCGGCGGCTTCTTGCGCTTTGGCAATACCTGGAGGCTGCCCCGCAAGCCAGCGCAGACAAGCCTGTCCGTTAGTTACCACGGCAGCCAGCGGCTGGTTGATTTCGTGTGCGATGGCGGCGGCAAATTCCCCGACCGTGGCCGTCCGCATCGCTCGCGACAACTGCGCCTGGGTACTGCGCAAGGCTTCCTCCATGTTTTTCCGGTCATCGATATCAATCAATAATCCGTACCAACGAACTACCTTGCCCGCATTGTCGCGCGCGGCCTGGCCAAGCACCTGAAACCATCGGTAGGCGCCATCGGACCGGCGGAATCGGCACTGAGTTTGATGCGGCTGGCCCGTTGCGACAGCCTGCGCCCACGCTTGCGCGGCCGCCTCCGCATCATCCGGGTGAAGGAAATTGGTCCAGCCCAGTTGCGCCCAAGCATCAGAGCTTGTGCCGGTATAGTGCAGCATCCGTTCATTCAAATAGTTGAGATCGCCGTCCGGAGCGGCGCACCAAACCAAGCCGGGGATCGTCTCAATGATCGAACTAAGATTGCGTTCGCTCGCCCGCAGGGCTTCTTCAGCTCGCTTCCGCCCGCTGATGTCGCGGATAAAGCCGGTGAAGACCTGACGGCCGTTACTGTTGAGCTCTCCGAACGAGACCTCAACGGGAAACTCTTCTCCATTCTTGCGAAGACCAATTAACTCGGTGCCTTGCCAGTTGATGTGCCGCTGACCGGTCTCCCGGTAGCGCTCGAACCCTAAGCTGTGCGCGTTTCGCAGGTATTCTGGCATCAGTATGGTCAGCGGTTGCCCAATCAACTCCGCTGGCTCATGGCCGAAGATTCTTGTGGCTGCTTGATTGGCAAGCAGTATCTCGCCTTTGCGATCGATGCTCACCACGGCGTCGCTCGCGGTTTCTACAACCACACGATGGAATTCTTCTGCCCCCTTGCGATCCGCAATTTCCTTTCGCAGTGCTTCGTTGGTTGCGGCAAGTTCCGCGGTTCGTTGCGTGACGCGCCGGTCGAGTTCGCTCGCAATGTGCTTCTGCGTGGTGAGGAGACGCGCTCCTTCGAGGCCGATGGAGGCCTGATTTGCAGCTACGCTCAGAATCAGTCGCTCGGTTTGCCGAGGGAAATCAGCCCGCCCCGATCCCGCGACGATTACGCCAATATCTCCCTCGATGCCCAGTCCCATTGGCACGATCGAAAGCTCCCCTTCTCCAGCCGGGTTCGTCACCCGGGCGGGCCATTCCTCAATGTCGGCCTCCAACCAGGGTTTCAGGAGTTCGCCGATCTCGTCCGGCCCAATCTTCGGTTCTTGCGATCTACCGAACCGCGCCATCTGGACGGGCCCCTCGGCGCCTGGGTTGTTCAACCGTGCATAAATGAAGTCCAGTTCGAGCACGCGCATAAGCGCTTCGAGCAAGGTACGAACAATCTCGGAGGGCTCGGCGCCACTCCACATGGCGGGAAGGGCGAGGAGACCGACTAGATCGTTAATGCATCGCTGGAGTCGCTTGATCTCCTCCGTAAGATCTCGCGGTTGCACATCCATATATCAGGCCGTCGTTGATGAGCTGCGACTGGCCCGCCGTTGGCGAAACTCTCGCAGAAACTCATCCGGCGGCATAAAAAAAGGATTGTGCCGAAGAATGCCGCCGACGATGACCATCGGATGCGTCCGCATGATGTCGATGACTGCGTCGCCTCCAAATTGCCCCAGATGGTAAGTGCAGATGACCGCGTCGTCATGACGGCGCCACACGTCGTTCACACGCGACTCGAACTCAATCACGTCGTCGACATGAGATCGATCTTGAACGGCCCAGTCCATGCGGCAACAAATACGGCTGAGCGGAAATCCTCCCTTGGCGTTTCCACTCGCCAGTTGTTCGAAGACCCGTAGCATCCGATCCTGGTCAAAGCGGCCATCTGGTAGATAGACTTCCGTGTTGGTCAAAACCTCCAGTTGCCCGCGCTGCTGCGCGGCCGTTGAATCTATGCCTGCCGCCGCCAAGCGTTGCAGGTGGTCCTGACGTTGTTCCGGGTTTAGAACGTGAACGGCCTTGTCACCGCTTTGCAATCCGTTCCTTATGAAGGGAAGCAACACTCGATATTCCTCTTCGTCGTTGTTGAAAAACGCGCAGACGTGACGGGTCTCAGCGAGTTGGGAGCCGGCAAGGGAAATGGGTGCTGGGACATTCTTCACGACCAGTTCCTCCTACATGGATATCCTACCTCGGGGCCGCCGCCAGCGTCCCGATCTTGTGCGGTCTTCAGGCGAAGCTGTTGTCTTGATGTCGTTCTGCTGCTGTCGAAGCCGGGGGTGGACCTTGTCTCGTGATGGCTTGCTAGCTCAACAGTTCGCGGCGGCATCGCACTGTTCATCCGGCAACTGCCGAGTGGGGCGGGCCCTCTGGGACCGGCGTGCTTCGATTCCCAACTTCCGCATTTTGTAAATCAGCGTGGTGCGCGGTAATCCAAGCCGATTGGCCGCTCCGCCCTCCCCTCCGATCAGCCAGTTAGCTTGCTCCAACGTGTCCAGGATATGTTCGCGTTCCGCCTCGGCCAGCGTGCGTGACGCGCTCTCCGAGCTCTGCTTCACCGTCTGCATCAGGCCCAGGGGCAGATGCAGCACCGGTCCGGGCGAGAAGATCACTGCGCGCTCGATGAAATTCTGCAGCTCGCGAATATTACCTGGCCAGTGGTGCGCTTTGAGAACTTCTAACACTTCATCGGGAATCGAATCGATGGGCTTGTTAAGACGAGCGGCAAATTTGGCTACGAAGAACTCCGTCAGCAGCGGGACGTCCTGAATGCGTTCCCGCAACGCAGGCAGGCGGATGGGAATTACGTTCAACCGGTAGAACAAGTCTGCGCGAAACAGTTTCTTGTTCACGAGTTCCACGAGATCCTGGTTGGTCGCCGCCACCACCCGCACATTGACCCGGACCGTCTGGGAACTGCCCAAACGTTCGAACTCCCGCTCTTGCAGAGCTCGCAACAGCTTGGGCTGAAGCTCCAGCGGCAGGTCGCCAATCTCGTCCAGAAATAGCGTGCCCCCATCCGCCATCTGAAATCGCCCCTTGGTTTGTGTGCAGGCGCCCGTGAACGCGCCTCTTTCGTGGCCGAAAAGTTCGCTCTCTAACAGCGCACTTGGGATCGCCGCGCAGTTGAGGGCTACAAAACGGTGATTCCGGCGAGGACTGGCCTCATGGATGGCTCTCGCGATCACTTCCTTTCCAGTGCCCGTTTCGCCCAGGATCAGGACAGCGCAGTCCACTGGTGCAACCCTCTCCACCTCTGTCAGCACGGCCCGAAATTTCGGACTGGAACCGATCAAATCTAAAATAGCCACGATGGCACTCCTCTATGGATGTGAGATTTGTTCCGCCCTTTACCGTCCGCGCGATCGCGCAGATTTTCGCCACGGCCACGAGTTGCTCGCCCGTGCCGGTATTCCCCTGGATCCGTTTTTCGCGTCAGAGCCCGCCAGCGATTTCGGACAGAAACCACGTTCTGCGTTCCGTCTCGTCAATCCAAGTCTCGATGAGGCTGGCGGTCGCCATGTCATTGTGGCGCTCGCATATCCTATGCGTGTTGCGTAAGAACTTCGTGAGCTGAAGGTTGTCCGCCTGCAACTCCAGCAGCATACTTTCCGGTGTAAGGTTTTCTGCGTTGTTATCCTTGAGTCGCTGGTGCCGTGAGATGTCACTGATCGAGCGAATCGTCGAGCCGCCAATCTGGCATGCGCGCTCCCCGATAGCATCCGTCATCGGGAAGATTTGACCGCTGTGTTCGCCCAAGAGTAAATGGAGATCACGGAAGCCGCGGCCGGTCGTGTGCCAATGAAAGCTCTTGGTCTTGACATACAAACCGAAAACATCGGCTAGCAGTAGTCTTAACACTCCGGAAATCTCTACCACGGCGTCGCGCGCCAACTCCACTCGGATTTCCGAAGGCCGGCTTTCGCGCTCCCGCACCAATTGATTCCTCTTCGTCATGGCCGTCACGAGAGCACGTCCCAAGCCAACCGTGAGCGCTCTCGAAACTCATGAAACTACGCATGCTCTGGTTAGGATAGCCGACGAAACTCAACTTCAGAAACGACGAATCGTCGTTGGCGTTGGTAGACTTGGGGCTTGGACTTGGAACTCCTGCAATCCATTTCTGTAGCAGTGAGCCAAGTGCGAACCGTCCAGACAGTCCTCAAGATGATCGTCGACGGCCTCGTAGAAAAAGCTGGCTTCGCCCTTGCCAGAATTTGGTTGATTGGGCCGGGCGACATTTGCGCGACCTGTCCCATGGGCCACCAGTGCCCTTCCCGCATGCGGTGCCTGCACTTGGCGGCAAGTGCTGGCCGCTCGCAGGTGGATGGCCGGGAGTGGAAGGGGACAGAGGGTTCTTTCCGGCGTATCCCGCTCGGCGTGCGAAAAATTGGCCAGGTCGGCTCCACTGGAGATTCATTCTTGATCCCAGACGCCGTTCTGAATCCCGCGCTCACCGCGGACCCTGCCTGGGTGCGGCGCGAGGGCATTCACGGCTTCGCCGGCCATCCGCTGATTTTCGGCCAGGAGATTCTCGGAGTTCTCGGAGCGTTCGGCCGCATCCCTTTTCACGAAGAGCACTTCAAGTGGCTGCGATTGTTCGCCGATCAGGCTGCGGTATCCATTGCCAACGCACGGGCGTTCGAAGAGATCCATGCGCTGCAGGAGCAGCTCAAACAGGAAAACGACTATCTTCGGAGTGAAGTGAATGAGGGCTTCGGCGGCTTGCTTGGCCAAAGCTCGGCTTTAAAGACCATCCTCTCGCAGATCGAGCTGGTAGCTCCAACTGAGGCGAGCGTGTTGATCCTGGGGGAATCCGGGACGGGAAAAGAACTCATTGCCCGGGCGCTGCACGATCGCAGCAACCGCGCTCGCCGGGCGCTCGTCAAGGTCAACTGCGCATCTATCCCGCGCGATCTCTTCGAAAGCGAATTCTTCGGTCATGCGAAAGGTTCGTTCACGGGCGCGCTGCGCGACCGCGTGGGCCGGTTTCAACTCGCTGACGGGGGTACTCTGTTCCTGGATGAGGTCGCCGAAATTCCGGTCGAGCTGCAATCCAAACTGCTCCGCGTTTTGCAGGAAGGCCAGTTTGAACGGGTGGGCGAGGACCGTACTCGTCAGGTGAGCGTTCGTGTGATCGCTGCTACCAACCGGAACCTGGAACAGGAAGTGGAGGCGGGCCGCTTCCGTCGAGATCTCTTTTTTCGGTTGAGCGTGTTCCCGCTCAAAGTGCCGCCGCTACGTGACCGTTTGGACGACATTCCTGTACTGGCGCTTCGCTTCCTGGAACAAGCGGCCAAGCGCATGCATTCTGCTACCCCTGCGCTGACGCGGGAGCACGTTCAGGAGCTCACCAGCTATGCCTGGCCCGGCAATGTTCGCGAGTTGCAAAACGTCATTGAGAGGGCGGTAATTCTGGCGCGGGGCGGAACATTACGCTTCGGTCTGCACCAAGCGGCCGATCCTTCTGTCGCAGGGACAGAACGCCACGGCCCCGTTTCGACCCGCAAACAGCTTCTCGAACTCGAGCGGCGCCGGATCGTCGAAGCGCTCCAAAAGAGCGCCGGAAAGATCTACGGCGCCAATGGCGCCGCCGAGCTGCTTGGTATGCGTCCGACTACTCTCACTTCAAGAATTGCGGCACTAAGAAT
>JASHQT010000640.1 GCA_030039005.1 Bryobacteraceae bacterium
CACCAGTGCGCCCAGAAGAACAGCAGCACCGGTTTGCCGCGGAACGCACCCAGCGGCGCGGGCTGGGGCCCCAGAAATTCGGTCTCCTGGAGCGCCGGGGCGGGCCGGCCTTCGAGCGTTAGTAAATTGATGTTTTTCTGGATGCGCGTGCGAATGGAGGTCTTGCCGTAGGTGACAAGATCCTTCCGCAGCAGCGCCAGCGCGCCGGCCCGGTCGCCGTTCGCGGTCAGAAGCTGTGCTTCCACCTCGATGGCCGCGCCCAGCGCTAGTGGCAGGTGCGGCTCGGCATCGAGCGGACGCGTTGCGAGCGCCTGTAGAGCCAGCCGTTCGGTCTCCTGCGCGTTAGCCTCGGCCTTGTCAAACTGGCGCGTGATCAGGTCGCCGCGAGCGAGCCACGAAAGCGCTTCCAGGTACTCCGGCGTGACGCCGCGCTGCGATTTATAGCTTTTGAGAATTGCTTCGGCGAGCGGGAAACTGCCGCGCGACATGGCGACCTCCACGTCCATCACCACGTCTGCAAATGCGCCTGCCGGGAACACACCGGCAGCGAGCACCACCGCAAGGATCAGCTTTCGGGGCATCTACATCGAGGATAACAAGCGGCCACCGTCCACGACTATGGTCTGGCCGGTCAAGTAGGACGACTCATCGCTCGCCAGCGTCAGGGCGATTTGGGCGATCTCCATCGGCTGGCCCAGATGCTTCAGCGGCTGGCGCTGCATCAGCGGCTGAAACCGCGCTTCGTCCTTCCAGTAGTATTCGCTGAGCTTGGTCTCCACCAGGCCCGGCGCGATGGCGTTCACGCGCACGCCGCGCGGCCCGAGCTCCAGCGCGTAGGATTGCGTGAGCATGATGAGCGCGGCCTTGGTCATGCTGTAGAGCAGGCTCTGGAACTGAGGACGAATGCCGGCGATGGACGCGATGTTGATGATCGAGCCGGACCCGCGCTCGCACATGCCCCCAGCTACGAGGTGCGTCAACCGGTACACGCTCTTGAGATTCACCTCTACCATCTTGTCGAACTGGGCGTCGGTCATTTCCAGCGCTGGACCCTGCGCGATGTTGGTGCCCGCGTTGTTCACCAGAATATCGATCCTGCCGAATTCCGAGTTCGCGCGATCCACCATCCGCTCCAAATCTTCCAGGCGCCCGACGTGGCAGGCCAGGGGCAACACGCTGCCGCTCGGACTCTCGATTTCCCGTGCGACTTGATCCACAGTCTCCTGCTTGCGGCCGCACAGAACCACTGATGCGCCTTCGCGCGCGAACAATTCGGCGATGGCACGTCCGATGCCGCGGCTGGCGCCGGTAACGATCGCCACCTTGTCGAGTAACCGCAAACCGGAGGGGCTCACAGCTTGAGCTGTTTCAGATACTCGCGGAAAGCCCCGCCCAGATCGTGCCGGTGCAGCGCGAACTCCACCGTCGCTTTTAGGAATCCGAGCTTATCGCCGGCATCGTAGCGCGTGCCCTCAAAACGATACCCGTAGATGGGCCGGTTGCGCAGCAGGTGCTTCATCGCGTCGGTGAGCTGAATCTCTCCGCCGCTGCCTGGCTCGATCGCTTCGATGGATTCGAATATTTCGGGCGTGAGCACGTAGCGGCCGATGATCGCCAGGTTCGAGGGCGCCTCCGATGGCTTGGGTTTCTCCACCATGTTGCGAATGCGGAATAACCGGTCTTTGCCCGAATTGTGCGACACCGGTTCGGCGTCCACGGCGCCGTAGGACGAAATCGCGTCACCCGGCACTTCCATCAGCGCCACCACGGAAGCGCCGTAAAACTCATAGACATCGAGAAGCTGGCGGATGGAGGGGATCTCGGAGGCGATCACGTCGTCCGACAGCACCACGGCGAACGGTTCGTTGCCCACCAGTTCCTTAGCGCGAAGAACCGCGTGCCCCAAACCCAGCGCCTCCTTCTGGCGCACGTAGGAGACGTCCATCATGTCGGACACGTCGCGAACGATCTTGAGCAGTTCCTTTTTGTTCTTGGATTCAAGCGCGGCCTCCAGCTCAAACGCCACGTCGAAGTGATCTTCAATCGCGGTCTTTCCGCGGCCGGTGACGATGATAATGTTCTGAATACCGGAGTGAATAGCTTCTTCGACGCCGTACTGGATCAGCGGCTTGTCCACCAACGGCAGCATTTCCTTGGGTTGCGCTTTGGTGGCGGGAAGAAATCGCGTGCCCAGTCCTGCTGCGGGGAAGACGGCTTTGCGCACTTTGGGAATCATGGAATGGAGGTCTCGTTTCTGATGGATGGCTTCCAATCTAGAGATCGGAAAACAGGGCGGCAGGCGTTAATTCCAGCGGATACTCGGCGAGCGCGAGCGAGTAAAGATACTGCAGGCCTGTCGCGGTGTAAAGGGCGAGGCGCTTGGCGTGGGGATCGACGACCCAGATGTTTTGGACGCCCCAGACCCGGTACTCTTCGAGTTTTTCCATGAGGTCGTAGTGCCGGTCATCTTTCGAGAGAATCTCGATCACCAGCAATGGTGGCGAGGCAGGCACGTCCTGTTTCGGTTCCGTGTCCGCAAAAACCGAGACGTCGGGAATACGGTACACACTTGGTTCCAGACGCAAGCGGAGTTCAGGATAAGGGAAGAGTGGATACGATTGGATCAGACGTCCGATCGCCATCAGAATCCGTAGCTGAATCTTGGAATGAACTCTGTCTGGCATCGCGCGCTCGACGATCTCGCCGTGCACGAACTCGGCGTCATACTCGAACGTCATGTGCAGGTATTGCTCCGCCGTCACTGGGGCTTTGGTGGCCATCTGTCTCGAAGATAGCATGCCACACCGCCCCCGGATTTCTTCCATCTGGCGCGGAAATCAAGCATTTCGACCCGATCCAGGCGGCAAAAAGAGAGACCACGTTATAATGAGGGTTACCCCACGCGCAGGCTGGATTCCGGTTGCGCCCTGGAGCAGAAATGGCTTACGTAATTGCAGAACCTTGCATCGGCACCAAGGACACGGCGTGCATTGACGCCTGTCCGGTGGATTGCATCCATCCCAAGAAAGACGAACCCAACTTCGCCGAGCACAACATGATCTATATCGATCCGGTGGAGTGCATCGATTGCGGAGCGTGCGTCCCGGTGTGCCCGGTGTCGGCGATTTTCGCTCTCGATGATCTGCCGGAGAAGTGGGCGAACTTTACCAAGATCAACGCGGACTATTTCGGCCGCTGACGCCTACGGCCGGTAGATCGCGGAACTGGTGTCCGTCTCCCAAACCTGAACGGCGGAAATGCGCACCGGCACTTCGTTCGTCACGCCGCCCTGGTTTAACCCGCCATTGACGCGCTCGTAGAAATACCTGGCGATGTTCTCAGCCGAGGGATTGATCTCATCAAAGGGCTTCAGGTCGTTGATGAAACGGTGATCCAGGTACCCCACCGCGCCGGTGATCAGGCGGTTCACCTCCAGGAAATCCACCAGCAGACCGATGGAATCGAGCTGCTCGCCCTCCACCGTCACGCGCACCCGGT
>JASHQT010000641.1 GCA_030039005.1 Bryobacteraceae bacterium
GGCCCACCCCGGCATGCCGATTCTTCAGGAAGAAGTCTTCGCGCCGATTCTCTACCTCATTGAATTCGACTCTCTCGAAGAAGCCATTCGCTGGCACAACTCAGTTCCTCAAGGCCTTTCCTCCGCCATGTTCAGCACCAACCTGATCTCGGCCGAAACTTTCCTAAGCGCCCGCGGCAGCGATTGCGGAATTGCGAACGTGAATATCGGCACCAGCGGCGCGGAGATCGGCGGCGCGTTCGGCGGCGAAAAGGACACCGGCGGCGGACGCGAATCCGGCAGCGACGCCTGGAAAGCTTACATGCGCCGGCAGACCGTGACCATCAACTGGTCCTCGCAATTGCCGCTGGCACAAGGAATCGAATTCGATGTTTAAGCCCTGGCTCGCACTGGCCTTCGCCGGCATCCTCGCCGCGCAGACGCCGCTCGAACAAACCCCACTTGAAAACATCGGCAAGCCGATGCGCGTGGTCTATGAATGCACGGCCGCCGACACGCAAGCCGCGGGCCTCGGCTGTTCGGAGCAGGATCCTTGCCCGGTGTACCTCGAACTTTCGAACGTCGACGGAGTGGGAAACAAGATCTTCGTCACTGGAAATATCCACACGCCGATGGCGACGCTCGATTCGATCTTGCTGGCTTCTCAGGACGATGGAAAAACCTGGACCGAGCCGCAGCCGCGCATTCATTCCGTGGGCCTGGATCAGATTGAGTTTGTGGATGCCGATCACGGCTGGATTTCCGGCGCCAATCTGCAAACCGCACCGCGCGATCCATTCTTCCTGATCACAACCGACGGCGGCAAGAGCTGGCGCGAGTATCCGATCTTTCAGGAGACTCGCGTCGCCGCGGTCGAAAGCTTCCGCTTCGATTCGCCCGCGACAGGAACGCTGTGGGTCGACACCACCCTCGACAATGGCATGCATGAGACGTATGCGACGCATGACGGTGGCGAAACCTGGAAGATCGAGACAGGCGCGGAAAGAGAAAAGGCACACACCCCATCGGGCTGGCGCTTGCGAGCCGACGCCCCATCCCACAGCTACGTCGTCGAACAATCCGAGAATAATCGTTGGCAAAAGGTCGCGAGTTTTTTAGTGAATATCACGAGCTGCAAGGAATGAAGACCGATCCGATCGAGCTGGAACTCTTTCGGCATCTTCTGGTTTCGATCGCCGAAGAGATGGGCGCTGTTCTGCGCAAAACTTCTTTCTCGGCGAATATCAAGGAACGCCGCGATTATTCCTGCGCCGTTTACGACGCCCAAGGCGAGACCGTCGCCATGGGCGATCATATGCCGGTGCACCTGGGCGCCATGCCGCTCTCCGTGCGCCACGCCATGGAGGCGTTTGACCTCGGCCCCGGTGACGTCGCGATCCTGAACGATCCTTTCCGAGGCGGCACGCACCTGCCGGACATCACCGCCGTATCGGCTGTCTTCGCGAAGGGATCTCGCAAGCCCGCGTTCTACGTCGCCAATCGCGCGCACCATGCCGATGTAGGCGGCATGAGTCCGGGCTCGATGCCGCTGGCGCGCGAAATCTATCAGGAGGGCATCCGCATCCCGCCGGTACTGCTGGCGCGCGGCGGCCGCATCGATCGCGCGATCCTTGATCTGATCCTCGCCAACGTCCGAACGCCGGTGGAGCGCGAAGGCGACTTGCTGGCCCAGATCATGGCCATCAAACGCGGCGAGCAGCGTTTGCTAGAGCTAACGGCCAGATACGGCCTCGCCAAGCTTAATCGCAACATGACCGCACTCAAGAACTACAGCGAGCGCATGCTGCGTGCCGCGATCCGGCGATTGCCCCCGGGAACATACAGCGCTGAAGATGTTTTGGACGACGACGGCATCACAGCACGATCGGTGAAGATTGCGGCCAGGATCACGATCGATGGCGATGGCGCCAGCATCGATTTCAGCGGCTCGGACAAACAGGCGGAAGGCTCGGTGAACGCCAATTATGCCGTGGCCGTGTCCGCGGTCACATACGTTTTCCGCTGTCTCGTCCGCGAAGACATCCCCTACACGGCCGGCGTCATGCGCCCGCTCGAAGTGATTGCGCCGAGCGGCCTCGTGGTCAGCGCGCAACCTCCGGCTGCGATGGCGGCGGGAAACGTTGAAACGTCGCAGCGCATTACCGATGTCGTGTTGCGAGCGCTCGCCCGGGCCGCGCCCGAATCGATCCCGGCCGCGAGTTCAGGCACCATGAACAACCTGACTTTCGGGGGATGGGACGCCTCGCGCGGGCGCGCGTTTGCTTACTACGAGACGATCGCCGGTGGCATGGGTGCATCAGCGATCGGGCCCGGCCTGAGCGCCACACACACGCACATGACCAATAGTTGGAACACGCCGGTAGAGGCGTTTGAGCATTTCTATCCGTTGCGCATTCGCAGCTATCGCATCCGCAGCGGTTCAGGCGGCGCGGGCAAGCACCGTGGTGGCGACGGCATCGTGCGCGAATACGAATTCCTCACGCCCGCCGACGTGACCATTCTGTCGGATCGCCGCCAACATTCGCCCTATGGGCTGGCGGGCGGCAAGCCGGGCGCGCGCGGGCGAAACACACTGCTGCGCGGGGCGCGCGTCACTTCCCTGCCCGGAAAAACGCGCTTTGAAGTCCGGCCCGGCGACATGCTGCGCATCGAAACGCCCGGCGGTGGCGGGTATGGGTAAATGGATAAAGTAGTGATGCGCCAGACCTGGCGCCGCCTCACTTTCCTGCACTGGCCTTTCGCTCCCGATCGCATCCGCCCTTTCATCCCGCGCACGCTCGATCTCGACACGTTCGACGGCGCGGCCTGGATCGGGCTGGTTCCCTTCGAAATCCATGGCACGCCGCTCCTGCCGTATTTTCCCGAAACAAATCTGCGCACCTATGTCATTGGTCCCGGCGGCTACCAGGCAGTCTGGTTTTTCTCGCTCGAAGCCGCGCGACTGGCTGCCGTCATCGGCGCCCGAGCCGCTTATCACCTGCGGTACTTCTGGGCCCGCATGACGGTCACAGCGGAAAACGGCGCGATCCGCTATCGCAGCCGCCGGCGTTGGCCGGACCATCCCTGGTCACACCAGCGCGCGGCGATGACCGATATCCTGGTCGAGCCCGGCCAGCCCCTCGCTTCCGCTGGACTGACCAGCCGCGAGCATTTCCTCACCGATCGCTTCCGCCTTTATACGCTCGCGCGCGGGCGCCTCGCCTACGCGCCAATCGAGCATCCGCCCTGGCCGCTGGCGTCGGGCCGCGTCATCGAACTCCGGCAAACGCTGTTTGCGAGCGCCGCTCTGCCGTGCCCAGCCGGCGATCCGCTGGTGCACTATTCCGAGGAACTGGCTGTGAACATCGGTCCACTCGAATTACACTGAAATTTCATGGCCAAGTTCAAGTCCGCCGGCAGCAGCAAGAAGACGTCGGAAAAAATAAAATCGGCGCGCGCCGCCATCCCCTGTCTGTTTCTGGTGCTGTTAGGGATTGCACTAATGTGTCTGCTATTCTATTTTTCCCTGCAGTCCAACACGCAATGAGAACCGACCAACGCCGGCCGGACCAGATGCGGCCGGTTCGCATCACCACAAATTATCTGCTGACGGCCGAGGGATCGGCTTTGATCGAGGTGGGACACACGCGCGTGCTCTGCGCCGCAACGGTGGAGGAAACCGTGCCGCAGTTTCTGCGCGGGAGCGGTCGCGGGTGGGTGACGGCTGAATATTCGATGCTCCCGCGCGCCACCGCCACGCGAACGCCGCGCGAGGTCACTAAGGGGCGCCCGTCGGGACGCACGCTCGAAATCCAGCGTCTGATCGGCCGTTCGCTGCGCTCCATCGTGGATACCGCCGCGCTCCCCGACCACACCGTGATCGTCGATTGCGATGTCCTGCAAGCCGACGGCGGCACGCGCACAGCTTCCATCACCGGCGCTTACGTCGCCCTGGTTTTGGCGCTCCAAAAGATGGTGCAACACGGAGCGTTGAAGTCGCTGCCGGTCACGCAGCCGGTGGCGGCCACCAGCGTCGGCATCTGGAACGGCGAGCCGATTCTCGACCTGTGTTATGAGGAGGACTCGTCCGCCGAAGTGGACATGAACGTGGTGATGACGGGTTCGGGCCGCTTCGTCGAACTGCAAGCCACGGCGGAAAAGACGCCCTTCGACGATGCGCAGCTCGAAGGCATGATCAAGCTGGGGCGGCACGGCATCCTGGAGCTGTTCGAGATCCAGAAGGCGGCGCTCAAAGGTTGAAGCTTTATTGCGCCACCACGAATCCCGGCAAACTCCGCGAGTTTCAACGGGCGCTCCGCGACAGCGTTCCACTGGAGACACTGCCGTGCCTCAAATCCATCGCGGCGCCCGATGAAGCCGGCCCGACGTTTGAAGAGAACGCGGCGCTCAAGGCCTGCTATTATTCCCGCTACTGCGACGGATATTTGTTCGTCGACGATTCCGGGCTGGAAGTGGACGCGCTCGGCGGAGCTCCCGGAGTGCATTCGGCGCGCTTCGCTGGTCCTGACGCGACGGACGCCGCGAATAACACGCTGTTGCTCGCGAAAATGAGCGGTGTCGCCGATCGCAGCGCTCGGTTCGTCTGCGTCGTGGCATTAGCCGAGCATGGCAGATTAGTACGTACGTTTCGCGGCGCGGTGGAAGGCCGCTTGCTTCATGCGCCTCGCGGAACCAACGGATTCGGGTATGACCCGCTGTTCTTCTATCCGCCTTTTAACGGCACGTTCGCCGAAGCCGGCCTGGAGCGCAAAATGGAGGTCAGCCATCGCGGGAAAGCACTTGCTGCATTGCGGGAATACCTCGAGGAAATCGGCGGGCACCTGCCCACGCTACCCTAGATCTGGGGGAAACGAACATGGATATCTTTGACCCGTTACTCATGCCCATGGAGGCGGACGAACATCGTGTACTTGGCGGCGTGCAGGTGGACGTCGCGCGCACGGGCGCCTGCCGGGTGAAGCGCATGATTTATCCGGCGGGATTTCATTGGGCCAAGCACTTGAGCGAGCTGATGGGGAGCAAATACTGCATGCACGCGCATGTGGGATTCATGGCGCGCGGGCAGATCAATGTGCGTTTCGCCGATGGCTGCGTGGTGGAATATAAAGCGCCGAAGTTCGTGCAAGTGGAGCCGGGTCACGAGGGCTGGGTGGTGGGCGATGAACCGGCCGTGCTGATCGAGTTCGATTTCGAGGGCGATACGTTGAACCATCTAGGCGTGCCCCACGTCCACGACCATGTCCGCTAATTCCGTAGCTGGCGACGCAGAGCCGTGGCTGCGTGGCCCCCTCGCGGACGTTCATCCGTTGCTGATGCCCAGCTTACACTCGTTCACGCAGACGCGCGAAGATCTCGCCCGCTGGGCGGGCGGACTTACGGACGCGCAAATCTGGGTGCGTCCCCATAACCTCGCGCCCGTGGGATTTCATCTCGCCCATATCGCCGGAAGCGTCGATCGTCTGACAACTTACTTGGAAGGACGCCAACTAACAGCGGATCAGTTGGAAACGGCCCGGCGCGAAATGGATGCTGGTGCGCCGCGCTCCGTCCTCATCGAGGAAGTCGCACAAGCGCTGGATCGCTCCGAGCGTGTGATTCGAACTCTGAACGCCGAGATTCTCCATTCGCCGGAAATTCTTCATGAACCGCGGTATGTCGGCCGAAAACGGTTGCCGACCACGGTCATTGGCCTGGTAGTTCACCTGGCAGAACACACCCAGCGCCACGTCGGAGAACTGATCGTTACCGCTAAACTCGTCGCGGGTTTATAGCATGGGCGTACTAGGCCTACGCCCAGTTGATGTAACGAAGCGAAACCGTTTAGACTTCAGTTTGTACATTTCTGAGGCGGACTTCGAACTGTTGATCCGCATTCTTTCGGACGCCCGGTCGCGCGCCACCGAATTGGCAACATCCATCGGTGCGCGTTTGGGGACCGATCACCGCCTCGCGGAGTTGGCGAATGCAGCATCTTCGCGGATCGAGAACATGCTGCGGGAAGTTCGAATCTCGGCGACAGAATTATCCGAGCCCGCTGGGGGGTTGGCGGAGCTCCAAGGCGCCCTACAGAGCGAGGTGCAACTGGTGAGCCCAACGCCCCTGAGTTCGTCGGAGCAACCGCCCATGCGGCCGGACCCAATCGCCGCGATCGCCGCCCAAGCCGGCCTGGAACCCGAACACTGGCTGCTGATGTTCGTCAGGGACCTGACGGCGCAGCTCGGAGCTTCGGGCGGGGTCAACTTTGAAATCGCCGAACGGCTGCTGCAACAGCGCAAGGATGAGTTCCTGCGGGACTTTTTGATTGCACGCCGCATGTATCGCACTTATCCGCGGCTGTTTCCCGAGTTGCAAGGCGCCGAAGGACAATCCGCCTCTCGAAGCACCCCGCCAGGAGGCAACTGAGATGACACTCGACACCAGAGAACTCAACGAATTTACACGCAAGGCCACCGAATTGATGTCGGAGACTTCCGACGTGCCGCGGATTCTGCGCAACCAGTTCGGCGAACAGCATCGCTTGACGCAAGCCGCCGAGGAAATGCTGGGCAGCATCGAGCACTTCGTGCGCGAGTTGAGACATTTCGATATTGCCGGGGAAAATACGGGCGAGGACAGGCTGGAGGCGTCTTGACTGGCCGGTGTTACCGCGGATTGGCGCGCCGAGTTGGCAGGGCGAGCGAAAAAGCGCCGGAATGGACACCCGGCGAACGGACTTCGTAGTATCCTGACGCTATTAGTAATTACGACTACCCTTGGAGGTCTTCTGTGGCTAATCAAGTTTTGGACGAGGAAAAAACTCTAGCCCGATTGCAAACTTTGATGCGCTCCGAGCATTGGCTGGCGACTTATATCAGCGACCTGTTAAGCGCGCACGATCTGTCCGCCGGCATCGATTTTCGAACCGCCGAGCAACTCCTCGCCGCCGAGAAGGAGCAGTTCGAAAAGGATCTGGCTATCGCGCGCCGCATGCTGCGCGTGTATGGCAAACAAGTGATGGCGGAGAACATGTCGCAGACCGCCTACGCGCCCAACAGCAACGGATAGCGCGCGTTCAGCGCAGCACGGTGATGGGAACCCACGCGTCGGTGTTTTCCCAAAGCAACGAGAGCGTTCCCTTGTTCCCGGTGGTGGGTTCCACCTGGATCTTGAAGGTTTCCACGGGAGAAGCCAGCGTCTTCAGGTTCATCTTGACGCGCCCGAAGTCTTGGGTTTCATCGTAGTCCAGGTGGAATTGGCCGGTTTGCTTGTTGATGATCAGCATCCATTCCTTCTCGTTGGGAAGGGTCCAGATGCTGTAGCTGCCTTTGGGAAGCTTCATGCCGTTGATGTCCAGATCGGCCGCCGTGGTGATTTTGGTGGCCCAATTGGCGCCCGTGCACCACACTTCGCCATAGGGTACCAGCTCGCCCATGATCTTGCGGCCGTGCATGGACGGCGCGTAGTAATCGATTGTGATGCGGTCGCCCGCAATCACGGCCGAAACATTGGCCGGCCGGCTGACGTAGCGCTGAGCGAAAGCGCGGGGCACCAGCCAAAATCCCGCGAGCGAAAGTGTTGCGGCTGCGGCGAGCAGGGATAGCGTGAGTCGGTTCATGGCTGCTCCACGCCTATAGTATCCATTAGATCCGCCGCCGCAGCCACCGCCCTGGCTGTAACGGTGAGACGCGTGGCAGGCGTCACCAAAAGCCCCGGCCAGGCATCTCAACTCATAATGCCGGTTCCTTTCGCGCTGAGGCTGGGCTGTTGGATGCTCGCGGCCATACTCATACAAGCGGCGGAACTGAGTTCCGCGGACCGGCTTTTCGCCGAGGTCGCCCAACAAAACCGGGTTCGTGAATCGCAGCTCCAAGAATACACCGCCGTTCGTACCTACGAAATCAAGGGCGCGGACGGCCGTTTACGCGCGCAAAGCTCGGTTCTGGTGCGCTACGAATTTCCGCATCCGAAAACCTTTGAGGTCCTCAATGAGCAGGGGTCGCACGTGATTCAGGCGATGGTGTTTCGTCCGCTGCGGGAACACGAGACGAAGACTTCAGCGGGTCCGGACAAGGACGATGCCGCGATCACGCCGGCAAATTATCGAGTGGAAGCGGCGGGCGAAGCGGATCTTGACGGCAGGCATTGTTATCTGCTGCGCGCGATTCCGCGCCGCCGTGATAAATATCTTTTCCGCGGCACGCTGTGGATCGACGCGCAGGACCTGGCCATCGCACGTATCGAAGGCGAACCCGCCAAGCTTCCCTCGTTTTGGGTGCGCAAGGTGACTTTCGTGCGTAGCTATCGCAAGGTCGGCGATTTCTGGCTGCCGGACGAAGACACCAGCGTCTCCGATGTAAAGATTTTCGGATCGCACACGCTGACCATCCGCTACAGCGATTACACGCTTGGCGGCAAAGCGCCGGATCTGGCAGATGAATACACTGACGCCGGGCCACCCTAGCATAACGCGATCGCGAATCCCACTCGCGGTCAAAATCGGTCACACTGCGTACACGGCGATCCTGGTGCCCGTCTACTGGCACTATTACGGCCCTGGCAATTTTCTGTGGTTTTCCGATTTGGCGCTTCTCGGAATGGTGCCGGCGCTGTGGGGCGAACGCCGCAGGCTCACCAGCATGATCGCTCTGGCGATTTTGCTGCCCGAGGCGCCCTGGAACATCGGATATTTTTTCCGCCTACTCACCGGCCGCGAGCTGTTCGGTTTGAGCTTCTACATGTTCGACCGCCAGAAACCGTGGTGGTTGCGTGCGCTGTCGCTGTTCCATGTTTGGCTGCCGGGGTTGGCGGTATGGAGCGTTCGCCGTCTGGGTTACGATCCGCGCGCTTTCCGGGCGCAGCTCATCGCCGGCGAGGCCGTATTGCTGGCCAGCTACGCGCTCACGCGTCCCCAGGAAAACGTCAATTGGGTGCACGGACCGGGAAGCAAGCCACAGAAGAGGATTTCGCGCGGATTGTATTTTTGTGCAGTGATGGTGTTGTTCCCGCTATGCGTTTGGTGGCCGGCCCATCGTATTTTGAAGCGCTTCGTTTGAGCCGCGCCGCGGCGGACGGCTCCTCGCTGGCGAGTTTCAGCGAATCCTCGCGATCGCATCCTCTTCGCGGGCCACAATCTGTTGCGGTAAGGCGAGGTAGCCGAGTGCGGCGGCTTGGCGTTGGCCGGGCCCGAGCATCCATCTCAGGAAAGTGGTGATCGCGCTCCGCTTCGCATCGCCCGCAATGTGTTCCGGAACCACAATCCAGGTAAAAGACGTGATCGGATAAGAGCCTTCCCCGGGAGCGTCCACGACAGACCCCTTAAAATCGTCGCGAATCTCGGGAGCGTGGCTCACTGCGGCGGCGATGCTCTCCAGGCTGGCCTCGACGAACTCGCCGTTCTGATTCTGAATCCGGCCGTAACCCAGATGATTCTGGAGCGCATAGATAAACTCCACGTACCCGATGGAGCCGCCCAGTTCCTTGACCATCTTTGCCACGCCGTCATTGCCCGTCGCCGCTCGTCCAGTGGGCCATTTCGGCTCAAGGCTCGAGCCGACTTCCCGCTTCCACTCGGGGCTGGTCTTCGACAGGTAGTCCGTCCAGGCATAACTGGTGCCGCTGCCGTCCGCGCGGTGGACCACCACGATGTCAAGATCGGGCAGCTTGACGCCGCGGTTGGCGCGTTTGAGCACCGGGTCATTCCATTTCGTGATTTTCCCCAGGAAAATCCCGGCCAGAGCCTCCGGGGTGAACGCGATGCTCTCTGAGACCCCGGGGAGATTGACAATGGGAACCACGGCGCCCACTACGGAAGGGAACAGCAAGTAATTGCTCTCGTCGGCTGGAGCGAGCTGATGGATGGCCTCCGGGCTGTCCGACGCTCCGAAGTCGATGCTTCCGGACAGAAGCCTGCGAATGCCCGCCTCGGAACCGATTGCATCATAGGTAATCGCCGCGCCGTGATCTTCCAATTGGAAGTTGGTGAACCATTTCTGATAGACGGGATAGGGGAACGTTGCGCCGGCGCCGTTCAAGCGCACCGACGGGTCCGGGTGCGCCGCTTCGACCGATATGTCGGACTCACTGAGCGCTTCGCCCAGATGCTTCGCGATGCGCTTGGCAATGTCCTTCGCGGCGTCCTCGGATGCGACGCCCGGCGTCGCCAGGTACGACCAGAGCGTCACGCCCTGCTTGTTTCTTAGCTCCACCGACAGATAACCGCCGTAAACCGGCGTTCCATTGCTCGGCATTTTCATATGCGAGCGAGGGCTGAAGCTGCGGTAGCCTGTGACCCAGATTTCGCCGCCACCACCCAAGACCAAGTCGGCTTGGGCTTCATTCGGAACCAGCGTGAAGGAACCCAGCTTTCGAACGTCCGCGGTCACGTCCTCGCGAAGTTTTTCAGCGTCTGTTTTCGTGGCGAACGCTTCCACATAAAGCCGTTTGGGAGTTGGGTCCGCGCCTTGCGCGAACTGGGGTGCGGCCGCGAGGCAGCATGCGGCGGCAAGCATCCACGTCGAGTTACGAAACTGCATATTGGCGAATGTGCGCGTCCGACTCTATTGTGGCATTCCTCCGCCGCGGCGATCTACTTGAGGTAGGCTCGCAGCGCGCTCACCAAATCGTCGGCGGCGCGGATCTGTTCGTCCGTGGTAGATCCATTTGGGCCTAGCACATGGTAGCGAATGTGACCTTCAATCACTTCGGCCATCAGCGCATCCATCGCGCCGCGGCATGCCGAGATGTTGTGGAGGATGTCGGAACATTCCGCTTCCTGGTCGAGCGCCTTCTCAATGGCGGCGACTTGCCCCATGATCCGGTGAATGCGGTTCAGCAGCTTTTTCTTCTCTTCAACAGTGTGGGCCATTCGAACCTGTCATCAAATTGTCTTGAAAAAGGCCTTTACAAGGATACCCCGGCGGGTATATTCTTGTCTAGCGGCGCCGCTCCTTGGCGCCTCCAAATTCTGACAGAAAGGCTGCTACTAGCTGGGCGTGTGCGGGTCGCACCAATGACTAAAACTGTGCCAATGCTGCCGAAGATGCTGTTCGCAACTGGCATACTGCTCGCCTCCTGCGTGCTCGGCCGCGCCCAGGAAACGCCACCCGCGGCGCCGGACACTGCGCCTTCGGGCAATGGCAACTCGGCCGAGGACACGGAATCGGAGAACTGGAACCTGTATTATCAAGCGACATCGATCGGAGACTATCATGGCACGTTCTACGCTCCCTACGGCGGTCCGCTAAGTCTGCAGGATTATCCCGAGCGCGACGTCTCGCTCACGACGACGCTCTTTTTCACGGCGCGTCTGGAGGAGAACACGTTTTTGGTTTTTAATCCCGAGATTGCGGGTGGAAGAGGATTCAGCGGCGTCAACGGGATTGCCAATCAGCCCAATGGCGAGATTCCGCGCGTTGCGAGCGCGGAGCCCAAGCCGTATCTCGCCCGGCTCTACCTCCAGCACGATTTCGGATTTGGCGCCGAGAAAGAGCGCCAGGAGAGCGATGAAAACCAGCTCGCAGGCGTTCGGCCCGTGGATCGCTATTCGATATACGCGGGGCGATTCACGATCACCGATTTTTTCGACGACAACGACTACACGCACGATCCCCGGACGCAGTTCATGGCCTGGGGCGTGATGTACAACGGCGCCTGGGATTATCCGGCCGATACGCGCGGCTACACCTGGGGAATCGTGCAGGAAGTGCACACGCGAAAATGGGCGTTTCGCTACGGCATCGTGGCTGAGCCGAAAATTGCCAATGGCCAGCAGTTCGACTTGCGGCTGTTCCGCGATCACGGCCAGGTCTGGGAAGGTGAGCGGCGCTATTCGTGGCGCAAGCGCGACGGAGCCATTCGCGTCCTCGCTTACGACAACCGCGAACAGGGCGGGAACTATCAAGAAGCTTTGAATCTGGCAAAGGCAACCGGGACGACTCCTGACATTTCGCTCACTGACCGCGTGGGCACGCTCAAGTACGGCACGGGCATCAGCTTCAATCAGGCGATCACCTCTAACCTCGGCATGTTCACACGACTGGGCTGGAACGACGGCAAAACGCAAAGCTTCGCATTCACGGCGATCGATCGTCTGGCGAGCGGCGGCGTCTCGTTCAAAGGCACGCGCTGGCACAGAAAATTCGATGTGGTGGGAACGGCGTTTACCGCAGGCGGCTTATCGGCTGTTCATCGCGAGTACCTGGCTGCCGGCGGCCTGGATTTTCTGATCGGCGATGGCCGCTTGAATTACGCTCCGGAGTATGTCTGGGAAAGCTTCTATTCAGTGCGTTTATTCCCCGGCTTCTACACCACTTTTGACTACCAGCACGATACGAATATTGCGTACAATCACGACCGCGGCCCTGTCAGCATTTACAGCGTGCGTCTGCATCTGGCTCTCGGGCTCAAGCCCTGGATAAGACAGTAGAAGCATCAACGTTCCGCGTCGGGCTCTTTCTTATAGATCGACTCGAAAAACGCAAGCTGCGCTCGATTTGGCTCCGTTCCAATCTCGGCCCTATCACCGAGCACCAGCGGCCGGTCGTTGTCGCGATCGTCGAAGGCCGGCCATTTGGCGAGTCCCTTGCCGTTGGGATCACCGTTGGTCGCGAAATTGATCCAGTACGACGACAAGGTTTGCGAAACCTCGCGATCCAGATCCGTCCAGGCGCGAGGTCCCAACAGGTTTCCGAAGATGTACTGCGCTTCCGAGCCGTGCGTGGCCCCCGAACCGAATCCTCCGCGCACCGTCTGGCCCACCGGCAGCGGCGGCTGGTGCGTGAAATAGAACAGGTACGCTTTCGAGCGGCCGGTCTTGGTCTGCGCCCGCGCCCAGATCCGCATCACGAACGCCAGCTCGTCGCGAAACGCCGCCAGTTGCGACGCGCTCGCTTCTTCGTCCGATCCCGCCGGATACAGCTTCAGGAACGCATCCGCGCGATCGCCGAAACGCGTGCGCGAGCGCTCGATGAATTTCGCCGCCGTGGTGGGCCGCAGGAAGAACGTTCCTTCGTCCTGATTGGATCCCACGATGAGCGGCACATCGTTCTGCTTATGCTCGGCGAAAATGGTCGCGACATCTTCCGGCAAGAACCATCCGTCGATCACCGGTCCTCCGCCGCGTCCTGCTTTGAGTAAGTCAGCGGCCGGAATCGCGCGCAACGCAGCCAAATCTTGCGCGTGCAGGTCCTCGGCGACCTTCATGCCGGACTGTTCGGCTTCGGCCAGCGTCCGCATCGGCGCAACCGAAAGCCCCATCCAGGCGCCGCTCTCGCCGACCGCGCGCTGGAACAGCCCCTTGGCTTGCGGCGATCCCATGAGATTCGCGATGCTGGCCGATCCGGCGGAATCTCCGAACACGGTGACACGCCGCGGATCGCCTCCGAACGCCGCGATGTTGCGCTTGACCCACTGCAAGGCCGCGACTTGATCCATGAACGCGTAGTTGCCCGAAGCGTGATGCGGCGATTCCTTCGTCAGCTCGGGATACGAAAAGAATCCGAACACGCCCAGCCGGTAATTGATGGTCACCAGCACCACGCCCTTCTTGGCCAGCGCCTCGCCGTCGTAGCCCGGCGCCGCGCCCGACCCGGTGTTGTAGCCGCCGGGATGAATCCAGACCATCACGGGGCGACGGTCATTGGCTGATTTCGCCGCGGTCCACACGTTCAAGAACAGGCAGTCCTCAGACATCTTGGGAGGCGCCGACGCCTCATTGCCGCCCGGCGCGCCGCGAAACGCCGGCTGCATACACATCGCGCCAAACTCATCCGCCTTCCGCACACCTTCCCAATGCGCCACCGGCTGCGGCTCACGCCATCGGAGATCGCCGACCGGCGGCGCCGCATACGGAATGCCCTTGTACACCTGGACGCCGGCATCCTTGCCTGTCGTCCCCTCGATCATTCCGGAATCAAGCTGTACGGTGGCGGCAGAAAGCGTCTCGATCAGACAAAGTGCCAGGAGCGCAGTTCGCATGTTTGTACCTCGCCGCTAATCATATCGAATGTGCCAGGCAACCAATGGCCAATAGCGCGTTGGCGCATGCCAACGCCACCTGCTACGCTGGCACGTTATGCGTGCCAGCGTCAAATGGACCATCTGCGCCGTCGCGGCC
>JASHQT010000642.1 GCA_030039005.1 Bryobacteraceae bacterium
GTCACTTCACTGGCGAAAGAATTCAACTGCTGCACCATCGTGTTGACCACGCGCGCGGTATGCAGAAACTCTCCCCGCAACGGACGCCCGTCCACTTCAAGCGACATATTCTGCGAAAGGTCACCCTTCGCCACCGCGCCGATCACGCGCGCCACTTCCGTCGACGGCTGCACCAGGTCGCCGATCAGGCTGTTCACCGCTTCCACGCAATCGGCCCACGCGCCGGAAACCGAGCCGATGGAGGCGCGCTGGCTGATTTTCCCGTCCTTGCCCACCAACCGGCTGATCCGCTGGAACTCGCTGACCATTTTTTGGTTGATGTCCAGAACATCGTTCAACGCGTCGGCGATCTTGCCCTCTAGCCCCATCTGGTCGACCGGCATGCGAACCGAGAAATCCCCTCTTTTGAACGCGATCAGCGTGTTCAACAAAACGGTGGCATCGTTACGCGATTTATCGCTCCGCGACTTGTCGCGTTGACTGCCGTTGGCAACGGCGGCCCTTCCGTTCGCCCGGCCGGCGCCCGCTTTGGGAGTCTTCTGGCCGTTCTCCACGTGTTTGCCCTGTTCCACCGTCACACTTTTCATGTTCCTCGCTCCTCGAGAGAGTAAGATATCTTACGATACAATACTGGCTGTGGCAACCGGTATAGAGACTCCGGCGCGCCAATCGCGTTACAACAATTTTTAGCAGTCCGCGAAGCTACCGCCGATTATCTACTCTAGAAGGTTAGTTGGACGTGTTTGAGATCCTGCTGGCTGAAGACAACCCGGGCGACGTGCTATTGTTCCGCGAAGCCCTCGGCACTTGCTCCCTGCCTTGCAATCTCGTGGTCGCGGCTGACGGCCAGCAGGCTCTCACGCTTCTCGGTGGCCGGTCCCAAGAAAGCCCCGGCTGGAAACCCCACCTGATCGTGCTGGATGTGAATCTTCCTAAGCTCAACGGAGAACTTGTGCTGCGCCACGTGCGCGGGCAGCGCGTGCTCGATGGCGTGCCCGTCATCATGTTGACATCTTCGGCCGCGCCCGCCGATCGCGACACCGCGCTGGAGCTAGGAGCGAATCTTTATCTGCAGAAATCCTCCAACCTGGACGAGATTCTCGCGGTCGGTAAGATTGTCGAGCGCATGCTCGCACGCTCCTAACACTTTGCCTAAGACAATTAGCTGGAGCACGACAAATTTTTACAAGCTACCCCGGCGTGCCCTAAACACTATTCCATGTTGTAATCGAGAAGAAGCATTGACGGGCGATGATGGAAGAGTTGAGCGGCGACGTTAACCAGTTGGCCCTCTCGCGCGTCAACCGGAGAGAGGCGTGAGGTTAGGCGCCCATACGGGATTCATGAAAACAAAAACGACATTTCTTGTACTCTTGCTGGGCGCGTGCGCCGGCTCGGGGCTGGCGCAAAACTTCGATTCCTCGGGCGACAGCAAGCTGAACGGCACTTATTATTTCCGCCAGGTGCTCTATTTCGAGGAGGACGCGGCGGGCGATCTCCAAGACGCGATGAGTTTGCAAGGCACCATCACGTTTAATGGGGCCGGCGCGTACACTACCAATGCCACGCTTCTCGACGGCGCTAGCGGCTCCAGCACGCCGCAATCCTTCACCGGCAGCGGCACGTATGTGATTTCGGCGAGCGGGGAAGGCTATATCAGCGCCGTGAATCCCGACTTTACCGGCGATCAAATCGTTGGGCTGGTATCGTCCGAAGGAGTGTTCATCGGCAGCACAACGGAGACCACCGAGGAATATAACGACCTTTTCGTCGCCGCGCCGGTCGGATCACAGAGCAACGGCACACTATCTGGATCGTATCAGGCCGCATATTTCGATCCGACCTACACCGCCTCCAACGGGGTCCCGGGCGGCGACGCGCTGCTCACTTTTACCGCCAACGGGAGCGGCGGCATCGGATCGCTGAACGCCAGCGAGTATCTGGGCGGCAATACCAGCGCCACCGCGCAAAATCTGAGTGGAGTGACCTATTCCTTCAGCAACGGAGCGGCACAGCTCAATTTCGGGGGCAGCAACACCACCAACCTGATCGGCGGCACGGATCTTCTCTACAGTACGCCTGACGGTAATTTCATTTTCGGCGGCAATTACAACGGCTTCGACATGTTCGTCGGCGTCAAAAACGCCACCAGCAACCCCTCCAGTTACCAGGCGCTGTACTATCAGGCGGGCGTGGACCTCGATCTCTACGGATACCCCAACTCGAACGACGGCCTGGACAGCTATTACGGAGCAACCAACATATTTTCAGGCGAGGGCGTCAACAACATCATTGCCGACGAGCGGGACAACCTCCCGGCAGCCGGTGCGACGGAGAGCCTCGACTACTACGACCAGTACACGCTCAACGGAGACGGAAGCGCCTCCGACAGCTATTACACGTACTGGACCAGTCCAGACGGCGCGATCCGTGTTGGTTTTGGGCCCAGCGCGTACCTGGGGATCAACGTGGCGTTTCAGGCGCCTTCGTTCAGCGGCTCCGGCGTCTATATCGATCCGGTGGGTGTCGAAAACGCGGCCAGCTCCGCGCCCTTCACCGCATTTCTGTCTCCGGGCGAATTCGTAAGCATCTATGGTTCGGGCCTCGCCGATACTACCACCAGCTCCGGTCTTCCCTTCCCGACCAGCGGGGGCTTGGCCGGCGTGACCGTGACGGTGAACGACGTGCAAGCACCCGTTTACTTCGTCAGCCCCAACCAAATTTCCTTTATCGTGCCGTGGGCGACGACCCAGGAAGTGGCACAGATTCAGGTCAACAACAACGGTTCAAATTCGAACACAGTGACCGCCTTCGTCGGCGAAACCTCCGTGGGGGTGTTTACCAATACTCCGGTGGGTGGTGACGGAACTGCGGCCGCCGAGCGCCCGGACTACTCAGTGGTCTCCGCATCCAATCCGGCCCAGGTGGGCGAGACCGTCGCGATGTATGTCGGCGGAATGGGCGGAGTCAGCAACCAGCCTGCCGACGGCGCCGCCGCTTCCAGCACTGTACTGAGCTACACCGACGCGACCCCGGTCGTAACTCTGTACGACGACACCGGAAACTCAGCGAGTGCCACGGTTGCGTTTTCAGGACTGGCGCCCGGCTTCGCGGGACTGTACCAGATCAACTTTACGGTTCCATCGGGCCTGGACTACAGCGACCCGCTGTCCGTTGACCTCTGGAGCGGTGTCGATTCGGAGAACTTCGAAGCGATCTTACCGGTTACTGACACCTCGTCAGCCATTCCCGCTGCGCGCTCCGCAGCCGGGAGCCGTCCGCACCTTCACCGCAGACGCTCAGCCAAGTTCCGAGCGCCGCGCCAGAGCGCTGCTAAGCTACGGCGCGGCCCCGGAGCCGGGACTATCGTGCCGCAACCGTAACGGAAGGGGCCGCGGGCGGATCGGCTAGCGGCAAATCCACGGTAATCGGGTTGTGATCTGAAATCCGGTCCGGGATCGCGTGGTTGAGCGCCTGCAGCGTGCGGCCATGAAAGCAGCTAAAGGCTGAGAACTCGCGCTGGTCATCCGGTTTATCCAGGTGCGTCGGGCGGACGAAGATCCAATCCAGCTTGTACTCGCCGATGGGGCCGAAGCGCCGCGAAAGCTCTTCGGTGGCTTCAAAACCTTTCGCGGCGCGCTCGTTGGAATTGGCCAGCCGCCCGCCGCGTCCGTTGGCCGAGCGCTCGGGGTCGCCGCGAAAATCGAACGCGCTGCCGTCATCGAAACGGAAGCGCTCGAGCGTGCTGAAAAACTTGGCTTCGGGATTGTCGCCGATCAGCGGAATGCTGGTTTCGGTGGGGTCCTGCACTTTGCGCGCGAAGCCCACCAGGCCCAGCGACAGGTCGTAGGCCCAGCCGAACGGCGTCCCATACCGGAGCGCATCCGTCGCCCCCTGTTCCGCCCACCACTTTCCGCTCCCGAAGCTCTGCTTGAGCAGGCGCGTCATGCTGATCGGCAAGCCGGTGTGCGTGGACGTGTTCATGTCGCCGGCCACGATGACCGGATGATCGATGCCATCGATCGTCTTCAGCAGTTCCTCAAGCTGCTTGCGCCGCATGTGGGGCGTCGCAACGTCTTCCAGGTGCGTGGCTACTATCGTCACGCGCCCTGAAGGGAGATCGGGGCCCGCGATATCGGCCATCAGCATCATCCGGCCGCCGCGCCGCACCTGACGAACCAATTGCTCTCTGAAGACCGCCGTGCTCACCTTTCCTTCGGCCTTGTAAGCCGGCGAGCGTTTCTTTTCATCCCGATACCAATCATGCCCTTGCACCGCGAAGGGGATCAACTTCACGTTTTCCAACCGGTAGCGGCTCAAAATGGCCGTGCCATGCAGGCCTTTATAGCGCGCGGGATCCGGCGTCATCACTTGCCGCACGTGATCCAGCATGGCTTGCCGGTCGTCGTCCGGGTCCTTGTAGGCGTCGGCCACTTCGTGCACGATCACCTGCTGGTCCAAACCCATGGTGATCGGGTCCACTTCGACGAATTCCACGCCGTAGGCGTAATTCATGTTCAAATCGCTCGCCAGTTCCGCCGCCACGTTGCGAAACAATGTGCGATTGACACCCCAATCCACTTCGTTCAGCACCAGCACGTCGGCTTGCTCCAAAATCGCGATCTGCTCGCGAATTTTCTCGCGCTGGGCATCGTCCGCCTTGGAACCTTTGTCTTCCATCAGTGCGTTGAACCTGCGCGGGTCGCTGAACGCGTAACGCACGGCGTCGAATTCCAGGCCCCTCTCGATGTTCCACTCCGCCACGCGCAGCATCTTGCCGGTTTGCGGATCATTGGGCGCGAGCGGGCGCACGCCTTCTTCCCAAGCGTTGTTCCGCACGAACGGCGTGGTGAGCAGCGCTTGCAGCTTGGCGCGCAACAGCGGTGGAGGGTCTGCCTGTTGGTAAAGCTCGCGCAGTTCGCTGAACGTCAACAGTGCGGGATCGTTGGACCGCGCACCAGCCAAGCAGTGCAGCGACAACAGCATCGCCATACCAGCCACAGCCCCGTCACGCATCCGACTGTTAGATGCGGGGAGCCTCGGATCATTTCTGGTACCAGAGAACACGTGGCGCTTGAGCGTGTACCGGCGAATCCAACCCGCTATAATTCATAGAAATCAGCAGCTCGTTGCTTTGGCATGAACTGCCTGTCGGGACGGGGCCAATCTAATCCAAGGACTGGCATATGCCCGCCGAGCTCCAACTCGATCTCGACATAATTCCCAAGCTGACCGGCTTGATCTATGACGCAGTCGCCGTCCCCTCCGGCTGGCAGGTTTTTCTGGAGGCCTTCATGTGCGCGGTGAATGCCGAGCGCGGCGCGTTTTCGATTCGTGACGTGGATCGGGATGAGTTCAGCGCCGTTTGCTGGCATGGCTGGCCCGAGGAGCTTCTTAAGCTTTATAACGAGCACTATGCGTCCATCGATCCGTGGCGCACTGGCAGCGCGCGCCTTCCCGAGGGGGAAGTGGGAACCGATGAAGACGTCTGCCCCAGACCTGTCATGGAAGCGAGCGCCGCGTACCGGGAATTCTATGCGCCCCACAACGCCATTCATGGGATGGGTGGGACCGTTCTCATGAGCGCCACAGCCCAGTCGCTGATCGCCGTCGTCCGGGGAGCGGGGAGTGGGCCTTTCGCGAAACGCGAACTGGCAATCCTGAAGGTACTGATCCCCCATTTGAAACGGGCGGTGCTTCTGTATGGCCAGATGGTGGCCATGCGGCGGCAGCTCTCCCTGTTCACCGATCACTTGAATCGATACTCGCACGCCTACTTCGTCACCGATGCGGAGGGCAGAATCCAGTACGCCAATGCATCGGCGCAGGAAATCGTCAACGCGCGTGATGGCATCACTTTGGAGCAGGGACGCATCGCGATCGCCTCCACGAGACAAAACTCCGCGTTTCGCAAGGCGGTGCTGGAGGTCGCTTCGGGGCTCGGTTCCTTACGGCGCCTCGAAATCCAGCGGCCTTCGCACCGGGACCCCTATCGCTTGATCCTCATGCCCGTAGGAGATTCCGGCGAGATTCCCCTGGGCGTTTCCGTACCAGCCGTCAGCATTCTGGCGATCGACACCTCCTCGCGGCCGGAGCCCGACGTACCGCTGCTGTGCGAGCTCCTTTCCCTCACGCCCGCCGAAGCGCGCGTGGCAGGCAAGCTGGCGCTGGGCCGAAGCCTGGAAGAGATTGCAGCCGACCTCGGAATTTCGCTCGAAACCGCACGGACCCACGCCAAGCGAGCTCTCTCCAAGACCGGCACCGAACGCCAGGGCGAACTGATCTCGCTGATCCTACGATCAGTACCGCTGCGGCGCCCCTAAAGCAGCCGTACACCATTTGGGTGACGACTCCCATCGGCCTCGCACGTTACACTGCTGCTCGATTCACAGTAATTCATGAGTTGGCGGCCACGAGGCCGGTTCTGCATTCGTACCGGTAAGACTTTTATCTCGGAGGTGATCGATTATGGAGACAACAACAACGAGTGATTTAGCTATCACGAGCCGCTATTTTTCCTGGTATGACCCGATGATTTTCGCCAAGCTGCTTCCGGCCGCTGTTTCTTTGTTGTTTATAGGCACGAGTTTCGCCCAGACCACGTTCGACACGACAACGCTCTGTGGCAATCCACTGTACTGCATTTACGACGGCGCAACCCCTTCTAATCCGTCGTCCCCGTGCGTAAATGGGCGTTGCTCGTACGGGAACGCACCGGCGGCCAAGGCAGCCTTTTTGGCCGCGGTAGGAACGAACCAGATTGGCTAGGATAACTTTTCAGGGTATCCCACATGCCTCAATAGCACAGAGGGTTGCAATGCTGCGGGATTTCCGCTGCCTGGGGATTTCATCATTAGTTACGCC
>JASHQT010000090.1 GCA_030039005.1 Bryobacteraceae bacterium
CGACATCGTAGGTGATGTGGACCCTGGGCGGCCGTACCCGGCTCAGTTTCTTTTGCAGGCTCTCCTTGGCCATTCCACCCCTCCTACCCGCTGCGCTGAATTCGAAATCTGCTTTAGAGTGTCAGCGACGCCCTCGCTGTTACAGCCCGCTTGCAGATTAGCGTAAATATATCACACCTCTGCCCCAGAAGCGCCCATGGTTTTTTAGTTCACAGTAACGGCCTTCTTAGGGCACTGGAGCGATTCAAAGAACACGGGGTTAAACAGATCTTTACCCCCCGGGAATTCCACAAATTCCACCCGTGCGGGTGGATTTAAAGGTTGAGCCACCACAGACTTACCGAGCCCGCGGATCTCGCTCCATTGGACCACCTTGGCGCCGAAGGCGCGCTCATCGGCATTCTGGAAAAGCCGGAACACCCCCCACGTTCCTTCAAAACGCCCAAATCCGGAGGTAAGACCGCCCGCCTGTACCATACCTTCCGCCCCTGCTTTAGTACCAGGCGGCGCCGGCCAGTAGAAGGTTTTTTGGAGTGGGTCCGAAGAGTCGATTTCCTTTCCGTCCAGAATCAGCCGTACGACGATACTCTGGCCGGAAGAACCGCTGGGCGCGACCGGACGCAAAACGTAGCGCAGCCTGGGCTGCATCATGCCGCCTTCCGAGAACAGGACGTCGGTAAGCTGCTGGGCGCTGTCCAGGAATTGGAGCAACTCGGGCGCTACCTTCATCCCCTGCAGAGCCGGGTTGGGTTTCCACTCCGCAGCCTGCTTGACCACCAAATCGGAGCCGGATTGCTGAACATATTTCCACACCAGCCCGTCGACCGGAGAAAACACCTTGGCGATTTCGAGCAATGTTGTATCGTTCTGGCTGGACGGACTGAACGGATAGTTGCCGAGAATGGGAGAGATCACGCGACAGAATTGAGCCAGTTCGCCGTTCTTCTTTCCGCCCGAGAAAGCTTCCGTGTTGGATGGAATTACGGACGTGGCTAATTGGATGGGCTGTTCCAATAAATCGGCTAGCTGCTTATTCAAGCCCTCATTGCCCACGTCGAAAAACTTATCCGCGAGCGCGGTTTCCGCAGCCTTGGCTTGATTCAGGGCGCCTTGAGCCTGGGGAATTGCCGCGGCGCGTTCGGTCGCAGAAGCACGCCCGAGTGTGTCCAGGCTGGTCTCCAATCCCCGCAAACCCTGCACATAACCGCCGTCGTTGTCGTTGACGAGCCGGTCCACGTCGGCGGGCGTCGTAAACTGCACCGGTTGGAATAGGCGAGCCAGATCGGCCGTGGTCATGCGCGGCGAGTCGCCGGTGAGGGCATCCTCGGCTTGGTCCACTGCTTTTGTGGCTTTGTTCTTGTTATCCACCGCCGTTCCGAACCCGACCTTCTTCGCGCCCTTTTCCCACCAGCTCAATTCCCCAGGCTTGGGCGGAGGGAAATTGGTATTGGTGGAGACCATGCGGACAACCGCAAGCAGCGGGGAAGTGGATCCGGCCAGGATATCCAACCGGCGAGCGGCATCCTCGGGACCGGCATAACGGATGACATGGAAGGACGCCAGGAACATCCGCCACGCATCCGCATACTGACGGTAATACATCGAAAGCAACTGGGACCGGACCTGGGTGCTTTGCAGCCGATTATCGACACTCGCAAGATCACCCATGACGCACGTTTCGCTACCGGGGCCGAAATTCCCCTTGGCCACCATATCCTCAAAGAGCCTGAGCCCCGGCTTGGTGAAAGCGCCGCGGATTTCCGATGCGCCCGAGAGGACGCTCTCATATTTGTCCGCGTATTGGGCCACCGACAGCGGCTTGACCTGGCGATCCACCGCCGCCAGCAGCATATTGAGCTGCTGATCCAAATTGCCGGACTGTCTTATGTAGGCACGCGCCGCTGCTTCCGCCCGGGGGTCTTCGGTCAGGGCCACGGGAGGCTTGCTCGCGGCCGCCAGCGCCGAGGCGTAATAGTCCAACTGGGTATTCAGCAGCAGTTTCTGCTCGTCCGTCAGGTTGGGAAACACGTCCGTGGCGGAGGATTTGAGAACGCGCGACACGACGCGGTCGTCCACCGGACACGCGAGCGCCGTGATGGTGCGGTGGGTCTTCAGGCGGTCATAGGTCAATCCGGCGCCGGCACTGCCGTTCGGGTCGCCGGCGCGCTGGAGGTCGGAGACGAGCTGCTCGTTGATCTCGGCAAGGGCCAGTCGCCTCAACCTTGCGAAGTAGGCCAGTTTGCCCTGCTCGCGCAGGTCATCGCCGGTGTAAAGCCCCCAATGCAGGCGCAAGGGAGAGCGGAGGTCGATTTGGACGAGGTTGGCGCGCAGAGCGTCGAGCGCGCGCAAATTCGCAACGCTCAACTCGTTGCCGCCACGATGCAGCGCGTCCGTCGACACCTGGATTCGCTTGACGAGCGACGAATTTCCGAACCACGAAACGGCCCACACTAGTGACAGGAGAATCGCCAAGCCCGCTGCTACGCCGACTGCGATTTTTCGGTGGCGCTCGAAAGGCGCCGGCGGGCGGGTCAAAACCGGACGGTCCTGGCGCAGGACGTTGGTAAACAGGTCGGCGACAAACATCCATTGATCGACGGAGCGCCCACCGCCTGGTTCCAAGGGCGCCCGGCCGAACGTAGTTTTCGCCTCCGAAGAGAAGATCACGGTGGCGTCGGCTGCTTGCGTGGAGCTGCGAAACACACTGGCATCGGGCAAGGCCGGAGGTGCGGCGGCATTTTCTGATTTCCGTGTTCCGCTGAAGAAGAACCCGCGCATTTGCGGGCTAGGCTGCAAGGGGTCCGGCTTGAACACGTCGATGAGGAACTGGACCAAGGCCGTGCGAACGCGCTTGAATTCCCTGGGGAACTCGTAAATCGAGGTGCGCGCCTCCTGCCTGGTTTCCTGCGCCAGCGCGGCCAGGCGGCGGTCGGCGAGCCGCAGAAACAAGGCTGAGAATTGCTTATTAAGCCGCTTGGTTTCTGCCTCGGCCCAAATGCGGTCCATGGCGGCGTCCCGGGCCCCGCTCAGTATGCCGAAAAGCTGGCCGGCTTCACTATCGGCCATGCGTCCGAAAAATTCGGGGAAGTACTTGACGCTGTCCAGCTTGCTGAACACCGTGTAGACCGGCAAGCCCGGCCCGAAAGTCGCCGCGGTGGCAAATAAACGCTCGCGGACCTGCTGCGCCAGGCGATCCAGCTCCGAGGGTTCCGGGGTTCCAGTGAACTTCTGCGCATCGAAGACCAGCAGGACACCGCGGAGATTCAGGGCGGGCGAAGGCTGGAACCAGCGCCGCCACCTGGGTTGCCGGCCGTGCGGGGAGAGGTTGGAAAGGAATTCGGCAAAACGCCGCGCGTCGCCGCCAAAGATCTTGCCGCCGATTTCGATGAACACGGCTTGCTGGGCGATCCAGACATTCGCCAGGCGAGTGTTGATCACCGCGGAGCCGGTGCCGCCCACCTGTCCCGCCAAGAGCGCGGGCTCAACACCGCTGTTCTGGACGAGACTCGTTTTGCCGGCGCGTTCGGGCCCCAGCACCAAATAAATCGGAAGATCGAACAAGCGCGGCGGCTGCGTGCCTGGGGCAACCGGGGCCTGCGCGAGCCTTTGTTCGGCTTCCCGCAGAACGGCCAGCAGCGCCAGATCGTCCGGGTGCATGGACGGCTTTCCTGAAACGGGCGCCGACTGCGCGGGCGCCGCCGGGCGCGCGGAGCGGCGGGATTGCCACCAGCGCACCACGCGCTCCAGAATGACGAAAAGTAACAGCACCGCTACGCCAATCCCGGTCCACAGCAGGCCTTGTTTGACCAACTCCGGAACGTTGTCGGAGTGGAAATACGTCACCGCGATCCACACTAACAACGTGTAGAGGAACAGGATCAAGAGCAATCGCCGGATCATAGTCGGACTACCCGTTTATCTTAGGCCGGTCACAGCGGTGCGAAGCTCGTCCACCCGGAACGCGAGATTCCACCGGAATAAGACGAAGAGCAGGATCGCCCCGAGAACGCTGCCCAAAATCCACCAGCGCCAGTTTCCCGAGTCGGCCCTCGCGCGCGGGGCTTCCGGCAGGAACTGAAGGGGAGGCGACAACCTATAGTCCAAACCGCGAATGGATTCGATCCTGCGCCGCAGGCGATCGGCGATGCGCGATGCTTCGCCCCGCAGGGGTGGCGCGAAGCGGCCTTCAAAGCCGAGCAAAAGACAGAGCAGATAGACTTCCAAGAGGTCGGCAAGTTCGGGTGAATCCCGCCGCCGCTCAATATCGAGCAGTTTGTCGAAGAACAGGTCGCCGGCCACTGCTTGGCCGAAAAGCTCGATATTGAGCGGCCTTTTGCGCCATTCTTCGGCTCTGGGATCACGCGAAGAAAGGATGGTCTCGTCGAGGAAGGCGACCACCGCGAAGGCCGCGTCGCGCACGTCGGCGGAGGGGTAGCCCGCCACGCCCGCCTCACGCTCGCATTCCTGTAAAGCAGCTTTCATGCGGCGCCGAAACGTCTCCACGTCATTGAGGGGCTGGCGGCCCGACTGGATTCGAACAATCCCCGTCAAAATGTTTTGAAACACCAAGGCGAGAGTGTCGGACCTGGGTGTGACGGCTGCTTCTGCCGGTTGCATGGCGGCCCTCCAATAATGTTCAAGCCTATACCGCTTCGTCCGTGTGGCGCAATACCGAACTCCCTTGGTACTACGGCTGCCAGGTACTGACCTGGCTTGGCGGAGCGCGCCGTGAGATAATAATTGAAATTTTTCTGGCGCATGATGGGTACACGCTTAGCCCTGGCCTTGGCTGTTCTGGGGGCCTCTTTGAGCGCACTTGTGGCGCAAGAGAACCCAGCGCCGGCGCCCGGGTCGTTAACCATCGAGGAAGTGCTGCGGCTGTCCAAATCCGGCGTTTCCGACGAGTTGATCGTCGCCGAAGTAAAGAAAAACGCCAAGCCATTCGACCTGAATAGCAACGAAATTGTCGCCCTGAAGAAAGACGGCGTCAGCGAGACCGTCATCAAATACTTGCTGGATCCAACCCTCCCCTATTCGCCTCCCGCCCCTAATACCGGGTCCGGACCGGCCGCTTCAAGCGAGCCTTCCCGAAAATTCCCCTACGATGAGATGGCGGAAAAGGTCCCGCCCGATGTGGGCGTGTACTATCTGTTGCCGGGCCCCAAGTTCCCAGCGCTGGAATTGAAGTCGATTGTGCCTCAGAGCCAGCCGGGCAAATTCGGCAAGATGATGGGCGGTCATGTGATGGGAGCGGCGGCAGGACCGGCGGCCAAGCTGCGTGTCAACTCAGGAACCCCGCTGGTGTTTTATGCCCGGCTCGGGGGGAAGATCATGATCGATGATCTAGTGCTGCTCAGTTTCAAGCCTTCGAAAGAACGCCGCGAGCTCGATTTCGGGCCGAAGGCCGGGACTCCCGTCTTTCCTCCCAAATCGATTTTCCAGTTCGATTCCAAGGAAGTGGGACCGGGCGGGCTTTACAAACTCGCGGTTCCTGCGTTGAAAAAGGGCGAATACATCTTCTTCATCCTGGGGAGTCAAGAGGACAAGAAGGGCTTGTTAGGCCGAGGCTACGATTTCGGCGCCGACTGATGACCGGAAACGGCCGCCTTTCCGGCCGGAATTCACTCTTCACCGGCATGCGCCGATCGAATCTGGTTATCCTCCAGATACTGGAAAGCGCCAGACTCGTCCGCGGTGACGCGGATCGCGCTGAGTTGTTCTTCGGCCGCCATGCTCGTGAGCAGCCGCCGGGAAATCTCCGGCAGCAGCGTATTGGTGAGAATATTGTCCACGTTGCGGGCGCCACTCTCGACTTCCGTGCAGCGCGCGGCGATGGCGTCTACCAGGGATTCGTCGTAGGCCAGCTCCAGGTTGTGATGGTCCAGCATGCGGCGCTGGATTTTCGCGAGCTTCAGCCTCACAATGCGCTTCAACGCCTCGTCGCGAATCGGATGATAAGGCACGATGACCAGGCGGCCGAGAAACGCGGGCTTGAAGATGCGATTCAGCTCGGGCTTTAACGCGGCGATCAGATCCGTCGCCTCCGGCAGATCGTTCGGGTCGTCGCAGAGCGCCATCATCTGGTCCGTGCAGGCGTTGCTGGTCAGCAGGATGATCGCGTTCTTGAAGTCGATCTGGCGGCCTTCGCCGTCTTCCATCATGCCCTTGTCGAAGACCTGGTAGAACAATTCCAGAACATCCGGGTGGGCCTTCTCCACCTCGTCCAGCAGCACGACGGAATAGGGCCGGCGGCGGACCGCTTCGGTCAATACTCCGCCTTCTCCGTAGCCCACGTAGCCCGGCGGCGAACCCTTGAGCGTCGACACCGTATGCGCCTCTTGAAATTCGGACATATTAATGGTGATCAGGTTGCGCTCGCCGCCATAGAGCAAATCGGAGAGGGCGAGCGCGGTCTCGGTCTTGCCCACGCCGCTCGGCCCCAGCAGCAAGAATACGCCCACCGGTTTGCCGGGATCATCCAGATTCGCGCGCGACGTAGAGATTCGCTGCGCGATTTCCTTCAAAGCGCCGGATTGCCCGATGACTCTTTGCCCCAGATGTGTTTCCAGGTTGAGAACCATGGAAATTTCGTCACGCACCATTTTCCCGACCGGAATGCCGGTCCAGCCGGAGATCACTTCGCCCACCAGATGGCCGTCGACGCACACACGCATGAGGGGCTTTTCGCCCTGCAACTCAGAGAGCTGATTCGACAAGCTGTCCAGCTCGGCCCGAATCTCCGCGACGCTTCTGCCGTCGTCGCTTTTTGCCGTCTCGCTTTTCGCCGCCTCGGTCTTCTCACTCTCTTTCTCGGCGAACGATTCCAGGCGTTCGCGCAAAACGCGGATCTGTTCGATCAAGCCGCGCGCCTTGTCCCATTGCTCGCGCAGCGCCGCAACTTCGGTTTCGAGTTGCTCGCGTTCGTTCGCGATCTCGGCGAGTCTCTCGGCGTGATCGGCGCCCGCGGCTGCTTCGCGGCGCAGGATGCGGTCCTGTACGTTCAGATCGTCGATCTGGCGCGTCGCGTCTTCAATCATTGCCGGCGTGGCGTGATGCGTGAGGGAAAGGCGCGCGCAAGCGGTGTCCAAAACGCTGACCGCTTTGTCCGGTAACTGGCGCCCGGCGAGGTATCGATTGGAAAGCCGGACGGCGGAGGCAACCGCTTCGTCCAAGATACGCACGTTATGGTGTTTTTCGAGAGAGGCGACGATCCCGCGGATCATTACTTCGCACTGATCTTCGTCCGGTTCCTCGACCTTCACCACTTGGAAACGGCGAGCCAATGCCGCGTCCTTCTCGAAATATTTCTTGTACTCGGACCAGGTGGTGGCGGCGATGGTCCGCAGTTCCCCTCGCGCGAG
>JASHQT010000643.1 GCA_030039005.1 Bryobacteraceae bacterium
CGCCCGATCGGGAAATCACCTTCGACATCGTTGACGCGCATCGCCTCCTTGCCAACCTCGGCATCCAGAGCCAGCGTCTTTCGCGCCAGTTCCAAAAGAGCCTCGACACGCTCCGCGACATCCAGGCGGACCGCACCGAGCGCGAGCGCCGCTCGCTTAAAGACGCCGCTGCCCTCCTCGAACTCCACAAACGCAAAGGAGTTCCCTGGCAGCCCTCCGATCATGGCTTCGTTTTTCCAAAAGAACGTGTCGAATGCTTCGCCGAACACGCCATGCGCCTGAACGAAGCCCGCCATATCGAACATGTGCGCTTTCACCTGCGTCCTACGCCTGCCCGCGAACCCTGAACGCAAAGAATGCGGCGCGCATTGCCCAAGCAGTCAAGAAACACACCCGCGCTGCAGTCCGATTTGCGCGAGTCCCTGAAAGTGCCTCAGGCCATCCTGCCTCACGACATCCTCACACCATCCGCGCGATCGCTCTTCCAAGTTCGATATAATCCCCGTTTGCGGATACGCGCATCAATCTCATTGCGCGGACGCGCAAACATACGCAAATGATGAGGCCCTCACAAACATGATCATCGACGCTCACGCGCACGTGACCGCGCCGGACAAGCTTTACGTATACAAAGCCGGACTCATCTCTCACCGCGGAGCGCACGGCCGCGGGAGCGCCGGCGCGACGGATGAGGACATCAAGCACGCCTTAAACGAACCGGTTTTCGGTGGGTCCTCTCATCTGGATCAACTGAAAGAAGTGGGCACCGACATGCAAGTTGTCTCTCCCCGCCCCTATCAGATGATGCACAGCGAGCAACCCAAGCTCGTGAACTGGTTCATGGAAGAAACCAACAACATCATCGGGCGGCAAACGAAGCTCTATCCGAACGTATTTCGGGGCGTGTGCGGGCTGCCTCAGAGCCCGGGCATCAGTCCGAGCAATTGCATCCCGGAGCTGGAGCGGTGTGTGAAGCAGCTTGGTTTCGTGGGGTGCCTGATCAATCCCGACCCGGGCGAGGCGGGCGGCATCTCGACGCCCCCGCTGGGCGATCGCTACTGGTATCCGCTTTACGAAAAGCTGGTCGAGTTGGACGTGGTAGGCCACGTCCACTCCGCCGGCTGCCGGTCGGACCGCCTTCCCTATTCGCTGCATTTCATCAACGAGGAAAGCATCGCCGTTGTTTCGCTGCTAAGTTCCAACGTCTTCAAGGATTTTCCGACGCTCAAAATTCTGCTGTCGCACGGCGGAGGCGCTATTCCGTTGCACTGGGCACGTTTTGAGGCCAGCTCGCTGCGCGTTCCTGGCGCAACCCGCTTTTCCGAGCGCATGCGGAATATCTATTACGACACCGTCATGTATTCGAGCGATTCCCTCGCCCTTCTGATCAAGACGGTGGGCGCGGATCGCTGTCTCTTCGGCACCGAACGGCCCGGCGTTGGCACCGTCAAGGACCCGCGCACCGGAAAATGGCTGGATGAGATCCGCTATTTGATCGAAGACTTCGAGTGGTTGAGCGCCGCCGACAGAAAGCTGATCTTCGAAGACAACGCCAAGAAGCTATTCAAGATCGAGGTTTGATCGTCTGATGAAAGCCCTCTACTGCGCGCTGTTGCTTTGGGCTCTGCCCGCTCTGGCACAGCTTCAAAGCATCACCATCAATTATCCGGCGAAAGCTCCCGCGAACTGGCCAATCTTCCTGGCCAAGGAAGGCGGTTACTACCAGCAGAACGGTCTGGACGCGAAACTAGTGTTCGCCGTGCATCCGGCGGGGATCGCGATGCTGGTGAGCGGCGAAGCGCAGATGGCCAATTATCCGATGGACCAAGCCATGCAGGCTGCGATGCGTGATGGATCGCTGGTCATCGTGGGCACTCCAATGAGCCGCGGTTTATTCGCCATGATGACGCGCAGCGACGTCAAGAGCGTGGGCGATTTGAAGGGCAAGCGATTCGGCGTGAGCCAGCTCGGCGACCCGCCCTACAGCTTCGCCCTGGCCATCCTTGGCAAGTACGGGATCGGCCCGCGCGATGTCCAGTGGATCCCTCTCGGCACGGACGGCAATGGACGCGTCGCGGCTCTGGTGAGCGGCCGCGTGGACGCCACCATGATTCCGGCGCCTCAATATTTCAAGCTCCAGCCGCAAGGATTCAAGGAAATCGCCAACCTGGCGGACAACGCCGACCTTTACGCGCCGCTGGCTTACGTATTCAAGAAGAGTGAGCTGGCAGCCAATCCGAAATTGCCCGAACTGATGATTAAAGCGCAGGCCGAGGCCATCAAGCGTTACTACGACGACAAGGCCATGGCCCTTAAGGCCTATGCGATGTACGATCCGCAAAGCGCGGCCGACATCGGACGAATCTACGATCACGACCGCAAGGCCAACACCTACGAACGCGTGCCCTATGTGCTGGCGCCCGCCGTTCAATACATCGTCAATCATCAGCCCGATGAAAAAATCGCCGCGCAGATGAAGTCTTACGATTTCCGCAAAGTGATCGACAATAGCGTCGTCGAGCGTCTGGTGCGGGAACATTTTTTCGAACAGCTCTTCGGGCCTGGTATCAAGGCCGAGGAGAATAGCAAAGCGAAACTGGCTTTCAAGTAAACTGAACCCTATGGCAGAAATCGTTCTTGGCATTGGATCGTCGCATGGCCCGTTGCTCTCGACGCCTCCCGAGCAGTGGGACCTGCGCGCGCAAGCCGACCGCGAAAACAAGAAGCACTTTTACCGGGGCAAAGCCTATGACTACTCGGCGCTGATGCGCGAGCGCGCGCCTGGATTCAGCGCTGAGGTGCAAGTGGAATCCCGGCGCGACCGTTTTGCGCAGTGTCATCGCGCCATGGAAACGATCGCGCAAAAATTCAAGGCAGCGGCTCCCGAGGCGGTCGTGATCGTCGGCAATGACCAGCGGGAGTTTTTCGATGAGGGCTTGACCCCGGCCATCACCGTCTATCGCGGCGCCGAAATCAAGAATCTGCAACATCTGCCCAAGGACAACCCACCCGGCATCAATATCGCCGAGCCGGGAAATTCACCGGCCGAAGGCGCTACCTATCCCGGCGCGACGGCTCTCGCGGATCACATTTTGGATTCGCTCGCGGCCGAGAACTTCGACCTCGCGCAGTCCGATTCGACGCCCAAAGCGGCCCCGCGCGGGGGCATTCCCCACGCGTACGGGTTCCTGTATCACTCGATTCTCGGTGATACTCCGCCGCCCAGCGTTCCGATTATTCTCAACGTTCACTTCCCGCATAACGTCCCGAAGAATCGCCGCTGTCTCGATCTGGGCGGAGCGCTGCACCGCGCCATCCAGAGCTTCGATGGTTTCAAGCGCGTGGCTGTCATGGCGTCAGGCGGGTTGACTCACTTCGTAATCGACGAAGAACTGGACCGGAAGATTCTCGCCGCCATGCAATCCGGAGATGAAGAGGCCCTCGCGGCCATTCCGGAGAGTTACTTCAAAGTGGGAACGGCGGAAATCAAGAATTGGTATCCGGTCATCGCGGCGATGAACAAGGCCAAGCTCCGCTACCATTTGGTCGACTACGTTCCGTGCTACCGAACCGAAGCCGGCACCGGAAACGCGATGGCTTTCGTTTATTGGGATTAGACCGCTACCGCACTCTGGTCTGCAGCTTGTGATAACCGTGTTGGGCGCGCGCCTCACGCAGACTCAGCCCGCTCTTGACGGCATCGCGAATCCGCTGTTCCACCGCATCAATCTCTTCGGCAGCCGCCAGAATCGCGCTCTCGTGGGCGCGCGGAAGCGCGACGATCCCGTCGGCATCCCCGCGCAGAATGTCGCCCGGCTCCACTCGCGCTTGGCCGATATTCACCGGCCCGCCCATGGCTTCCACTTGCACACGGTCCTTGCCGGTGCGCATGGAATAACTGCGGCTGAACATGGGATAACCAAGTTCCAGCGCCAATGCCGTGTCCCGGCACGCTCCATCGATCACCGTGCCCGCCACTCCGCGCGTGTGCGCCACCATGGTCAGAATATCGCCCCAGACCGTGGCATCTTCGCGTCCGCCATTGTCCAGCACCACTACCCCGCCAGGCTTGACATCATCGATGTAATCGCCCACCGTGCCCGGCGGCATTCCGGCCGGTCCATACAAAATTGTGAACGCACGGCCCGTTAGCCGGAAACTCGGATCGAGCGGCTTGATTCCCAGGCACTGCCCGCCGATTCCCAACCGGTCCATCGCGTCGCTCAAGGCTGTGGTGTCGAGCTTGGACGCTCGCAAAACGTTTTCGTCGTTATTCATGTGGTCGATTTTTTGAGCATGTGCTCGTAATTAGCGCCCATCACCTGGCCGATCGGATTCCCCTCTCGCAACGCGCGCGCCATCGCCTCTTCGCGCGCCACAATGGCCTCCGCCGTCTCGATCACCCGCCTTATATCCGCGTGCGCGACGAACACTACCGCGCTCCCATCCGCGACGACATAGTCGCCAGGCGAAACCATGACATCGCCGATCAAAACCGGCTCGTTGGTGGCCACTTCCACGATGCGGCCGCGAGCCGTCCGCGCCGTGTGGTCTCGCGCAAATACCGGAAAATCCAGTTTGCGGCTCTCATCGACGTCGCGCACCGGACCATCCACGATCACACCTGCCAAGCCTCGCACCTGCGCGCCGATCGAAAGATTCCCGCCCCAGGCGGCGGCATCCAATCCGGTGCGCTGTTCCACGACTATGATGTCCCCGGGAGATGCTGCTTCAATAGCGGCAGTGCACAGATGGCGGGTATTCGAGCGTCCTTCGGCGCGGTCCAGTTTGACCGTCAAAACGCGTCCGGCGATTCTGTGCTCCGTGGACAAGCGGCGAATTCCGCTTACAGCTCCCGGCAGTCCCAACTTATCGAGTGCATCGGAAACCGCACAAGAGTCCAAGTGGCTGAGCCGGGATATCAATTCATCTATCATCTTTCCGGTTTCCAGCGTGAGAATTGCCGTTCCAGGCGCTCGGCCAACGCGGTCAGCAGGATTCCGGCAAACGCTATGATCAGGACGCCCACGAACAAGGTATCGGTGGCGAAGGTTTGCCCTCCATACGCCACCATGAAGCCAATCCCCTGGCTTCCGCCGAACATTTCGCCGACGACCACACCGATCAGCCCCAGTGCCACTCCCTGGCGAACGCCCGTCAAGATGAACGGCACCGAGCCGGGCAAGGCTAAAGTGGTGAAGATCTGCCAGTCGGACGCGCAATAGGCGCGCGCGGCGCGCAACAAATCCCGGTCGATGTTTCTCACGCCAGCCACGGTGTTCACCAATATGGCGAAGAACGCCGTAATGAATACGATGAAAATTTTCGACCCCATGCCGACTCCGAACCAGATGATGATCATCGGCACCATCGCGATGCGCGGCGTGGCGTAAAGTGCGTTCATGAACGGATCGAAGATCAGCCGGGCCCTTCGATACCAGCCGAGGATTACGCCCAGGACAACCCCCGTCACCAGAGCGAGCGCAAACCCAACCGCAAAATTAATCCCGCTGTACGTCAGGTCTGAGAGTAGCGTCCCGCGCCGCAAGCCATAGATGAACTGTTTGATGATGGCCGAGGGGCCGCTCAGGAACAAAGGCGAAATTTTTCCGGCCGACCACAGAGCCTGCCATATTCCAATCGTGAGCGCCACTGCCGTGCCGCCCAGAATCACCGCTTCGTGCCGTTCATAGAAGCTGCGTTTAGGTTTCATGGCCGATCACTCCGTCGCTAGCACGGCGTCCACGCCTCTGGATTCTTCTTCAATCAACTGCCAGATAGCGTCCTCCAGCTCCAGGAACCGCGGTTCCCGCTTCAGGTTCAAGGCACGCGGACGTCCGAAAGGAACCTGGAAAACATCTTTCAGGCGCCCGGGCCGGGAACTCATGACTGCTACGCGGTCCGCCAGGTAAATTGCCTCGTTGATCTGGTGCGTGATGAACAGCACCGTTTTCCGGGCGGTAGCCCAAATCTTCAGCAGCTCGGCCTGCATGAACTCGCGCGTTTGGGCGTCCAGCGCCGCGAACGGTTCATCCATCAGCAATACGACCGGATCCGCCGCCAGCGCCCTGGCCAGATTGACGCGCTGTTGCATGCCGCCGGAAAGCTCCGAAGGATAGTGCCGCTCAAACCCGCCCAGGCCCACCAGCTTAATGAAATAGGCGGCGCGTTCCGCCATGGTCGCTTTGTCGAACCGCCGCTGCAACTCCATTCCGTAGCGAACATTTCCGGCGATCGTGCGCCAGGGCAGCAGGCTGGAATGCTGAAACACGACGGCGCGATCGATTCCCGGTCCGTCGATTTTGCGGCCGTCGATCGATACCGAACCTTCATCGTACGGTAGAAGCCCGGCGATAATGTTCAGCAGCGAAGTTTTGCCGCAGCCGCTGGGTCCGACGATGGCCAGAAACTCGCCGTCGGACACTGACAACGATACATCGACCAGCGCAGGTGCGTCCCTGCCTTCGCGTTCGAGCCAGTAATTCTTGGAGACGTGATCGACTTCCAGCTTCCGCATGCTACAGCACTTACCGGAAGGCCGCTTTGGCTTTGCGGCTCTCCTCAGCCTTGATCTCCGGTCCAAAAGTCGCTTCAAAAAATCCTTGTTTCACCAGATGCTCCACGTAACTATTGTCGATCACTTGGTGGAAGTTGTAGGCCTTCATTCGCGCCGCGATTTGCGGGTCCGACTGCTGGTTGATAATGGACTTTACCGCGCCGGCCAGTACGAACGGAACCCTTTCGAACGCCTGCGGCTTGGCGTATAGATCGTAGACGCGCGCTACTTCATCCGGCTGCGCCGCCTTATCGTACTTCAAGAACGTCTGAACCGCGAACGGCTTATCGTCGTAGAAGCGCTTGATGGCTTCCGTTTGCGCCTGAAGCAGCTTCAGCGGCAACTGGGGATCGGCCGCGACCTCGCTCTTCTTCATCAGGTAGCCGGTCGACGCGAAAATCTCCGGATGCTCGGCGAGATTTGCCAGCGTCTTAAAACCCTCGTCTTCGATTTTGAAGTACGCCGGGGCGGTCAGCAGCGTCGCTTCGACGCGACCGCTAGTGAGGGCGGCGGCGCGCCCGTTCACATCAGTGCCAACCGGGATCCATTGCACGTCGCGCGCCGACATTCCGGATTTCGATAGGAGCGCGAGCAGGTACTGGTAGGGCGCGTCGCCCACCTGCCCAATGGCGATGCGTTTGCCTTTCAGTTCCTTGATGCTCCCGATGTTCTTGGCAGCCATCAGGGCGAAGACGCCGCGGTTGAGCGAACTGCCGATGAGCACCATCGATCCGTCTTTCGAGGCTGCCTGCATCAACTGTTCGAGCGAAGAGTTCACCATCTGCGCCTCGCCGCTCACCAGCATCGCGATGCCAGCAGGCATCACGCCGAAGGTCAGCGTGACGTCCAATCCGTATTTGCTGTAGTAGCCGCCTTCTTTCGCCAGAAACAGCGGCCAGTTGGATCCGCTGCGATTCGGATAATTGATGGTAATCTTCTGCTGTGCCGGAGCATGGATTGCGCACATTGCGGACATGAGCGATAGCAGGCAGACTTGAAGTTTCATGCGCGTGCTCCTTGCATAAAGCTAAGCTTGAAAGGGTTTTCCAAACCTTCGCGGCCTTTCATTCTTTTCACTCCCGCTCGTACATTCTATCCGAAGCGCCGAGCCCCGGAGGTTTCTGGCGATGGGCATCCGTCCATTAGGAACAATATTCCTCGACGAAGGAGCGGGCTTCTTGCATGATCGGGAGAACCGGGCCGAAAGTGTCACTATGTCCCTATGGAACGTTTCCGTTACCGGTGTGTCCGGACCGGACGAGGAAATATTCGCCTTTGAAATTTTTGCGCCCCACGGTTGACAGGCCCGCGCGCTCTCTGATGAACTAAGCAATTCCAACGGGAGGATATCTTTGGCAAACGTCGGCGCCGTAGGTTTGGATTGGCAGCAGCGCGTCAATTGGGAGCGGTTGCGGAAATACCGTCTGGAGCGGGCGCGCGAACGCATGAAGGCGCACGGTCTGGGCGCGCTGCTGCTGATGTATGACGAAA
>JASHQT010000091.1 GCA_030039005.1 Bryobacteraceae bacterium
GGTGGATCTGACCGATGGCGCGGCGTCGGTTAACTTATCCGTAAACCCCAACTTGCGGCCTCCCGAAACACAATGAATCGGTCGTCCGCCGAAATTGGCCAGCTACTACTTTGGCGTGATGCGCATCAGGCCGAGGCTGGTGAGCAGATAAATATTGCCGTCGGGGCCTTGGCGGACGTCGCGGACGCGCGTATGGCGATCCTTGAGCAAGTGCTCCTCGGCGGCGATGCGGTCGCCGTTCAACACCAGGCGCACCAGCGCTTGGGCTGCCATGCCGCCGACAAATAAATTGCCTTTCCATTCGGGAAATTTGTCGCCGGTATAAAACAGCATTCCGGACGGAGCGATATCGGGAAACCAGAAATAGGCGGGTTCCTCGACGCCGGGCATCGATGTCTTTCCGTTTCCGACCGGAACATTTTTGCGGCCATCGGTGCGCTGGAAATCGTACTGCGTGCCGTAGGAGACGTCGGGCCAGCCGTAGTTTTTGCCGCCGCGGACGATGTCGATTTCGTCGCCGCCTTGTGGGCCGTGATCGGTGACCCAGAGCTCGCCGGTCGCCGGATTTATGGCCGCGCCTTCAGGATCACGCAACCCGTGCGCGAAGGTTTCGGGCGCCACCGTGGCGCGGGCGAGCCAGGGATTGTCCTTGGGAATGGAGCCGTCGCGATTGATGCGCAGTACGCGGCCGGAGAAATTGCGGCCGATGTCGGGATTATCAGTGAAGTCGTGCTCCACGCCGTCGTATTTGGAATCGTAAAAGCGGAAGCGATCGGCGCCGGTGACATAGATGGTCCCATCGGGTGCGAAGACGATGCGGCGCTCGGCGCCTTCGACCAAAGTCTCAACGTTCTCCAGGCTCTTTTCGTCGTCGCTCAGACGGGCGCGCGCCATGCGCTCGGTTCCAATGCGCATCGTGCGGCGTTCGGCGAGCGATTTCGTCCAGACCTTTTGATAGAAGAATTCGGTGGGCCAGATGGCGGGGTCCTCGCCGGGCGGCGGGGCGAAGTAGCAGAAATAGATCAGGCGATTGTGCGCAAAGTCTGGATCGAGCACCACGTCGTGCAGGCCCTGCGCCGCCACTACTTTGACGCCCGGAACTCCGGTGAGCGGCGCGGAGACGACGCCATCGGGCCGCACAATGCGCATGGTCCCGATGCTTTCGGTGACTAGAAACTTGCCGTCGGGCAGAAACGCGAAGGACCACGGCGTGGTGAGCCGGTTGGTGATGATCTCGACATTCACGGCGGGCGAAGGCGTTGCGGGCGGGGGAGCACCGGTTTGTCCCGGGAAGGCGGGTTTCGGCTTGTGCGGTTCCGCGCCCGAAAACGGAATCTGTGTCTGGGCATGGGCGGCGGCGCAAACCAGGAAGCCGGCGGCGGCGCACACGACCGTCAGTAACGCGGTAGTGACTCTTTGCATTGGACGATTCTACGACAAACAATACGTCGAATCACCGCCGGAGCGTTGTATACTGAGAGACCTAATCACGCCGTTATATCCGTGAGAGCGCCATTTTCACCGGCCGAGGTATGCGTATGGTTGGAACTGTAATTGGGAATTATCGGATTGTAGAAAAACTGGGTGAAGGAGGAATGGGCGCGGTCTACAAGGCCGTGGATGTGAATCTGGATAGCCCGGTAGCGCTCCGCGCATTGAACGTCGAACTGGGCCGCGACTCCGAACTGGAGGAGCGCTTCCGGGATGAAATCAAAGCGCTCGGCCGTCTGCACCACACCAATTTAGTTGCGCTGCAGGGCCTGCTGATCGAGCAAAGCCGTCCTTGGATGGTGATGGAGTTCGTGGAGGGTGAAACGTTCGAGCAGATGGTGCGGCGGCGCGGCCCGATTCCGTCCGACGAAGCCACTGCGCTGTTCCACCAGGCGCTCGCGGGCGCGGCCTATGCCCATCGCCTAGGAGTGGTGCATCGCGACATTAAACCCGCCAACCTCATCGTGAACCAGGAAGGCGTGGTGAAGATCATGGATTTCGGAATCGCGAAAATCCTGAGCACGCGCGGCTTGGCCAAGAGCGGAACACGCATCGGAACTCCCGCCTACATGGCGCCGGAGCAGTTCCTCAATCGGCCCGTGGATGCCCGTACTGACATTTATTCGCTGGGCGTGACGCTGTATGAAATGCTCACCGGCAAGGTTCCCTTCAGCGCCGACAACGATTTTCAAATCATGTCGGATCACGTGAACACGCCCGCGCCGCCGCTCACCCGGGTTTTCGCCTACGTTCCCAAGACCGCCGAGCAGGCCGTGTTGAAAGCGCTCGAAAAGAATCCGGACGCGCGCTATCAAAACGCGGAGCAATTTGCCGAGGCGCTCGATGGCGCCGCGCCCGTCGCTCGCGGCGCGAAGACCGCCGTGCCCTTCGCAGCGGCCGCGGCAGCGGGAACCGGAGTGGCGCGCGGCGCACGGCGTCCTCCCTTCGCGGCCGCGCTAGCGCGATTCTTTAATATGCGGCAACGCAAGATACTCGCCGCCGCGCTGGCGCTTTTTCTGGTGCTGACCGGCGTCTTAGCCGCGATGCGCATCAAAGCCAGGCGCGCCGCCGCGGCACAAGCCGCGCAAGCCGCTCAGGCCAATGCCGCCGCGATTGCTCAGGCGCAGAGCGCGGCGAATGCAGCCAACGCGAACCCCGCCGCGCCTGCCCAGCCGGACGCCTCGGCGAATCCACAACCTCCCGCCGATGGCGGGGCCGCGCCAGCCGAACAAGGCCAACCGGGCGCCGCGGGTGGCGCGGTCGCGGTAGCTGGAAGCGCTCCTGCCGGTGTCGCCGTGGTCGCCGGAGCACCCGCCGCGGTTGGAGTCGCTGTCGCGCCCGCCCCAGCGGCCGCGCCCGCCGGCGCGCCGAATGTGATCCCCGCCGGAACGGTGATCGCGATTCGGACGGTGGATGGGGTAACGTCCGCGGGCACCACCGTCGGACAAACGTTCGATGCGACCGTGGATGCCGATGTCGTGGTCGCCGGCAACGTGCTGGTGCCGTCTGGATCGGACGCCGGTCTGGTGCTCCGGAACGTGGCGCAGGTGCCGGCCGCCCCGCGCTCGGACGTTCAGCTAGAGCTGGTCCGGGTCAATGTGAATGGAATGGATTACGGCACTCACAGCAGCATCTTCGAGCAACAGAGCCAACCGCGAAGTAAGAAGAGCGTAGCCGTAGCCGGGGCACGCGCCGCAGTGGGCGCGCTCGGCGGCTTCCTTTCGCATGGAGGCGCCGGACAAGGCGCGGCCGCCGGAGCGGCCAGCACCTACGTCGTTTCGATCGTGCCGCAGACGCGAATCGAGTTCAAGCTGCGAACCAAGGTTGTACTGGCGCAGTAAGGACGGGCGCTTACTTTTTGCGCCCACCGCCCCCGCCGCCACCGCGAGCTCCACCAGCCGCGGGGCGAGCCCCGCCGCCAGCCCGCGCTCCTCCGCCGCCGGCTCGCGCTCCGCCGCCAGCGCGTGCTCCAGCCGCTCCACCGGCACGAGCTCCCGAGGCTCCGCCCGCCCGCGCACCCGCACGGGCACCCGAGGCTCCGCCGGCCCGCGCGCCAGTCGCGCCACCCGAACGAGCTCCCGAGGCTCCGCCCGCACGCGCTCCGGAACGGGCACCGGCCGCGCCCCCGGCTCGAGCGCCGGAAGCTCCGCCCGCACGCGCTCCGGATCTTGCGCCAGTTGCTCCACCCGCACGAGCTCCGGATCTTGCGCCGGCTCCCGCTCCGGCCCGTGCGCCTGCACGTGCGCCTGCGGCAGCACCAGCCCGAGCGCCCGCCCGGGCCGCCGCGGCATTCGCCCCACCGCCGGACCGTCCGCCCGAGGCGAACCGTGAGCCTCCGCCAGCGCCCCCGCGCGGGCTGCCGCCGCGAACGCCCGCCCGATCAGCCGCTCCGCGCGCCGCTCCCGCTCGCGCGGAGCCGTGAAAGCCGGCGGGAACGCCGCGCCCGCCATGGTCGAATGCGCCGTGGTCATGCCCGCCAAAATTGCCGTGATTGATCACCGTCACGCTGTTCGAGACATAAGTTCTTCCGCCAAACAGCACACCGCCCACGCCCCAAGCCGGCGCCCACGCCCCGAAGCCCCAGCCGAACCCTGCGAAAACGCCAACCGAAATTCCTACGCCGAACGCGAGGCCCACGCCAAGCACAATTCCCGGCGGCGGGACCACCGCGACCCAGCCCGGCCATGCGGTCACAAAACCGCCCCAGACAACCCAGGGATTGTAGTAAGGAACGTATACGACAGCCGGATTCACCGGAGCGATCGCAATGATACCGTTGCTGACCGTGACGGTTTGTTGCGCCGTGGTCGCTAGCCGTCCGCCCTGCTGTGCCTGAAGCCGCATGGCCTGCACGGCGTTCTCGACGTCGCCCGGCTGATTGAAGTAGGCGTTACCAAGTTGTGAGGTCCAGGCAGCGTTCTTCGCCAAGTTGTCCAGCGTGGAAGGAAACGCAATTAGGGCCTTTACAGACGGATCCCACGGCTGCGCGTTGGCGCCCGATGCGCGCTGATCGGGGGGTAGATTCATGTTCTGGTTGAGCCAGGCGTCGGCCGCGGAAATCTGATCCGGATAGGTGGAAGCGGTCAGGATGGAAGCCACCAGCGAATCCGGATAAAGAGCAATCGGCGCGACAAGTTGATCCAGTTGGTCTGCGTTCAGTTCCACATAGGCCGCCGCGGGCGCCTGCGCATACACCCGAACCTGCATGGCGGGAACTAGCAAGGCCGAAAGCACGACGGCCACCAACTGGCGAAAGTAATCCAAGGGCGAGATGCTTCTCTCGAAGTTCTTCATATGCCTCCTCCGGGCCTACGACCGCAGAATTACGGGAATGATCCTGTAGAATTATGCCATTTCGTTATTGAAATGCCAACAGAAAAACGGTCTTCGAGCGGCCGCGGATCGTCTGTCTTCGGAACACCGGAAGAAGCCGGAAGCGATGTCTGAGGGGCCCGCAGGATGTGTCAAGCTCTGTAAAGACCAACCTGACAACGCGGTAAAATGGTTGGATGCGCAGTTTGCTCGGCGTTTCGGCGCTTCTGGTCGGCGTGGCCCTTGGCGCGCGCGCCTCCGATTCCAATATTCCCGCCCACCGTTTACGGTTTTTTCACACCCATACGGGCGAGCGGCTGGACGTTACTTATCGCATCGGCGACCAGTATGTTCCTGAAGCTCTCGACCGGCTGGATCATTTTCTCCGCGATCATCGTACCGGCGACGTTCACCGTTACGATCCGCGGCTGTTCGACCTGTTGAACGACCTGCTCGAGTCGGTAGGACGCGCCGGGGCCGAGATCAACGTGATCTGCGGCTACCGGTCGCCTTGGAGCAACGAGTTTTTGCGGACGCACACGCCCGGCGTGGCCCTGCATAGCCTGCACATGCAAGCCGAGGCTATCGACATCCGGCTGCCCGGCCTCCAGACGTCGGCGCTGCGCGATGCGGCGCTTGCTTTGCGTCGCGGCGGCGTGGGATATTACGCGAAGTCCAATTTCATTCACGTGGATGTGGGCCGGGTGCGGCGCTGGTAGGCTGCCAACCCGAATACGGATAGCCGTGATCGAGCAGGCGTTCGAGAGCGGCGTCATGTCCGTAGATATCTTCGAAGAATTGCACTTGTCCATCCGGACGAACCACTGCGGTGCCGTAAACGATGAGCACGGGGATGGGCCGATCCAGACTTACGCGGAACGAATCGGCGCCCTTTTCGGCGGCGCGGACGCGATCGGGATCCCAGCCCGCCACGCCCGCGAGCACCCAGAGGGCGAGCTCCTCGGGCTTTTCGACGCGAATGCAGCCGTGGCTGAAGTCGCGGCGGGAGCGCTGGAATAGGGCTTTGGCGGGCGTTCCGTGCAGATACACGTCGTAGGGATTGGGGATATCGAATTTGATGAAGCCGAGGGAATTTTTTTCGCCGGGGATCTGGCGGATGAAAAGCTGCCCGGCGCGAAGCTGATCGATCATGTCGGCGGTGACCGTGCTGGCGGGCATCACGTGCCGGTGCGAGTCCACGATTTCAAAATCGTTTGCTGCCAGGTACGCCGGGTCTTTCTCGATTTTCGGCACTAACTCCGCGCGCTGGATGCTGAGCGGCACATCCCAATAAGGCCGGAAGATGACGTGCGTCATTTCGGCCGAGAAAACCGGCGTCTTGTGGCGATAGGCCTTCCCCACAACAACTTTCATCTCTAGTTGCGGGCGGTATTGTTCGTCGTAAGCGCGCAAGCGGAATTCCGGGATGTTCACCACGATGGGCGGCCGCGCGAACGAGTGCGGGACCCAGCGCCAGCGTTCGAGCACCAATTGCAATTGCCGAATATGCCGCGGATTTTCTCCGGGACGCGCGAGATATTGCGCAAGCGCCTGCTCGGAGCGCTGATAGCCTTCAAACGGCGGCTCCAGGTGGGCGAGCTCGCGGGCGACGTCGCTGGCGATGAGTAACGCACGAGTGGTTTCCACGAGGTCGCAGGGTTTTTTCGGCGCGAGGCCGAACGAAAAAACCGCGGGATCTATCTTGCCTGCAGACACGTCGTGGATGTAGCGCATGGCCGAGATGGTGAGCGCGAGATCGAAGCGCTCGGAGCCATCGGAAAGGCGAAAGCGCCAGCCGTCGTAGTCGTTCGGATCGAGCCCTTTGAGCGCGGCGTTCTGGAGAACTGAGATCAGGGCTTGCGCTTGCGGCGTGGGCGCGCCCGCCCGAACCCAAACCAGCTCGAAGCCGTTCGACTCGTAGAAACGCCCCACGTCAGACTGAAGCGGCGTGAAATCCGGCCAGTGCAGGCCATCCAGACGGCCCGATTGGATCAAAGCCTGGATCTGCGATGGCGGCGTCGCTAAAGGCGCCGTAACGAGAACGGCGACTGCGACCGCGAACCGCATGGCACGCCTAGCGCGCGGCCAGCGCCGCAGGGCTTTCTTCGGGAACTTCGGGTGTTGGGGATTCCAGGGTCAGGTGATTAGAAAGCTCGCGTAATCCCGGCGCCGACCACGCCGCCCTGTCCGCCGCTTCGCGCTGCGCGAGCGAGCCGACGCAACCCCATAGACGGACGCAATCGCCGTCCACTTCCACCACGATTCGCCGGGCGTTCAGATCGGCGCACCGCGCGAGCGCGCTTTCGATTTCTTCTTTCAGCTCCTGCGGCGGAACCGCGGGCCGGATTGCGATTAGATTCGTGACACCAATCACGCCGGCCAGATCGGCCACTGCATCTTCAGCCGCCATTTTTTGGAAGCGGCGCTCGACCGCGCCTTCCAGAATCACCCAGCCCTTGGTGACGCTGACGGTGATGCGGTCCTGCGGAACCAGCGCGTTCCAGTCCAGCGCGTTGGCTGCTGCCCAGGCGATGTCGGCATCGCTTCGCTCGGCGGGGCCAGCCAGTTTCACTTCCAGTTCGCTGGCGACCGCGCGAACACCGCGAACCCGTGCGGCTGCGCGCTCGGCCGCGCGTTTGGCGGCGTGAGTTTCCACCACTCCGCTCAGCGTGACGATCCCGTCTTTGACTCCCACGCCAATTGCGGTGGAATGGACCGCCGGTTCCCAATCCAATTCGCGAATTACGTCTTCTTGCACCGATTTGTCTTCGAACATAGGGCGGAACATACGACACCCCCACTACTCCTGTGCACGCCCGTGACCAAACTTAGGGGTAATTTCAGGCTAATTTATGTAGCCCTTCGCAGCTAGTGTTTCGACGATCCGGCGGGCATCGGCCTCGGGATCTTCGCCGTGAATCAGCACGTCGGGCGATGGGGGAGGCTCGTAAGGATCCTGGAGTCCTGGTACGTTAGTGGCCTCGCCCGAAGCAGCGCCGCGATAGATCCCCTTAGGATCGCGGGCCATGCAGGTCTCGAGCGGCACATCGACGTAGACCTCGAGGAACTGCGGGATTTCGCGCCGTGCGCGCTCGCGGTAGGCGAGGCGGTTGGCCGTGGCGTCGAAGATCACGGGGAATCCCTGGCGGACCAGCAACGCACCTAGATCGGCCATCTGGCGGTAGAACGTTTCGCGGCCCTCCATAGAATACGGATGGCCGATCTCCAGGATTTTGCGCAGCGCATCGGATTCGAGCACGATGGGGTGAACGCCGCGAGCGGCGAGCTTCGCCCCGAGCGCCGCGGTGACGGTGGATTTTCCGGACGCCGGCAGCCCGGTGATCCAAAGCGCCCAGGAATTATGCGCTGCCACAATATGTGTTCACCCGGCGCGGCTCGAACCGGTCCTGTTCGAGGATGTTCAGGATAAAGTTGAGCAGCTTGCCGCGAACCGAGTCGTCGAGCGAGGGATACCAGACGGGACTGGCGAGCACCAGGGCGCGAAACACGAAGAACGGCGCGGCTACTTCCAGCATCTCGCGATCGCCGGTTTTTTCGAGATAGCGGTCCCAGAAGCGCAGAAATAATGTCTCGAACGCGCGCTCCAGCCGGCCTGATTGCTGCAAAGAGAAAAACAGGTAATTGATGGTGATGCAAGTGACATCGTCGGCGGGATCGCCATATTCGCCGCGCGAACGGTCGAGCACGCGGAAATCGGTGGCGGATTCGAGCGCAGGGGAAAACAGAATGTTCCAGGGATGAAAATCGCCATGGATTTGGCGCAGCCGGTGCGTGCGATTGCGCAAACGCCAGCGCCAGGAGACGGCGCGATGCTCGATGCGCTCGAGAATTTGCGGAGTGAACAAGGGATGCTCGGGGTAGGAATCGGACAATCCCATGATGCACTCACCATCGCCTACCAGCTCGCGGTTGCGGCGCACGTAGAGCTTGGAATCGTTGCTTTTCTCGGCGTGAATTTCCGCGAGGTAGTCGCAGAGCGCGTCCGAGCGCGCGAGGTCGAGGCGCGTTAAGTCTCCTCGCTCGCGCAGCCGTTCCAGATCGACGGCGTAAGGGGCACCCTCGGCATATTCGGTGAGCAGGCAAAACTCTTCGGCCGCGCCGAGCGAAATCAGATCGCCGCGGGATTGGAATGCGCCCACATCAAAGGAACGCACATGCCGGGGCAAACGATTGAAGGCCTGGTGCGACCACAGCAGGATGCGCGCGCGATCCGCCATGTGCTCGTGGCCGAACGAGCCGGGTCCCATGGTGTGGAGAACGGCCGTGTGGAAAACTGGTGCATCGCGCCCCGTTTCCGTGGCCTCGTAGTCCACGCGCAGCGGAACGCCGTAGCCGAAGCCTTTGCCTTCTTCCGGAGAGCCGAGATGGGCGAGCGCGGTGACGCGCACGTCGCGGGCGAACACGGAGCTCAGGTAGCGCTCGATCTTCGCATGATCGAACTGGGCTGGATCGAATTGGGGCGCCTCACTCATGATTCCGTGCGCGAAATCCTTCAGAACGGCGCGTTTTCATTGAAAAAAACGGCGTGCACGCGGTTAACGGATTGCACGCTCCATTGTAGTTCGGAGTGGTTGTGCATCGCGCGGACCGGGTGCGGGGTAAGCAGCTCCGCTGAAGTCCGCCAGAGCGCTTCCGCACTGCGCCGCGCCATGCACTTTCCACCCGAGCGCCGCGACCGCGGGCGAAGCAGCCGTAGTCGCGGGCGAAGCAGCCGTAGTCAAAGAGGGGAGGCATCCCATGAAAGTTCGCGAAGTGATGACACCTAAGGCGGCGTTTTGCGGGCCGGAGTCCACGCTCGAACAGGCCACCTTCCTGATGCGGCGGCACAACTGCGGTTTTCTGCCGGTAGTGGGCGACGGCGGCAACGTGATCGGCGTCATCACCGATCGCGATATGTGCATCGCGCTCGGTACCCGCAATCGCAAGCCCTCCGATCTGCGCGTTTGGGACGTGATGCCGCACAAGCTGTTCACCTGCATGGAAGGCGACGACGTGCATTGCGCGCTGAAGACGCTGCGCGGCGCGAGAATCCGCCGGCTCCCGGTGATCGACCGGGACGGCGCACTGGTAGGTGTCCTCTCGATCGACGACATCGTGCTGCGTGCACGTGAGCATCTGTTGCGGAAGGACATCTCTTACGCCGATGTGGAAAACACGTTTAAAGCGATCCGCGGCCGTCCGGTCGCCGTCGAGCCGCATCCTGAAGTAAGCGTGTCGTTTCACCGCTAGAAGATTACGAAAAAGAAGATTCCGCTTGCTGACGCGCGCAGCTCACCCAGGTTAGCGCGCAGCCTAAGCACATGTTCCTACTCTCCATGTGCATCGGCTGTATGCTGTGCAACTAAAGCTCCGTTTCGAGCGTTGTAGGGCGCAGCCTTTGCGGGGTTTTTACCCACGCGCAGAAGGCAGGCGCTAGAAAATCAAAGACTTTCGCGTGGCGATCCAAATGCGCGTATTGGAATTGCTGGGAGGAGTTCCATAGCAACAAGGGACGCCGTGCCATCGAGTGCCCCGGGCTGCGGACTCGCTCCCAGCAGCGCACACTCTGCAGGCGTAGGATCGTCCCCAAGGCCCTCTTTCAATATTGTCCGTCGTGGGCTATTGTGCCGGCTATTGCCGTTGGATGTCGCGTAAATAACGCGCCAGATTGTCGATTCTTACCTTCCCAAGATCCTGATCGCGAGTGACTTGCGAGAACACCGGGCCCCAGACGGGCATGGCGCGTGTGCCGTGACCGCTGGGGAGCGGTTCTTCGCCGGAGATGATGCGATCGATGCGAGCCAGCGGAAACTCGCCACCGTTGCGCGCCGCGATGCGCGTCAAATCCGGCGGCGTCACCTTCATCCACGCCGCCATCGGACCATTGCCCCTGCCATCCGAACCGTGGCAGGAGGCGCAGTAGGCCTTGTAAAGGTTGTCTCCGCGGATGGAATCGATCAGGGGCTGAGGCTGAGGGTGGATTGCCCATGCGGCGAAAACGCCGCCGGCTGCCAACATAGCGAACATTTTGCCAGACATTGCGTCTACTCCTCACCGTGCGAATAGGGCCAGGGCGGCAACCGTGAGCAGGATGGGCGCAAACAGGGCAAGCCATTTTTCAGGCGAACTGGAGCGCGATTCCCGCGGCAGGCTGCTCAAAGGAAGCTCGTTCTGGTTGGTCGGCACGATATTGTCCTCGCCCGAGCGAGGGCAATTGAGAGGCCGCTCAGATCGCAGGTAAATGCTTTAGCTCCGGGTGAGATACGTGGTCTCACCCAGATTGGTGCGGAATTTGACTCAGCCCGTAGTATTTTGAGAGGGCTGTGGCTGCGCGCCGTCCGGTTCGAGTTGCGCTTTCAGTTTTGCTACAGTGACGGGCTTGGTGATGTAGTCGTCAAAGCCGGCTTCGATAGCCCGCTCGCGATCGCCCTGCATGGCGAACGCGGTCAGCGCCACCACCCGCAGATTACGTAGCGCGGGATCGCCGCGGATTTCGCGCAACACGGCGTAGCCATCCATCTCCGGCATCTGGATATCGAGCAGCACCAGGTCCGGCGGCGCCTCGCGAATCTTCTCGAGCGCCTCACGCCCGTCGGAGGCCTCGATGATGGAGCGGACGTGGCCGGCCAGGCTTTCGCGCACCAGTTCGCGGCCGGCGGGGTTGTCGTCGGCCACCAGGACGCGCTTGCCTGGGCCGTCATGACGCAGACTGCGAAGCTGATCGAGAAGCTTCTGCCGCCAGCCAGCTCCTTTGGCGAAAACCTGCGCTCCCTGCTCGACGAGCGACTGGCGTTCGCGCGCAGAGAGATCCTTTACCGTCAGGATCATCACCGGGATGCGGGCCAGTTTCGGATCGGCGCGAATATCGCTGAGCACGTCGAATCCGCTGCGGCCGGGAAGCAGCAGGTCCAGCACGACGGCGTCGACGCGCGAAGTGGCCAGAATGCGCAAGGCTTCGGCGGCGTAGCGGGCGGTGAGGGGCGTAAAGCCCTCGTTCATCAAGGTATCGGCCAACAGCTCGCGGGTCTCGAGATCATCGTCCACAACCAGGACCCGCAGCACGCCCTCGGGCTGCAAAACGTGGCGGATCGCGCGGATCAGCGTGCCGCTGGGGACGGGCTTTACCAGCGAATCGGCCGCGCCCAGCGCGCCGGCCATTTTGCGCTCGTCGGCGGGAGAAACAATGACCACCGGAATGCCTCGCGTTCCGGCGGAGTTCTTGAGTTCATGTAGCGTCTCCCACCCGCTCTTGCCCGGCAGCTCCATGTCGAGCAGAACCAGATCGGGCTGGAGGTCCTGGGCTTTGTGGAATGCGTCGGCGCCTGAGCCGGCCATCTCCACCCGGAATCCATCCTCCTGCAAATGGCGCTGGATCTCATCGCGCCAGGCCGAGACGGGGCCCGCCACCAGCAGCAGGGGCGACACCACGCCGATCGCCTTGGCGGCCGGTTCTTCCTCGGGTTGGCTGAGACGCAGAGTGAAGAAGAAACGGCTGCCTTTGCCCGGTTCGCTTTCCACCCAGATCCTTCCGCCGTGATGCTCGACGAGCCTTTTGGTGATGGCGAGGCCCAGTCCCGTGCCCTCGCGCACGCCTTTGGTGGTGGCGCTGGCCTGGCGAAAGCTCTCGAAGATCGCTTCCTGATCCTCGGCGGAGATGCCGATGCCCGTGTCGCCGACCAGGATGCAAACCGAATCCTCCAGGAGCGAGGATTCGATCCAGACGCGGCCGCCCGAAGGCGTGAACTTGATCGCGTTGCTGAGCAGATTGAAGAGGATTTCCTTGAAGCGCAGGCGGTCCGCATGCAGGGTCAATTGGGTATCGATGTCGCTGTCCAGGCTGATACCTTTGGTGGCAGCCAAGGGCCGCACGCTGGTGAGCACCTCGGCCACGGCCACGGCCATGGGGAACGATTCCACGCGCAGCTCCAGCCGCCCAGCCTCGATTTTCGAGAGATCGAGAACGTCGTTGATCAGCTCGAGCAAGTGCCCCGCGTCGCGCTGGATATGGGTGAGGAAGCGCTTCTGTTTCTCGTTGAGCGGGCCCGCGCTTTCTTCGGAAAGCAGCTCGGAAAATCCGAGAATCGTGTTCAGCGGCGTACGCAATTCGTGGCTCATGCTGGCCAGGAATTCGCTTTTCAGCCGGTTGGCGCGCTCCACTTCCTGATTTCGCAGCGACAGCTCCTGGTTGGCCGCCGCGAGTTCGGAGGAATGCCGCTCCAGGCTCTGATTGAGCACCCGGATT
>JASHQT010000092.1 GCA_030039005.1 Bryobacteraceae bacterium
CCCAACCAGGCATCCGTCGATTTCCAGATGGGCACCGCGATCGCTTCCGAGAAAAAGGTAGACCGCATTCCGGCTGCCCTGTTCTATTTCGCGCGCGCGGCCACCTACAGCGGCAAGGGTGAATTACCGGCGGCGGGGAAACAGCAGGCGCTGGCCTATGTGCAGAAGCAGTACAAAAATTTCCACGGCAGCGACGAGGGCTTCAATGACCTGATCGCGGCGGTGAAGGCCAATCCGACGCCTCCGGCCGGTTTCACGATCAAGAACGCCAACGAGATCGCACAGGCCGAACAGGCTGACGAAGCAAAGTGGGCGGCCGCACATCCGGAAGAGAATCAATGGAAGACCATCAAAGCCGCTCTCATGGCTCCCGATGGCGCCATGTACTTCGATATGGGAATGAAGGGCGCCATGCTGCCGACGTTCAAAGCGAAAGTCGTGAAGCTTGAGCCGGCCACGCGGCCCAAAACCCTTATGGTGGCGCTGGAAGACGGCAAAGTGGACGGCACCATGGCCGATGCGACTCTGAAGTTCGACATGGCCCTGCCCGGAAAAGTGGACGAAGGCACCGAGATCACCTTCGAGGGCGTGGGCGAGAGCTTTACCCAAAGCCCGTTCATGCTGACGCTGACGGTGGACAAGGATCACTTGCACGGCTGGACCGGCAAGAATGAGCCCGCGCCCGTGCATCACCGCCACGCGGCGCAAAAGTCAGAATAGCTCCGATCTTCTTCAGGTGAGCCCGTTGAGGGCGGCGGCAAGATCCGCGGCGAAACTGCGGATCTGCTGCACCTGTTCAGACGAAGCCGGCTGCTCGAAGCCTTTCCCGATAAACACCGCTTGGTCTCCGCGCCAGACCAGCGCCGCAAAGCCGCGCTCGGTCATCAACCCGGGCGAGCCGATATTGCCGAAGGGATTTTCCGCGGGTTCCACGCGACGTTCGACGAAGGCGATGAAGCCGTCGCGCTCGAAGATGAAGTGCGAGGCGATCTCGGCCGGAACGATTTGAAAACCTGCTGCGGCGAGTTTCCCGAGAATTTCGGTCACATCTTGTAGCGGCCGAGATCCTCGTCGTCCAGGCTTTCCAGCCACCGCCGCTGTTCTTCTTCGTTGACCTTGTCGGCGGCGGCGTTGGAGCGCTTGGAGCTCTTGAGCACGGACTCGTCGACGAAGATGGGGCAATCCAGGCGCAGGGCCAAGGCCAGGGCGTCGCTCGGACGCGAGTCCACGCTGATTAACTCACCATCGCGATCCAGCCAGATCACGGCGTAGAACGTGTCGTCCTTCAACTCGCTCACCACCACTTTGCGGATGCCCGTTCCCAGACCAAGCAGAAGGGTTTTGATGAGGTCGTGCGTCATGGGGCGCGGCGTCGAAACTTTTTCGATCTCGAGGGCAATGGCATTGGCCTCGTAGATCCCCACCCAGATCGGCAAGATGGTGTTCCCGTTGAGATCCTTGAGCACCACAATCGGCATGTTGGTGACGGGATCCATCATCAATCCGCGGATTTTCATTTCGACTTCCATACGGTCCCCCTTTAGACTACCGCCTCGCCTGCCAAAGAGTTTGGTCCCGCGCGGGTGACGCGGACGTTCCACGACGTGCCGGCGAGAGTGGCATCCTCGCGCGGCGGCCCCAGTTGAGCATGCACGAAGTTGAGCGTTCGATTTTGAGTGGTGCGCCCAATCCATTGCCCCGTGGCCTGATTATAACCCTCCACGAAGGCCTCCTCGACTTTGCCCACCAGCTCGGAATTGCGGCGGATCTGAATGGCGCGCTGCTTTTCCTGGAGGATAGTCAAGCGGCGGCCTTTTTCGTCCTCGCCGATCTGATCGTCGAGATCGAGCGCGGCGGTATTCGGGCGGCGCGAATATTTGAAGCTGAACAGCGAGTCGTATTCGACTTCATCGAGCAGCGCGAGCGTCTGCTCGAAGTCGGCTTCGGTCTCGCCGGGAAAGCCCACGATGATGTCGGTGGTGATGGAGATCTGGCGCCGCGCGTTCTTCATCCATTCGATGCGGCGCATGTATTCCTCGCGCGTGTAGAGGCGCTGCATGCGCTCGAGCACGTTGGACGAGCCCGACTGAACGGGCAAATGCACGTGATTGCACAGCGCCGGGTTTTCATCGATCGCGTCGATGATGTCCTTGACGAAATCGCGCGGATGCGACGTGGTGAAGCGCACGCGCTTGATCCCGTCCACTTCGCCGACCGCGCGTAACAAGCGCGCGAAATCCCAACCGGCCGGTGACGGATCGCGGTAGCTGTTGACGTTCTGGCCGAGCAACTGAATTTCGACGTAGCCCATGCGCGCCAGCTCGCGCGCTTCCCTCAGCACGCTTTCGCTCGTCCGGCTGCGCTCCGGGCCGCGCGTGAACGGGACCACGCAATAGGCGCACGCCTTGTCGCAGCCCTCAATGATGGTGATGTAGGCGCGATGCGGGTTGTCGCGCTTGGTGAACGGCGTTTCGAAAGCCTGGTCGTTATCGAGCGAAAGGCCGGTCACACGCCGATTGCCGGTCTCCAGTTGCACCAGCATTTCCGGGAGCTTGGCATAGCTGGCCGACCCGGCCACCAGGCTCACGTGCGGAGCGCGCTCGAAAATCCGCTCGCCCTCCTGCTGCGCCACGCAGCCGAGCACACCGAAAATTTTGTCCTTACCGGAACGCTTGAACTCCTGCAAACGATGGAAGACCTTCTGCTCGGCCTTGTCGCGGATGCTGCAGGTGTTATACAGCACCAGGTCCGCCTGATCGGGCTTCGCCACCTGCCGGTACCCTTGCGCCAGCAACGTCCCGATCACCTTTTCGGAATCGTGCGCGTTCATCTGGCACCCGAAGGTCTCGATATAAAAAGTCTGCATGCGCGGCTTTCGATTCCATTGTAACCGTCCGCTTGCTGACGCGCGCGGCTCCGAAGGGGCCGGTACTGACGGTTCCTACCGTAACGGAGAATTCATCACCGGAGGGGCCACTACATCGTGTAAACTAGATGTTTAAAGGAGGTGCGTCTTCAGCAGTACCTGGCTCTCAGGAAGTGCTACTGGTGAGCTAGCGCGCCTTCCTGTTCGAGCGATCCCCGCCCGGCTTCTGTCCCTCATTTTTCCCGACGATTGCCGCATTTGCGAGCAGCCGCTTACAGAATTTTTGCGAGTGCCCGTGTGCCGCGCTTGCCTGGCCAAACCGGAACCCCTTGCCGCGGAATATTTCTGCATCCAGTGCCGCGCGCCCTTTTTAAGCCGCTTCCCCTTGGACGAGCAGGGCCGCTGCGCGCTGTGCCGGCGCGGCGCGCTCGGGTTTGACGCGGCCTATTCGTTCGGATTTTATGAAAACGAACTGCGTAAGCTGATTCAACTGTTCAAGTACGGCCGCATTCCCACATTATCGGCGCCGCTGGGCCGGCTGCTCGGGCGGGCGCTTCCGCGCGAGCAGAACTTCGACGTCATCGTTCCCATGCCGCTGCACTGGCGCAAACGCTGGCAGCGCGGATTCAACCAGGCGGAATTGCTGGCGCGCGAGATTAGCCGGCGAACCCACATCCCCCTGCGCCACGCGCTCCGCCGGGTCAAGAATACCGCGTCGCAAGCTGGGCTCACCAGCGCCAAGCGCCGCCACAATGTTTCCGGCGCGTTTCAGGCCTCGCGCCGGGCGAAGAATCGCGGCTGGCTGGATGGCCGGGCCATCCTGCTGATCGATGACGTGATGACCACGGGCGCCACCGCGGCGTCCTGCGCGCGAGCCTTGAAGCGGGCCGGAGCGCGGCACGTAACGCTTTTGACTTTGGCGCGAGCGGACCGGCGATTGGCGGTTGAGCCGCTCGTTTCCTCCCGGAGATCTGAAGATGCCCAGTCTTGATCGATTGCACAAACCGGTTCTGGTGTTGAACGCCAGCTATGAACCCATCAACATCTGCGCCGCCCGGCGGGCGTTGGTGCTGGTGCTCAAAGGCGTGGCTGCCGCCGAGGAGGAGTCGCAGTCGCAGGTGCATTCGCCGCGCCATTCGATTCGCGTCCCCTCGGTGATCCGGCTGCTCGAATACCGGCGCATCCCGCACCAAACGCGGGCACTCTCGCGCAAAAACATTTTGATGCGTGATCGTTACACCTGCCAGTATTGCCACCGCACCATGCCGTCCGGCGAGTTGACGCTCGATCACGTGGTTCCGCGTTCGCGCGCCGGAGAGACCACCTGGGAAAACCTGGTGGCCTGCTGCCATCCCTGCAATAATCGCAAGGGCAGCCGCACTCCGGAAGAAGCGGGCATGAAGCTGGCGCGCGCGCCGCGTCCGTTCAGTTTACATACCAGCCGGCATCTGATGCGTCTGCTCGCCAAAAGCGACGATCAGTGGCAGAAGTACCTGTTCTATTGAAGATTCCAGGAACTGGAATCTTCAGGAATACGAGGAATACCAGGAAGACTAGGAATTACTGGGGCGGGGGCGGCGGTGCCTGAGGCGGCCCTTTGGGCTTTTCCTTCACCGGCGGAGCGGCCTTCACCGGACTGATGATCACGTGGGCGTTGCGGCCCTCCAGCCGCGGCTGCCCTTCGATCTGCCCGTGAGACGACAGGTCCTGAGCGAAACGTAGCAGTAGCTTCTTGCCGAGATCGACGTGCGCGATTTCGCGCCCGCGGAACTGCACGACGGCCTTCACGCGATTGCCTTCGCCCAAGAACCGGATGGCGTGATTTTTCTTGAACTCGTAATCGTGATCGTCAGTGTTGGGACGGAACTTCAACTCCTTCACCTGGATCACATGCTGTTTCTTTTTAGCCTCGTGCTGCTTCTTCTTGTTCTCGTACTGCCACTGGCCATAGTCCATGGCCTTGGCCACCGGCGGCTCGGCGGTCGGCGCGATCAGGATCAGGTCGAGCCCCATGTCCTGCGCTTTGCGCACGGCGGCCAAAGTGGGCATGATCTCGACGGTGCCGTCCGGAAATACGGCGCGCACTTCTCGCACGCGGATGGCTTCATTCACATTTTCCCGGACCCTGGGACGGCGGGGCGGGTAGTTTCTGGACGGAATCATTGAGAGGCGGGACTGCCGGGATGCTGAGAAATACTTATCATCGTACTGATCGTAGCAGAATTTCCGGGAAACCGGCGCAACAGGTGTTGTGCGCTAAATCTGTGTCCCTCATTTAGCGCACCACCGCGCAACAAGTCCACTTCCCGCGGCTCAAGAGGCAGGTAAAAGCGGCCCGCCCTATCCGCTCCAGGTGCAAGGTATTGGGCGGTGGATCGGGACTCCAAGCGAGCCGGCAACGTTCTTCGGCGTCCGAATCGTGCCGGCCGCTAGCACATCCCGCGACCGGCCACATTGATGAGATCTCCGATCGTACGACCTTTGTCAGGACCGCGAATAATCGCGCAGGAACCGAAGGAGGAGATTTGTCACCTGCTCGGACTGCTCCTGTTGTACCCAGTGCCCCGCGCCCTCCACCAGATGGAATCCGGCCATCCGGGTGCAAGCGCTGCCGCGCATTTTGTCCACGGCTCCCGGTGTTTGATAGACGCCCCAATCGCTTTTTCCGGCGATGAACTGGGAGGGCACATCGATGGCGCGGCCGGAAAACGTACGCATCTCGGCGATGCTCTTGGGATCGGAGCCGCGGCGCACGCGATATCCCTGCAAAGCCCCGGTGAATCCGGTTCTCGCGTACTCGGTCGCGTAGACATCCACTTCGGCGTCGGTCAGCCATTTGCAATGCGCGATGTAATCCGCCGAAGGCATGAAGGAGGCCGCGGTCGCCGCCATGCCCTTGCCCTTCTCCATGACGTAGTAATGGGGAATTTGAGCCATCTCGGCGGCGGTGCGCGCCTTCAGGGGATGCGGCTGGTTGCCTGGAAAGTCAGCGCTCTTGGCGTAATAGTAGCCGCGGAAGAAGGCGTGAAGACCTTGCGGTGCGTGGAGCATGTCGTCACCCGCATTGCGTGTTCGCTGATAGTTTTGGTAATACTTGCGCGGCGGATTGAGCTTGGCCAGCTCGCCGTCCAGCTCATCGTCGGTGATTGACGGGCGCGGAGGCGGCGCGCCATTGGCCGTGTTGAAAGGCAAGGCAGGCGGGCCTTCGAATGGCGAGCTCATGATCGTGACGGAGCGGAAAATATCGGGCCGGATCAGCGCGGACCAGGAAGCGATGGGTGCGCCGGCATCATGGCCCACGATCATCGCCACCGAGCGATGACCGAGCGCCCAGACCAGCGACACCGCGTCGCGCACCATGTTCAGGATGCGGAATGGATCCGGGTCGGCGTCATAGGAATCGTCCCAGCCGGTGGTGCGGCCGTACCCGCGCAGATCCGGAGCGATCGCGTGATAACCGGCCGCCGCGAGAGGCAGCATGACTTTCCGCCAACTGTAAGCGAGTTCCGGGAATCCGTGCAGGAGCAACACCGCGGGCCGGTTCGGCGTTTCATAGCCCGCTTCCAGAATGTGTACGTTCATGCCGTTCACTCCCGCGATGTGCCGGGAACGAATGCCTTGGGGGACAGTGCCGTTCCCGTAAGGCGGGAGCTTCGAGAAATCGGTTTGTACGATGGCGGCGCACGCCAGGGCGGGTGCGGTGGCCAGAAAACCCCTGCGCGACAGGTTCAAAAGCTGGGAAGACCTGAGTCTTTTATCCGAAGACGAAGGCATGGAACTTCGCTGATTGTATCGAAAAGGCTGTCAACTGCGTCAGCGGGTAGTCCGCTAAAAGTTGGTTGATGGCTTAGTTGACGTAGTACCCACCGGCCACTTCAATTGGAGGGAGGCCAAGCTTTTCGAGCAGGTACGCATTTCCAGAAAGCACAAGTTTACGAATCACAAATGGATCAAGCGGGGCATCGGATACGGCATATACGAGCACGGCTGGCGGAGTCGTTGCGACGCGTGCGAAGTAAATGCATGTTCCAAGCTCGACTCTGTACCGAACAAAGTGAGCAGGCCCAGAAATCCCTATGTCCAAACTAGCGTGCTCTGGATTTCTGATGCTTCTGAGCATTTTGCGAGTTCTTTCGAAACGGTTGATCGCTGACAGTCTTGGTAGCAAACGTGAGTCGCTATTCATGGGCAGCGGTCCCTCAAAACTACAAACCGCCGCATCGGCGAGTTTCTTCCACGCCTCGTAATTTTCACTCGCGGTGTCAGTGATCCAGAGTTCAAATTGCCATTGAGCCAATTGCGGTCCGCCTCCAGGGACGGGAAGGTAATTACAGTGTCGGGTCTACCTCCGACATGCGCTTGATTTTTCCCATTGCTGCATCCTGCATGCCCTGCGCTAATCCATCGCTCTGATACGCTTGGATCGTCCGCAGGGCATCTTCTAGCTGGTTTTGCATCTTGAGATATTGCTCATAGCGGATTACGACAGCTAGGGCCGTATCGTTTTCCCGCACAACCAACATGTTTTTGAGTTTGCCTAGGTTTGCGGCACTCATCTGCCGCAGTTTGCTGACCCCGACGTGCTCCACGGTCGGATCAATGTAGTGCGGCATCACTCCACTGATTTGGACATCTGCCATTGAGTCTCCTTATGCTTCTCCCAACGCATCTTTATCGGCTCGCCAGACGACCAGGATGCGGTTAAACCTTTGCTAGTGTGCTTGTGTGTGCGCTGAAATCATTTTAGACGATCTTGTGTCAGCTACCCAAGAACAGTTTAGGCTAAGTAAGCCTAACTTTCAAGACAAATCTCTCGCCATTGACCTAGCAACATATAGCTGAAAGTTTGCTAAACACATGATTATAAACAAATTATGATTCTTGACCGGAATCGTCTTAGGGCTGATACTAGAGGGGTGCTAATACTGATGGCCATCGGAATCGAGTCGCTAAACCGTACTCCGATGGCCATCAGTTCTTACGGTGTCGGTAGCTCAATGGTAGAGCGGTGCGTTGGTCGCGCGACGGTTGTGAGTTCGAATCTCACCCGACACCCCAGTTTTTCGGCCCTACTTGCAGCGCTAACTGCTGGCAGGGCCTCAATCATCACAGCCACAGCCGCAATGACCTGCAAACCCATTATCGGCACTTTGGCTGTGAATCTCAAGGAGATTCGCAGTGACCTGCCACAACTGCCGTTCCGAATGCCGCAAGTTTGGGAAGCGCGCTAATCGCCAGCGCTACCAGTGCAACCAATGCCGCAGGGTGTTCACGGACGCCCGCGATAGCAGCCTTGAAGGGATGTATCTGCCTATCGAGAAGGCCGAAATGGTTCTCCGGCTGCTCCTCGAAGGAAATAGCGTTTCGAGCGTCGAACGCGCGACCGAAGTTCATCACACAACCATCCTGAAACTGCTGGTCCTGGTCGGCGAGAAGTGTGAACGCGTCATGGCCGAGAAGCTCCGCAACGTCCAGGTCCGTGACGTGGAATGCGATGAAGTGTGGAGCTTCATTGGCAAGAAGCAGAAACGCCTGCGTCCTGAAGATAACCAATCGCTTGGCGACTGCTACGTGTTTGTTGGAATTGAACGCCACAGCAAATTGGTGCTGAATATCGCGATGGCCAAACGCGACCAATCGACCACGGATGTCTTTGTTGAAGGCTTGCGTCATGTCACAGCGCGGACGCCGTTCCAGATCACGACCGATGGCTTCGCCCCGTATCGCAGCGCGATCACCACGACCCTCCACGACCGCGTGACGGGCTTCGCGCAGCTCGTCAAGGTCTACCGTGCCAGCCAAGAGGGAGAGGCGCGCTACAGCCCCGCAGAGGTAGCCTCAACCGAGGTTGTCCCGATCATGGGGCAACCCGATCCAGATCGCATTTGCACGTCGATTGTAGAGCGTAGCAATCTATCACTCCGGATGGGGCTTCGTCGCTTCACGCGCCTAACGAATGGCTTCAGCAAGAAGTGGGAGAACCACTGGGCGGCTGTCGTGCTCTGGTACACGTGGTACAACTTTGGGCGCGTTCACAAGTCGCTTCGTTGCACGCCCGCTATGGAAGCGGGTATTAGCGATCACGTTTGGAGCGTACGCGAACTGCTGGAGGCGGCTTGAGCGATACCATGAAAGCATGGCGCGGCGCAAGTATACCGACTACAAGAAGTTTCCCCGAAAGAAAGTCTCGTACTCGTGGGCAAAATCTGGAGAGCGCCTTCTCGAAGGGCTGTGTATTGGCTGCGGTAAGTCACCCTGCATTTGTAAGAACAAGAACCGTCCACGTCCTGCTCGTCAGCACTAAGACCCATGGGAAATTCCCACTCTGGCCACGGCCACCCTCAAACGTTCAACCATCTTTTAGCGCACTACCCGTCAGCGGTCATGATCGAAGCGTTGCTCCAACCGCCCGGGGCTGATTGAGGAACCTTTTCAGATTTTCGGCGTCCATACATACCATAAAGGAGAACTTGCGCCCGTGGATACGCTCCTCGACGACCTCAGGCACTCGCTGCGCGGTTATCGGCGGACTCCCGGATTTACGCTGACGGCGACCGCGACGCTCGCGCTAGGGATCGGCGTGAACATCGCCGTGTTTTCCGTCGTGAATGCGGTTTTGCTGAAGCCGATCCCGTTTCCCGATCCTGACCGGCTGGTCTTGTTCATGAATACGTCTCCCCAAGGCTCCGGTCCAGCCTGTTCCCCCGCCAAATTCGAGCATTATCGTGAGCAGACCAGCGTGGTCCAGGATGTGGCGGCGTTTCGGACCGGCGTTGTCAATCTCACGGGCGGGACGTTGCCCGAGCAACTGCAGTCCGGGCAGGTTAGCTCGGATTATTTCCGCTTGTTCGGCGTGCCCGTCATTCGGGGACGGGCGTTTTCCGGTGACGAGGATCTCCCGCATGGGCCGCTGGTCGCGCTCGTCAGCGAAGGTTTATGGCATCGCAGATTTGGCGGCGATCCAGGTTTGATCGGCAAGACGATCCTGCTGGGCGGGGACCCGTACGTCGTAATTGGGATCGTGGGGAACGCCTTTGACACATCCGGATTCGGACAGACGCCCGAAGTTTGGATTCCTTTCCAACTCGACCCGCACACGACCGATCAGGGACACTATTTTCTCGCCGCCGGACGATTGAAACCAGGTGTTAGCCTTCCGCGGGCACAAGCGAAGCTGAAGCTTTCCGCGCAAGACTACGAGCGTAAATTTCCGCGCATGCTCGGACCCGGGGCTGGATTTAGCGTGAGTCCGTTTCAGGAGGTGCTGGTCAGCAACGTTCGCCCCATTCTGCTGGTGCTGTCCGCCGCCGTGGGATTGGTGCTGCTGATCGCCTGCGCGAACGTCGCGAATCTTCTGCTCGTCCGCGCCACCACGCGCCGGCGCGAGATTGCGATTCGCGCGGCCATCGGCGCGGGCCGCGGAAGAATTATCCGTCAATTGCTGACCGAAAGCGTCTTGCTGTCGGTGGCCGGCGGTGCGCTCGGACTGGGCCTCGGCCTGGCCGGAATCCGCGCACTGCTGGCCGTGAATACGGCCGGCCTTCCTCGTCTGGGTGAGAAGGGAACGCTCGTCGGCGCCGATTGGCGCGTGTTGCTTTTCACCATCGCGATTTCGATCGGCACAGGCGTCTTGTTCGGCCTGATCCCCGCGCTCGAAAGTTCGCGCTCCGATTTGAGCGCCACCCTCAAAGAAGCCAGCGGGCGTACCGGCACCGGCTTCCGCCAGAATAAGGCGCGTTCGCTTCTGGTGATTGCGGAAGTTGCGCTCGCCTTGCTATTGCTGGTTGGCGCCACACTGTTGATTCGCACCTCCATGGCGCTCGCCAGAGTCGATTCCGGGTTCGATTCGCACAACGTCTTGACAATGCGAATGTCGCTGGCCGGGCCGCACTTCCTCAAATCCGATGTAGTGGAGCGCATGGTTCGCGATGGTGTTACGCGATTACGCGCGCTCCCCGGAGTGGAACTCGCCAGCGCTACCTGTTGCATTCCCCTCGAAGGCGGTTATGGCCTGCCCTTCAATATCCTGGGGCGTCCGCCTGCGCCCAACAGCCCCTATACCGGCGGAGGGGGCTGGAAAACGGTTTCGCCGGGATATTTTGAAGTTTTCAAGATGCCCGTCAAGCGCGGCAGGACGTTCACCGAAGATGATGACCGGGCTTCGCGTCCGGTAGCCATCATCAACGAGGCCATGGCGAAGCAGTACTGGAAAAATGGTGATCCACTCCGCGATCAGATCCTCATTGGCGGCGGCGCGAAAAACATGAAGGAACTTGCGGCGGAACAGCCTCGGCAGATTATCGGCGTCGTGGCCGATTCGCGCGACGGCTCGCTCGATCGCGATCCAGGGCCCGAAATGTTCGTCCCCCAAGCCCAGGTCCCCGACGCGCTGAACGAGTTGAATCTGAGGCTCACGCCCATGGCTTGGGTCATTCGCACCCGGGTCGAGCCGAAGTCTCTGAACGCGGCGATACAGGAGAAACTGCGTGAAGTGAGCGGGCTGCCGGTGTCCGACGTTCGCAGCATGGACGAGGTTGTGTCCCTTTCGACGTCCCGCCAGCGCTTTAACATGCTGCTGATGTCAGTTTTCGGCGGTTCGGCGCTGTTGCTTGCCGCCATCGGAATTTATGGCTTGATGGCGTATTCGGTCGAGCAGCGTACCCAAGAGATCGGGATTCGCTTGGCGCTGGGGGCGAAAACCGGCGCGGTTCGGAATATGATTGTCCGCCAGGGCATGGCTCTGGTATTTGTCGGCGTCGCAATCGGCATCGGCTCCGCGTTTGGGTTGACGCGTTTCTTGCAGGCGTTTCTGTTTGGTGTGAACGTGCGCGATCCTATGGCATTCGTCCTGATACCCGTGGCCCTGGCCTGCGTCGCCCTGGGCTCCATTTGGATGCCTGCGCTGCGTGCCAGCCGTTTAGACCCGATGCAAGCTCTCCGCTATGAGTAAGGCCTTCCCGATTGCTGACTCGATCTTCCGCACCTTCTGCCGGGTGCATCGTCTTCCGCCGGACTGACACCGGTCCGGAAATCCGGCTGGAGGCAGGCGAAGGCATGCCCACATGGGTCCACATGGGTCCTTGACCTGGTTGAAACAGCCTAGTACAGTGCTAAGCAGGTTGTTACGTCGCGCGGGTGCAGGAGGTTTCGCGATGAGGGTCACGCGAATTGTTTCCAAGGTGCTGGTGAGTTTGTTGTCCGTTCAATTCGCCGTGCAGGCGCATCATGCGCTGCAGACGCAGTTTGACATCAGCCGAACGATCACCCTGACCGGTGAAATCTCGAAGATAGACTGGAGCAATCCCCATGTTCGGCTCTATCTTGCAGTCAAAGGAGAGAGCAAGACTGCGACTTGGGAGCTGTACATGGCGAGTCCGAACCAGCAAATGATGAATGGCTGGAAGATTGACACCTACCGGCCCGGTGATCACGTCAGCATCGACGTCTATCCAGCAAGAGACGGTTCGCGTGTCGGATACGCCAAGACAGTCAAGTTTTCGAAGATTCCCTGAGTGACCGGCCGTCTGAAGTACAGGAAGTGACGAATCGATCGGCGTGACGGTTCTCCAGGCCGCTGGACCGGTTGAAGCAAGCCGCACGCATCGAACCCCTCATTGATTCACGGCGTGAACTGCTGCGCGACGTCTGGCATGAATTTCGCGAAGCTATTCCGGGAGGATTGCTTAGGTGCTCAGGCTCCCAGCCCGGAGAGTGCTTCACTGATGCGAAGCATCGCCCAAACAGCTCACATGGAAATCTCTTTAGCTAGGCCGCCTCGACTGGTGCCCGCAGCGGCCTTCGCGTCCGCCGCACCAACTCGCGCGAGAGATGCCGGACGGCTCGAAAATAGCGTGCCTTCGCGGCGGGTACGGAGATGGAAAGCTGCCGCGCGGTGTCCACAATGTCACGCCCGTCGAAGGCCCGCAGGCGCAAGACATCCTGATTGGCAGGGTGCGGGGACGACATTGCGTCCTTGAGTATCCGGCTAGCCTCGCGCTCCTGATATTGCCGGTACGGCGAATCGCCCGCTGTGGCCGTCGCCAATTGCTCCAGTTGCTCCGCTTCAAAATAGGACAGCCGCGAGCGGGCTTCGCGCCGCCTCCGGCCGCGCACCTCATTGAGCGCAATGTTCATGAGCCAGGTCTTAAACTTGGCTTGAGCCCGGAAATCGGCGAAATGGATGAACGCCTTGGCTGCCGTTTCCTGCACGATGTCCGCGGCATCAACGTGATTGCTGACCATCCCCAGAACGAAGCGGTTCAGCGCCAGCAAGTTGGTTTGAAGCAAATCGGCGAATTCTTGTCGATTGGGCATCGGATTCCTGTTCTATTTGCCTACCAGGAGCGCTGGATGCATCCGGGTTGCCAGCGGTAAATGATTGATGAACCGACAGCGCCCTAGGCCGCGTGTCGAAGGAACGACATATTCGCCGGCATTTGCCATTCGACAACTCCGCCGGGTGACCTCCATCGCACCATCCACGGAGCGGGCGACTGCAACACCCCGCGTAAAATATCAGGTTTTCGCATGGGTGCGCCGCGACCGGCGTGAGCCGCTGGGGGACGCAACCGGAGCGGCGCTGATGTCACAGTCGCGCGATTAAAGACCCTAAGCGATGGGCGGCCGGCGGCGCAAGGAGGGCGTCGCTTGCTCGAACGCTTGCGCCAGTTGCAGCACGCTCCACTCGTCGCGATGGCGCCCGACGATTTGCAAGCCGACCGGCAGTCCCTCCGGCGTGAAGCCGCAGGGCATCGAGATCGAGGGATTTTCGAGCGCTGAAATCATCATGCAGGATTTCATCCATTCGATGTATGTGTGCATTTTCACCCCCGCGACCTCGGTGGGGTACGGCATTGTCACATCGAACGGCGGCAGTTGCGAGCTTGGCGCGACGAAGTACTCGTACTTTTGCTGAAAGATGCGCATATTGTCCCAAGCCTTGCTGCGCAGCGTGTGGGCGTGCGCGATGTCGGCGCCCGTAAGCTTGGAGCCGCGTGCGGCCTCCCACTGGATGGTGTCCTTCACCAGGTCGCGATGGAGCCGAATGTTTTCGGCCTGCGATGACGCGTAGCCCCAGGCGCGCAACGTGTCGTAGGATTCGAGCGCGCCGGCCCAATCCGGCTCGGCTTCTTCCACAATGCAGCCCAGGCTTTCGAAAACCTGGCGCTGCGCGTTCACAGCGCTGAGCACACGCGGGTCGAACGGAATACCGCCCATGTCCTTGAACCAGGCCACGCGTACGCCTTTGAAGTTGCGCTCCAGGTTTCCCGCGAAGCGCGATCCTGGCTCGGTAATCGAAATGGCGCAGCGTGGATCGGGGCCGGCCATCGCGCTCAGCAGCAGCGCGAGATCCGGAACATTGCGCGCCAGGGGGCCGGAAACCGCGATGGTGGACCATGCGTCGCCCACTGCGGCGCGCGCCACGCGTCCCGGTGCGGTGCGGAATCCGACCACGTTGCACCACGCCGCCGGGTTGCGTAACGATCCGCCGCTATCGCTGCCGTCGGCAATCGGGATCATCCCGCAGGCCAGGCTCACGGCCGCGCCGCCGCTCGAGCCGCCGCAGGTCTTGGTCAGATCGAAAGGATTTTTCGTCGCGCCGAAGACGGCGTTGAAGGTCTGCGATCCGGCGCCGAACTCGGGCGCGTTCGTTTTGCCGAGGCAGATCGCCCCCGCGTTGCGGATGCGCTCGACGAGAATCGCGTCGTGCGTGGGCACATTATCCTTGAAAATTCGCGAGCCGTACGTGGTGCGGATGCCAGCGGTTTCCACCAGATCCTTGTGCGCGATCGGCAGCCCGTGCAGCGGCCCGAGCGTTGCGCCGCGAGCTTGCGCTTCATCGGCCTGGCCGGCTTTTTCCATGGCCTGTTCGGCTACCAGCGTCACGATGGCGTTCACCTTGGGATTGACGCGTTCGATCTGTTTCAAATGAGCGTCCATGGTTTCGCGCGCGCTCAGCTTCTTACGGCTAATCATTTGCGTCATTTCGACGGCGCTAAGAAAGCAAATATCCGGCATCTGTGCGGCAGGCATGGGTCCGGCCAATAGCTGGGAAGCAGCCGCAGCGCCCAACAACTGCGCGGCTTCGCGCCGGGTGACGCGATTTTCCTTCGCCGAATCGGCCATGCAGCGAGTTTATCTAACCTTGCACGTATGTTGCAAACCACTGATGTGCTGCAATGAACAGATATGTATGTGCCACAGGCCTTTGCCGTAGACGACATTCCCCGGCTTCAGGATTTCATGGAGCAGTTCAATTTCGCGACTGTGGTGACCGGAGGGGCGGGTGAACTCACCGCATCGCATATTCCGTTTCTTATCGATCGCACAGGACCGTACGGCGTGCTGCGCGCCCATATCGCGATCCGCAATCCGCAACTCAAGGATTTGCAGTCAGGATCGCGAGCGCTCGTTATCTTCCAGGGCCCGCACACGTACGTTTCGCCTTCCTGGTACGTCAACTCCGACAACGTGCCGACCTGGAATTACATGGTGGTGCACGCTTATGGCGCACCGAAGATCGGAAACAAACAGGCGATGATCGCGCTGTTGAAAGACCTGACGGCCAAGCAGGAAGCTGCCTTCGAGCGGCCATGGGATTTCGATCCCGGCGCCGCGTGGGTGCAGAAACTGCTGAATGAAATCGTGGCGTTCGAGATCAGGATCGAAAAGCTCGAAGGAAAATTCAAGCTGAATCAGAATCGCAAGCCGGAGGACCGGGCGGGAGTGGTCGAAACGCTTGCGGCTAGCGACGATCCGGCGCAGAGGGCCGTCGCCAAGTACATGGTGCGATGACCCGGCAATTTATCGTAACCTTACAATAAGTATGAAACGATTAGCGCCGCTTCTTTGGTTGTATACGATGGCCTTGTTCGCGGGCGCGGCCAGCGCCGGCACGCTGTATCTTCCGGCGTATCCCAACGCCGTTCTGGTCTTCGATGAAGCCAAAGGCCAGGTCGTCGACCGGATTCCGCTTCAAACCGGCACGCCCATGTCCATCCGCCTCGCGCCGGACCACAAGAAGATCTACGTGACCACCATCGATCATAACGGCATCGAGGTGATTGACGTTGCGGCGCGCCAGGTAGTGAATCATTTCGTGCTCAACACCGCGACGAAACAGTTCCGCTTCCACGGCGGAGCGGTATCGCCGGATGGCAAGCTCTTTTATACGGTCACCCGCGAGATCGACCAACTGCCCGAACACTTTGAGCTGAAGCCTCCCAAGTACACGGTCATCGATCTGGAGCAGGAGAAGATCGTGAAGACCGTGGACATGCCCGCCGAGGACCAGGAGAACAACCGGCTTTCGTTCGAGGTTTCGCCGGATGGAAAATATCTTTATCAGTTCGGGGCGAAGATCAAAATCCTGGATGCCTCGGATTTCAAGCTGGTGAACGAATTGGATCTGGCCGAGCCGGATTTCGGCGCGCTCGAAAACGTCCGCTTGGGAAGCGATCTTGATTTGCTCAGCCAGCCCGGCATGCACATTTCGATTTTCAACTCGTCGGACCCGATCGTGCACAATCGCGTCTTCGGCCTGGCGCGGTTGAACCTGGCGACGCGCGAAGTGGACTACGATCCGATCGGCCCCGCGCCCACCGGAATGGCGGGAGTGCAAGTCACGCCGGACAAGAAGTCGGCCTACACGGTGGTGACCAGCGGCGGCACTGAAAACAAGCGATGCGAGTTTTGGAAGTTCGATTTAGCCACCGATCGGGTCACTGAGCGAGCCGAGGTGCCCTGCCGGACGCGCTTCAGCTTCGGAATGTCGAGCGACGGCCAGAAGCTGTACATCTACGGTGCGGGATTCGACATCGAAGTGTATGATGCCGCGACGCTCAAATACGAAAAGACCTGGGACCTGAATAACGACGTGACTTACGGCGGGATCGCCGAGCTTCCCTGATGTGGGTGGAATGAAAATCGCGATCATCGATAGCGGCATTCACGCCGCGCATCCGCACGTAGGCCAAATCGCCGGCGCAGTGCAAATCACCGCGACTGGGGAAGGCGGCGACGCGGTGGACCGGTTGGGGCACGGCACGGCTGTCGCGGGCGCGATTCGGGAGAAAGCTCCACACGCGGAACTCTACGCAGTGAAAGTATTCGATCGAAGGCTCGCGGCGAACATCGATGTAATTATTCGTGCCCTTGAGTGGTGCCGGCGGAACGCGATGGATCTGGTGAATTTGAGCCTCGGCACTCATAATCCAGCGCATCGCGATCGATTCGTGCGCGCGATTGGCCAGGACCCATTGGAAGACCTGTTGGTGGTGAGCGCGGCTGAAGCTTTGCCCGGCAGTTTGCCGATGGTGATCGGCGTGGCGGCCGATCCCGCATGCCCGCGCGATGGTTTTCGATATCATGACGGAATGTTTCACGCCTCTCCTTATCCACGGCCCATTCCCGGAGTGCCGGTGAATCGCAACCTGCACGGCGCGAGCTTCGCCGTCGCGAACATGACCGGGCTGATTGTGCGCACGCTGGAATCAAGCGGGCGGACGGCAATTCGCGAAGCGCTGATCGCCGCGAGTGCAGCGTGACACGTCTGATCGGCCTTCTGGCGCTCTCCCTCTTCATGAGTCGAATTACGTATCCACAGGTGCTGGGCCGCAGCTATGGGCGCTCCATTGTCATCAGCCGGCAAGGCATCGCGGCCACCAGCCAGGTACTGGCTTCGCAAACCGGGGCGCAGATCCTGGCGCGTGGCGGATCGGCCGTGGATGCGGCCATCGCCTGCAACGCGGTGCTGGCGGTCACAGAGCCGATGATGACGGGGCCGGGGGGCGATCTGTTCGTCATGTTTTGGGACGCGAATACGGGAAAGCTCACCGGACTGAATGCGTCCGGGCCGTCGCCTAAAGCACTGACGCCCGCGTTTCTCGCCCAGCACGACGTTCACCGCATGCCCGCGGACGGCATCCACACGGTGACGGTTCCCGGCGCGGTCATGGGCTGGTACCAAATGCACCAACGCTTCGGCAAGCTTCCCTGGAAGGATCTGTTCCAGGATGCGATTGCGTTCGCCGAACAAGGCTTTCCCGTGTATGAAGGCGCAAGCGAAGTTTGGGGCGATCCCGCAATCGTCCAGCGCATGGAGGCGAATCCCGAATCGAAGCGCGTGTTCCTCGCGGGCGGCAAGCCACCACACCCCGGCCAAGTGTTTCGGAATCCTGAGATGGCGCATGCGTTTCGTTTGATCGCCGATCAAGGGCCGGACGCTTTCTATAAGGGCGAAATCGCATCGGCGATTTTGAAAACATCCGAACATCTGGGCGGCACGATGACGGCGCAGGATCTGGCTTCATACTCGCCGGAGTGGGTGCAGCCCCTTTCGATCGATTATCGCGGGTGGCGCGTTTACGAGCTGCCTCCGAACGGCCAGGGCATGGCTGCGCTCGAGATGCTGAATATCATGGAGACCGTGCCGCCCACGCCGCTCGGCGCCTTCAGCGCGCCGGAGCTGCACAAGCGCATTGAGGCCATGAAGCTGGCGTATTCCGACGTGCACGCGAACGTCACCGATCCACGTTTTCACGATGCGCCCGTAGCACAGCTGCTCTCGAAAGAATACGCGCGCAAGCGGGCCGCCGAGATCGACGCGAACCGCGCGAATTGCAACGTCAAGGCCGGCGATCCGGTCGGCAGCAACACAACTTACTTGACTGTCGTGGACAAGGACGGCAACATCGCAAGCTGGATTCAGAGCCTGTTTTCCGCATTCGGCTCGCGGGTCACGGTGGAAGGCATGGGCTTTGCGCTCCAAAATCGCGGTGCGAGCTTCACGCTGGATGCCAAGCATCCCAACGTGCTCGCGGGCGGTAAGCGCCCGTTTCATACCATCATTCCGGCGTTCATGGAAAAGGGCGACGAGCATATCGGGTTCGGCATCATGGGCGGTGCAGTCCAGCCGATGGCGCACGCGCAGTTTGTCTCGAATTTCGTGGATTATGGCATGACGCTGCAAGAAGCCCTGGAGGCGCCGCGCTTCTTCAAGAGCGGGGCGCCCGGCTGCGACGTCTACATCGAATCGCGCGTACCGGAGCAAACGTTGCAGCAACTATCCGAACGCGGCCACCAGATCCGCATCGGGCGTGCCTATGTCGAAACCATGGGCCGCGGCCAGGCGATCCTGCGCAACTCGAAGACCGGCGTAAATTATGCTGCTTCCGATCCGCGCGCCGACGGAGCGGCGATTCCGGCACCGCTCCCGCCCGCGGGAAGCCGCGAGTAACAGAAAGAGAGTGCGGTCCAGTCTACGCGCGCGGCCCAGCCAACGCCCGCTGGGGCTTGTGAAGCTTTTTCCATTTCTTTCGCAGAGAGCGATTCCAGTACATCAGCAGGCCCGTGATGGCGAGCAGCGGAATCGCCAGCCCCGCCGCGGCCCACACAATTTTGACGCCCCAGCCCCAATACGTGCCGTAGTGCAGCGGGACCTGCAGCCAGACGATCCAATCACCCAGGCTTTGATTCACCCCGTAGCGCCACGTGGAAATGTATTCGCCGGTGTACGGATTGAAGTACATCGTATCCACGTATTCGTAACCGGGAGCGTTACGACGTCGCATCAGAATGGCGAGCGGGGCGCGCCGGCCATAGGGAAACGCGACGCCTCCCAATGTAGTGCCGGGGTCGAGCGCCTTGGCGCGTTGGACCAGGGCGCGCAGATCCAGCTCCGGCGCATCGGCCTCGGAACTCACCGTGATCGCGGGCGGGCGCGCGGAAACGACGCGTGAAATCGAGTCGATAAATAGAAACGCCTGGCGCGGCCAGCCGAAATAAATTCCGCTCACGGCCCAGATGGACGTGAGCAGAAGGGTCCAGAAACCCACCGCGACGTGCAGGTCGAAATTGATGCGCCGCCAACTTCTCGCAAGGTCCACCTGCAGCGCGCGCTTCCAATTCCGGACGCCCGGCCACCAGATCACCATGCCGGTCACGTTCAGCAACAGCAGCGCGACGGCCCCAACGCCGTTCCACAAGCGTCCGCGGCTGCCGGGATGAATCAGCAGCGTTTCGTGCAGCTCCTGCACGATATCCAACCAAGTACGCTTTTGCGGCGATTCGCCAAGTACACGGCCATCGGCGGGGTCGCATGCTATTTTCGCTCGGCCTCCGCGGCCTGTGACGACTGCGACGAACGTCGCTTCCTGAGAGCCAGGTGCGTCCACGGAAACAATACGGCCGTCAGGATAAGCCGCCTTCAGATTGTCGACCACCGTCGCGATATCAGCCGCCGGCGGCTGAGTAGACATCTGCTGCCAGGGCTTGAGCCCGCAGAGCCGTTCCAGTTCCGGGCGAAACACGAGCATCGACCCAGTGACTCCAATCACGATCATGTACAGTGTCACAACAATTCCCGCCCATAGATGCAATTGAAAATTCAGCCGGCGCAGCGCCACTTGCTGGGGACGACGATAGTAACGGTCGAAGAAACCCACGCTGCACCGCTAGTAGCGCGAGAAAAGCTGCCTGGAATGGATGGAGCGGCCGGAAGGCCCGCCCGGCACCCTGTCCTGCTCATTGGGCAGCGGCCCGGCGCGAGTGATCTGCACCGTACCGATCTTTTCTCCGTCGGCGTTCTTGACGTCGGCCTCGCTGCCGTCCAGTTTGACCGCATAGCTCATGCTGACGAAGTA
>JASHQT010000644.1 GCA_030039005.1 Bryobacteraceae bacterium
TATGAGCAGCAAAATAGATCCGGGCGAAGCGCCGAGCGCCACGCGGACGCCCATTTCGCCGGTGCGGCGTGTCACTTGATAGGACATCAAACCATATAGGCCGATTCCCGCCAGCAGCATCGCGAGAACGCCCAGGAAGCTGCTAAGCCCGGCGATCAGACGATCGTTCGTCAGTATCCTGTCGATTCGGCCGGTCACAGACTCGCTGTTAATCACGACCTGCCGGCCCTTCGATTCGACCTCGCGGCGAACCGCGCCCGCCAATGCGCTCTGGTCTCCCGCTGTCCAGACATCGATCAGCGTACTGAAGTTCAACAATTGAGACGACTGCGCTAATGGAACATAGACGGCCATCGGCTCATGCGTGCGAATCATCCACAGGCTGGCGCTGTTTACTACTCCGACAATCTGTCTATTTTCATCTTCGCGATTGGTTCCGATCCGAATGGATTGGCCCACTGCATCGCCGCGCGGGAACAGCGCCTTTGCCAGTGACTCGCTGATCACCGCAACCGCCGGCGATCCTGGCTGATCGCTCCACTCAAACTCCCGGCCCGCAAGCAATCGCATGCCCATCAAATGAAAAAATCCCGGTCCCAGCCAATCGCGCACGGCGGATGCCGGTCTTTCGCTGCCGTCCTTTCGTGCAACCAACTCCTTATATTCGTAAGGCAAGCCCGGCCCCATGTGCGACAGACTCACCGCCCGGACGCCCGGCAGCCGCTCGATCCCTTGAAGAAGATCCCGATAGTACGGCCATGCCTCTGTGCCCCGAAGCACATCGGATTTCGGGAATAACTGCGTCGTGAGAATATGGTCGCGGCGAAACCCCACGTCTGCGGTCCGAAGCTTTTCCAGGCTCCGCACGAAGAGTCCGGCGCTCACCACCAACATGAACGACAGCGCGATCTGCCCAATCATCAGCAGCCGGCCTAAACGCGGCGAACCCGCGCCCAGGCCCCGCGAACTCTGCTGTAACATCGCCAAGGGATCGGCACGCGCCGATCGCAACGCAGGTGCGAGGCCGGAGAGGATCGTCGTAAGCACCGCGACCACCACGGTGAACGCCAGAACGGTAGCGTCCGGCGAAACGCTGGCGCCCATTTCCACGCTCCAAACCATGTGCGCGATTGAGTGGCTGCCCCAATACGCCAGGATCACGCCCAGGCCGGCACCGGCAAAGGCGAGCAGAGCGCTTTCCACCAGCCCCTGCCGAACAATCCTCCAGGCGGACGCTCCCAGTGCAATTCGAACGCCGCTCGCGTGGTATCTTGCCGCCGCGCGCGCCGTCATCAGTCCCGCCAGATTCACACATGCGATCAACAAAATGGATGCCACCAAAATCATTAGGGCCATCAGAGCGCGCCGGAACCGGTCGCGCTGGTAGGAAATTCCGGTCGCCGCCGGAGCAACGGCGATCCCCTGGGAAAGGTACGCAGCTTTTCGTTCGCCCGCGTAACTATCCGGCAGAGTGGCATTGCGAACCGCTGGCCAGACCGCCGCAATCTGGGCTCGCGCCTGCTCCATGGTTACGCCATCCTTCAACCGGCCCACCACCTTCATCAGCCAAGCCTGCTTCGCGTCCGCGGGAAATTTGCCCGAATAGCCGAGAGGAGCCGCCACATCGAATTTCCAGTCCAGAATCAAACCAAAAAATCCCTGCTGCGCCACGCCGATGATCGTGAGCGGCACTCCCTCCACTCGAATCTGTTGGCCGACGATCGAAGGATCGCCGCCAAAACGCGATTGCCAACAGTCGTAGCTCAAAACCGCGACCGGCGCCGGCGGCCCCGAGCCAAGCTGTACGTCGCCGGGACCGATCAGCCGTCCCATCGCGGGTTGGATACCCAGCTCACCAAAATAATTGCCGCTGACGGTGTCGAGCGAAGCGCGCCATTCCGCTTGAGACGTCTCGAAATTCGTCAGGCCTCCGCCCGCCCAAGCGAACATGCCGGATAACGCATCCTGCCGCTGCTCGAGCTGCTGCATCGCCGCTACCGAAAGGTTGGCATCTCGCCCCTGGCGATCCACGGGAGTGATCCACAGCAGGCGCTCGGGACTGCGGACCGGCAGCGCGCGCAGCATCACCGCATTGACAATGCTGAAGATCGCCGTATTGGCCCCGATGCCGAGGGTGAGTGAGAGAACCGCAACCGCCGCCAGCATCGGGCTCTGCGCCAAGCTGCGAAGCGCGTAGACCATCTCGCGCGAAATCTCGCCAAGCCTGTCAGTGGATCGCTTCATCACGGCCAAACGTTAATAAGCGCACTGAACGATGCGTCTTGCCTGAGCCTAACATAGCCGGGAATTTCACGGATTCTCTTCCGGACCACTTCTGGCAGCGTCCGGTTACCACCTGCGCCCGGAGCCTTTCCCGATCACTCCCAATTACTTCCGGCCTATGCCCCGCCGCATCTCCTTACGCCGTTGTTACTGTCCAATCAAGCCCAACACCCCAGAACCCACTCGCTCGCAGTGTCTTTCCGTTCCAAAACTGCGCCATTCGTGTACGCCCGCGAGTGACGTGCCCGAATTTCAAAAAAAATGCGTCAGGCCTCCATCACCCTCCTCCACCCCCTACCGTTTCTCGCTCCGCCCCCGCTACAATGGCGAGTAGGTCTTATGCCCGTTCCCGTCTCGCAAATGTGGACTGTAGCCACCTACGTCCTCAAGCAGCGCCTCAAAGGGCGCCGGCGCTACCCGCTCGTTCTCATGCTCGAGCCCCTGTTCCGCTGCAACCTGGCCTGTGCGGGCTGCGGCAAGATCCAGTACCCCGCCCACATCCTCAAGAAAAACCTTTCACCCGAGGAATGTTTCAAGGCGGTCGATGAGTGTGGCGTCCCCGTGGTCTCCATCCCCGGTGGCGAGCCGCTGATGCACCCGGAAATCGACAAAATTGTCGAAGGCCTGGTGGCGCGCAAGAAATACATCTACCTCTGCACCAACGCGCTGCTCCTCACCGAAAAGCTGCATCTCTTCAAGCCGAGCAAGTACCTCACATTTTCGGTGCACCTGGACGGCGAGCGCGAGCATCACGATTTCTCGGTGTGCCGCGAGGGCGGCTACGAGATCGCCGTCGAAGCCGTTCGCGCGGCGGTCGCGCGCGGCTTCCGCGTTACCACCAACAGCACGTTGTTCGATGGCGTCGATCCCAAGAGCGTCCGCGCGTTCTTCGATCAAATGATGGCGCTGGGCGTCGAAGGCATGACGGTCGCGCCTGGCTACTCCTACGACAAAGCGCCGGACCAGCAGCATTTCCTTGGCCGTGCCCGCACCCGCCGAACCTTCAAGGCGATTCTTTCCAACCGCAAGAAGACCTGGCGCTTCAACCAATCGCCGCTGTACATGGAATTTCTCATGGGCAAGCGGCATTATGCCTGCACGCCTTGGGGCAACCCCACGTACAATCTGTTCGGCTGGCAAAAACCCTGCTATCTGCTCCAGGACGGCTACGCCGAGACGTTCGACGAATTGATGGAATCCACGGCCTGGGAGCAGTACGGCGCCGAATCTGGAAATCCGCGCTGTGCCAATTGCATGGTGCATTGCGGCTACGAACCGTCGGCCGTCCACGATGGGTTTTCGTCCCTGCGCGGTTTCATGGCCATGGCGCGCGGGTATCTGTTCAGCGCTTATCGCGACGAAGACGCCGCGCGCCTGCTCGAAGAGCCGGTGCGGCCGGTGCACTCGCACAATCCGTTCGTCAACATCCAGCTCCCTTCGTCCGGCGAATCGCAGCAGGCATGAGCGAAATCCAGAATCCCGAAAACCTCGAGGTCGTTCCCGGCTTTTCGCACGATCATCTGGAAGGCTGGATCCCGCAGTTGGCTTCCGACGAAGAGCTGCGCGCGGCGCTGGAAAAAGCTTTCGATTATCGCGGCGACGTGACCATCACGCTCAAGAACGGCACCCAGGTGGAAGGCTACATTTTCGACCGCCAGAACGGGCCTACGCTGGCCGATTCGCACGTCCGCCTGTACCCGAAGAACTTCGATGCGAAAATCACCATCGCGTATTCCGACATCCAGGCGCTGGCCTTCACCGGGCGGGACACCGCGGCCGGCAGAAGCTGGGAAGCCTGGCTGCGAAAATACTGGGAGAAGAAGGCCGCCGGTGAGCACAACATCCAGCGTGAGCCCGAAGCGATTGAATAACCGTGGCGTTCACACTCGTGTGAACGCTTCCCCGGGAGGAGCCCTATAATTCAGGTCTGCGTCCTCGCCACCAGCAGTTCGGGAAACTCCACTTTCATCCGCACCGAAAAAACGCGCCTCCTGGTCGACGCGGGCTTGAGCAAGCGCGACATTCTCGCGCGCCTGGCCGCGATTAACGAAGACGCCGAAAAGCTGGACGCCATCCTCATCACGCACGAGCATTCCGATCACGTCAGCGGCCTGGTGGCGCTGGCGCGCGCGCTCGGCGTGCCAATTTTCATCACCCGCCTCACGGCCAACTCCATTCCCTGGGGCGACTACATCCCGAAACTCGAATGTTTCGGCGCCGGCACGCGCTTTCCCGTGGGCGATATCGAAGTCAGCAGCTTCACCGTTCCGCACGACGCCATCGATCCGGTCGGTTTCTGCTTCGAGTCGCAGAGCATCAAGGTGGGGTTGGTCACCGATCTCGGTTACATCACGGAATCGGTCAAGTTTCATCTTCGCGCCACCGATCTGCTGATCCTCGAATCGAATCATGACCTGGAAACGCTGCGCTACGGCAATTACCCCTGGCCGGTGCGCCAGCGCATCATGGGGCGCATGGGCCACTTGTCGAATGACGCCACTTGCGACTTCATCCGCAATCATCTCGACTCGCAAACCTCCACGCTGGTCTTGGGTCACCTGAGCGAGAATAACAATCATCCGATGACCGTCCGGATGCAGGCCGAAGAGGCACTCTCGAGCCGCGGGTTGTTTCAACCTCGCCTAGTAGTGGCCGAGCCCAAACAGCAGTCCGAGGTTTTTACTTTCTGAGCCATGGGCAGATTGATCCTTTGGAATTCGATCTCGCTGGATGGTTACTTCGAAGGCGAGAAGAGCTGGGACGCGGATTGGTTTCATCCGTTCTTCACCGAAGAGCTGCAGGCTTTCTCTCGGGAGCAGTTACGTTCGGCGGCGAGGCTACTGTTCGGGCGTGTGACGTATGTAGGGATGGCGGCGTATTGGACCACGGCGGAGGGCGAAGTGGCCAGCTTTATGAATAAGCTGCCCAAGACGGTGTTTTCGCGCACCCTCGATCGCGCCGATTGGGCGAATACAACGCTCGAGCGGGAAGATCCAGTGTCCGCCGCGCGTGAGCTCAAGCGTCAGGCACCCGGAAACATGTTTGTTTTCGGCAGCGGAAAGCTATGCGGCGCCTTGCTCGAGGCGGGTCTTTTTGATGAGGTAAGGCTGGCCTTGGTTCCTTTAGCGCTAGGGCGTGGCGCGACGCTGTTTGGACGCGGCCTGCCGCGGCTGAATATGAAACTGCTGGAGGCGCGGCCGCTGTCGAACGGATGCGTGATTCTGCGTTATGAGCCGCTAAAGAAAAATGATTGAACGCTACACGCGGCCGGTAATGGCCCAAATCTGGAGCGAGCAGAACAAATACCGCCAGTGGCTGGAAGTGGAATTGGCCGCTTCCGAAGCCCTGGCCGAGACCAAGGACGTTCCGCCCGAGGCTGCTCGCGTGTTGCGCAAACACGCCTCCTTCGATGTGCAGCGCATCCAGGAGATCGAGCGCGAAGTAAAGCACGATGTCATCGCTTTCACTACCGCGGTTTCGGAAAGCCTCGCCGCGGCGGGCGACGCGGGCGCGTCCCGCTGGCTGCACTACGGGCTCACCTCGAATGACGTCGTCGACACCGCGCAAGCGTTGCTGGTCCGCAGCGCCTCAGAAGTCATTCTCACGGGGCTAAGCGATCTGGCCACGGCGCTGAAAACCCGCGCATTCGAGTTCAAGGACGCCGTGCAGATCGGCCGCACACACGGCATGCATGCCGAGCCGATTACCTTCGGGCTGAAACTTGCGCTGTGGTACGACGAAGTCCAGCGCAACCTCACCCGCTTCTCCGCCGCCGCCGAGGGCATGCGCGTGGGGAAGGTCTCAGGCGCCGTCGGCACGTTTGGGCACATCGGCCCGCAAGCCGAGGAACGTATCTGCCAGCGCTTGGGATTGCGCCCGGCGGCGATCGCCTCCCAGGTCATTTCGCGCGACCGCCACGCCAACTACGTCGCCGCGCTCGCGCTGGTGGCGGCGACGCTCGAGAAAATCGCGCTGGAAATCCGCCATTTGCAGCGCACCGAGATTCGTGAAGTGGAGGAGCCGTTCTCGGAGGGCCAAAAGGGTTCCTCCTCCATGCCGCACAAGCGCAATCCGGTCACCTGCGAGCAGATTTGCGGGCTAGCCCGCGTGGTGCGCGGCAATGTCCAGCCCGCTTTCGAGAACATCGCGCTATGGCACGAACGTGATATTTCACATTCCTCGGTCGAGCGCGTGATTCTGCCCGATACGACCACCCTCGTCGACTACCTGCTCGCGCGCACGACATGGCTGATCTCCGGTCTGCGAGTTTCCTCCGAACGGATGCGGCGTAACCTGGATCTCACCAAGGGCCTTGTCTTTTCCGGGCAGCTCCTTCTGGACCTGTCTGCAGCCGGGATGTTACGTGAGGAAGCTTACAGATTGGTGCAGGCGCACGCCATGAAAGCGTGGGAGCAGGACGGTGATTTCCGTTCGGCCATAGAACAGGACCCGACTATCGCGAAGTACTTGAGCCGCGAACTCCTGGACTTTACCTTCTCTGTTTCCAAACAGTTACGTAATATAGACCAGATTTTCCAGCGGGTCTTCCCGCGCTAGGGCCTGCCTGGTACCCCAAAATCGGTGCTTCCATTTCCGCAGGGATCGATTAAACTATACCTAGAAGCGCGCCTGGCAGTGCTTACAGGATGAGCGGGTTTTGCTCCGGTGCCGGGCGCAACGTTAAGGAGACGAGTGGCGCCGAATGAAAATAATGACTGAAAGTGATCGGTGCATGGATTTTGAACTCGCTCGAGTTTTACTGGTAGACGACGATCCTACCTCGCGTTTAACCCTGCAAACCGTGCTCGAAGCTAGCGGATATCATGTGGATTCAGCAGCTTCCGCCGCTGAAGCGGTGGGCAAACTGGAAGAACAGGAATACCAGTTGGTGCTGAGTGACCTGCAGATGGAGTCTCCCGAAGCAGGTCTCAAAGTTCTGGCTCATGCGCGTATGATGGATTACAAACCAGCGACTGCGATTGTAACCACCTATCAGAACGCCAAGCCTACCCACGGCAGACCGCAGAAACAGGCCCGGATGTTGATCACGCCCGAGGATGTTCCCGGTCTTCTAGCGAAGGTAGCCAACTTGATCAGCGAGCGCGCTGCCCGCAAGGTCCAGCGCGAGCTCCGTCACGCGACGAGCTAGTCGGCACAGGGCGGAACCGCCCGCGAGCCAGCTTCGAAGACTGCGGACTCGAACTCGTCGAGTTTGTCACTGAAGAAGTGGTCGGCGGATTCGATCCAGATCAACTTCTTGGGTTCGGGAATCCCCGCGAAGTAGGTTTCCATCGCGGGTACCGCGCAGAACTGATCGTGGGTGCTCACGACGAAAACCTTGGGGACCCCGCATTGTCCGAGTGACTGGCTGTCGGACAGGTTTGCGGGAAAGCCCGCCGCGATCAGCCGCGCAACGCCCGGGGTCTGGCAGCCCAGCCGCAGGATAATGCGTGAGCCGAACGAAAATCCGGCGAGGGAAAACGGAAGCTGCGGATAGCGCGATCCGAGCACTGCCAGCGCGGCGCGGGCGTCTTCCAGTTCGCCGGCGCCATGGCCGTATTCGCCCTGGCTTAAATTGACGCCGCGATAGTTGAATCGCAATACCACGGCGCCGGCCCGGCGTAGCGCGCGTGCGATGCGGTAGACCACCTTGTTGTGCATGGTCCCGCCGTGCTGCGGATGCGGATGGCAAACCAGGGCGGCGAACCGTGGGTCCCGATCTTCCGGCTCTTCGAGCAGCGCTTCGAGCTTTCCCGCCGGACCTTCGATAAACAGGCTTTCGATGCGCCGGGGCATCAATTGGATCTGTAATTGGTGAACTGCATGTCGATGCCGAAATCGTGGCCGCGCAGCAGCGCGATCACTTCCTGCAACGTATCGCGGTCCTTACCGGAGATCCGCACGAAATCGCCTTGAATGGAGGCCTGCACTTTCTTCTTGCTGTCTTTCACCGCTTTCACGATTTCGCGCGCCTTCTCGGTGGCGATGCCCTGCTGCAGCGTGATTTCCTGGCGAACACTGGAGCCGGCCGCCGGTATGATGGCGCCGAAGCTCAGGCCTTTCAGCGGGACCTTGCGCTTGACCAGCTTTTGCTCCAGCACCTCGGTGATGGCCTTCAGCTTAAACTCGTCGGCGCTGGCCAGCACGACTTTGTGGTCCTTCTCGATGAGCTGGATGTCGGATTTGGAATCTTTCAAATCGTAACGCTGATGGATCTCCTTCAGCGCCTGCTGGACGGCATTGTTCACTTCCGCCAGGTCGATTTTGGAGACGATATCGAAGGTGTTTTCGGGCATGCGATCTAAGCTCGTTACGAGCTAATGTCCCAATGCTATCAGGACTCGTTCGGTGATTTCCTGGATCATGGCGGGCAGAGCGGCGTCCAGCGCGAGGGTGACGGCGGCGCGCACGCGCTCGGCATCGATTTCCGGGGGCACGGCCTGCGGCGCCGGCTGGGAGCTTGCTTCGACGGCCTTCGGTGGCTCGAGCGATGAGACCGGCGCCGGTTCGACAGCCGGCGGCGGCGCGGAAGCGGCCTGCTCAGCAGGATGGCTGCGGGCATCCTGCGCCTCCTTGACCAGCGGCTGGATGATTCCGATCACCCGGGAAGCCTCGAACGGCTTCTTGATGATGGCGTCGCAACCGGCGCGTTTGGCTTCGTCTTCGTCGAACGGCTCGAGCAGGCCCGCGGTCAGCACCACGCGCACATGTTTGAAACGCGGCTCGCCTTTCACGTAGCGGCAAAGCTCGAAACCAGACCTGCCGGGCAGAAAGACATCGGCCATGATCGCGTCGGGGTCGACATCGGCCAGGCGCGCCATGACCGCGTTACCGTCGGTGAGGCTGACCACCTCAAAGCCCTCCTCGCGCAGGATGCGCTCGCCCATGCGCTGGGCGTGAGGGCTGTCGTCAGCCAGCAGGATGCGGCTCATCGATTCAGTTCGATGGCGGAGCCGGATTCGACGGCGGAGCAGTGCTCGAGGGCTGAGCGGGCTGCGCCGAAGCCGGCTGACTATCCGCGGGCGCCGCGTTCTGCTGCTGCTGTTGCTTCTTATTTTTCTTCTTCTTCTTGGCGTTGGGCTGGTCAGCCGGAGTTTGCGAGGCCGGTTGCGCGGCCTGACTGGACGCAGCTTGACCTTGTGCGGCTTGACCCTGTTCTGCTTGACCCGACGCGGTCTGACCTTCGGCGGCTTGACCCTGCGCGGGTGGATTGGCGCGAGCATCGGGCTTGTTGTCGAGAGCCGAAGAGTTGCCCACCGGCTCGGCGGTCACGTCGGTGACTCCGCCCGCCCCTGCGGCACCCGCGGGTTGCGGAACCAAGGGCGGAACGGACGGCCGCAAGTTGGTCATGGCCGGATCGCCGGTCTTGGCTGCCATACTCATGTCCGGATTGCGGTGCAGCCACATGGTATCGCGCGTGATCATGCCAAGTTTCGTGCGATGGTCCTTTTCGTATTGCATGCGCGCAACGGCCGCTTTATCGGGCTCCGGAACCGGCATTTCGAGTTCTTTCAGCCTCCTTGTCGCGTCGTCGGCATATTCACTCAGAGGATAATCACGCACGATCTGAGCGAAGGCCTGGCCTTCCTGCTTGCGGAAGCGGTTGCCGAGCCTTCCATAAGCCTCGCCCATTTCCCAAAGCGCCAGATCGGCTTTGCTATAAAGCGGATATTGATCCACCAGATGGCTCAAGCGGTTCACGGCCGCGGAATTGTCGCCGCGCTTCAGATAAAAGCTGCCCACCAGATATTCGCTCTCCGCCATCGATTCCTGAATGTTGCGCAATAGCTGCCTGGTTTCCTCCACGTACTTGCTGTTGGGGAATTGCGTGATCAGAGCGCGGCACTCGTCTTCGGCCCGGATGGCCTGGGTTTGATCGCGGTCCGACTTATCCATCTGCTTGTAATGGATCTGGCAGATTTTGTTCTGCGATTCGGCCGCTTCCTCCATGGTGGGATAAAACAGGATGAAGTCCTTGTACTCGGCTTCGGCCTGCGCCAGCCCCGCGGCGCCGCCTTCGCGGAACCAACTGTCGGCGATGGCGAGCTTGGCCTTGGCCAGGAACTCGCTCTGATCGTAGGTGTTGATCATCGTGTTGAGCGTGATGCGCGCAATCTCATAGCGGCCGTGCTCAATATCGTTGATGGCCTTGTCGAACAGGACCTTGTCGGGCTGCTTGGTGTCCTTGGTGATGGGGTCGTCGTATTTCTTGGCCTTGAAGCCGCAGGATGTGGTGAGCCCAGCCACCAGAAGCACAGTAGGTAAGTATCGTAATGCCATATCCAACCCTAATATCTTAAACCTTTACGAGCACGCCTTCGCGGGCCGCGCGTTGTAACTCGGTAAACGCCTGGCCGGGGTCCGGGGTGTGAAAAATCGAAGACCCTGCTACCAGCCAGTCACACCCGGCGCGGGTGATTTCCCCGGCGTTTTCGGCGGAAACGCCGCCATCGATCTCGATCTTGAAGTTCAAACCTAACTCTTTGCGGCGCCACGCGAGCGCCTGGATTTTCTTGAGGGCGTTGGGGATGAATGCCTGGCCCCCAAACCCCGGATTGACGCTCATGATGAGCACGTGATCCACCAGATCGAGGACCTCGTAGATCATCATCAGGGGCGTGGCGGGGTTCAGGACGACGCCGGGGCGCCCGCCTTCGTCGCGGATCATGCGCAGCGTGCGATCGAGATGCGTGCAGGCTTCCTGGTGGACGAGCAGGTAATCGGCGCCGGCCTTGATGAACTCCGGGGCGTATTTATCGGCGTCGGAAATCATCAGGTGCACATCCAGCTTGAGGCGCGTGGCCTTGCGGATGGATTCGACCACCGGGATCCCGATGCTGATGTTGGGGACGAAATGTCCGTCCATGACGTCGACGTGCAGAAACGAAGCTCCAGCGCGCTCGACCTTGGCGATTTCATCGCCTAGGTGCGCAAAATCGGCCGAGAGGATGGAAGGCAGGATTTCGATCATGCGGAGAAACTTATGTTGATGTTAGCACGGGGCGGCGGCCGATCAGGGTGTAACAACGAACTCCTGGTCGATGGGCGCGCTGCCCGGCGCATGCGTAGAGGCGTAGTGCCCCTTGAGGTCGCGCCCATATGCGTCCGTGACGGTAATTTGGAGCTGGCGATTTGCGGGCGCAGAGAAGTTGAGCGTCCCATCCTGCCCGTGAATGACATATTCCTCCAATACCCAAGGCAGTTCCCCGGGGTGAACGGGCGAAGCGACGCATCGAATCTGCGCGGTGTCCATTGGAGCGCCATCAGGAAAGTGCACGCGAACCGTTACGTCTCGGAACTCTACCGGTTTACCGGCGGAGAGATGCAGGCCGGTGAGGTGAACGCCGCCAGACCTGATTTCTATGACCTTCGCGTTCGCTCGATTGCTTCCCATCGGGTAAAACGTGCTTTCGTCGAGGAGCCCCGCTTCGATACCGCGGGTCCGAGGTCCATCAGGATTGAATATTAGAAGGTACCGACCGATGGGCACGTTACTGAATTGGAAGCTGGCATCTGCCTGCTCTGTGTATGCATCTCGGAACCAAGCGTGCGGCTCCTCGGGCGAAGCGGGCCGATCAAGATCGATGAGGCCGACGCGAGCTTTCTTCATGGTCTTGCCATTCTCGTCCAATACGTGTCCGGAGATGGTGTTGTCGATGTGGAGCGCGAGATCCTGGACGGCGCAGGCGCCGGTGAGTGAAACGTCCACAGCCTCGGACGAGTAGGGGGGAAGAATTGCACGAACCCGGTATTGTCCCGAACTCGGCAACGGCAGAGTGTATCGGCCGTCGGGATCGGTAACGGTGGATTGCTCTCGGCCTAGGC
>JASHQT010000645.1 GCA_030039005.1 Bryobacteraceae bacterium
GTCATACCTGCGGTGAGACCCGCGGTCATAAATGATGCGTTCATGAGCGACCCTTCCATCCCCTCCGCTCTCGACGCCGCCCACGAACTTCAGCGGGACCTCCAAAACCGCTTCTTTTCCGAACACTTACGCCGCATCTTCCGCCTCATCTATCGCATCGTCGGCAACGTGGACGACGCCCAGGATCTTACCCAGGAAGCCTTCATCAAGGCCCTCCAGCGGCAGGAACAGCTTAAAGAGCTCGATAAAGCCGCCCATTGGCTTTCCAAAATCGCCAGTAATACCGCCATCGATTTCCTGCGCCGCAACGGCAAGGTCAACTTCTGCGAAATCGACACGCTGGTCGAGCCTTTAAGCGAGCCCTCCGCCACGCCCGAACAGGCCGTCCTGCGTTCCGAACATCGCTCGTACCTCGAAGAAGGTCTCGCCGTCCTCACCGTTCGCGAGCGCACCGCGCTGCTGCTCCGCGATGTCGAAGGCCTTCCCGCCGAAACGGTCGCCGAGCAGATGGGATGCTCGAAAGCCACCGTGCGCTCCCACATCGCCAATGCGCGCATTAAAATGAAGCGGTACATGGAGCGCAGCCGCCGCGCCTCGCATCCCAATCCCAGGCCAGCGGGCCCAAGGCCCGCAGATCCAAGGCCCGCGGATCCAAGGAACGCCTCATGAAACACCCCGCGCCGGAACAACTCGCGCTGTTCTCGGGCGGCGATCTCGGCCGCTGGGAGCGCTGGCGGATCGCCCGCCATGCCGCCCGCTGCCAAGCATGCCGGCGCGAAATCCAGGCGCTGCGCGATGCCTCCAGCGAACTGCGCCAATTGGCCTCCGAATCGCCTGCTTTTCCAAACGCCCTGAACTGGGAGCGCTTAGCGCAGGAAATGACCGCCAACATCCGCGTCGGCCTCGACGCCGGACAGGCCATCGCCGGGTTCGACAAACCTCTCCACGCCAAATCCGGGCTGCGCCGTCGCTTGCACATCAGTAATGCAGCTCTGGTAGCCGCTGGCGCGCTGGTGATTTTCGCCGTCGCCTTCTGGACCAGTCTTCCGCCGCAGCAGGCCGATCACTTGCTCGCCTCGCTGAACCGCATCCGCACCGAACGCATCGGCGCTTGGATCCATTCCGCATCCGCCAGCCCGGCGCCGCAGGATGTCGTCATCGAAGCTTCGTCCTCCGGCATCCAGGTCCGCGAGAACGGACGCGCGCTCTCGCTGCTCCCGCGCTCAGACGGCGCCACGGTTTCCGTCGATATGCACGGCTCGGCTGGCGTCCGCTACGTGGATGCCGATACCGGCCAGGTCACCACCACCAAGGTGTACTATGCGCAGCAGTAGCGCGCTCGGCCTGATCGGGAGAGCCGCCGCTCTTTTCCTGATTCCGGTCAACGGCGTCGTATTCGCCGCGGCGCTTCCCAGGATCGATCTTCCCGCCGATTCTCCCGTCGTCCTGCTCTCGGCCGATTATGGCGAATCGGGCGAAATCGCCCGCGGCAGCGCCATGCTCATCGATGTCCACGCCGCGCTCTCGCTGCGCAACTCGAGCCAGCGGAAGATCCGCGGCATTACGCTGGTCGTCACCGCGCAGGACGTCACGCCGGGCGGCAAGGGGTCGGTCACCGTCACCAGTCTCAACGTCGCCCCCGGGGAAAGCTTCCCCGTGCGCATCGATCTGCGTCTGCTGCGCCCCGTACAGGCCTCTTCCGGCGTCCCGGTCGAGATCGGCCTCGACGGTGTGCTATTCGAAGATCTGAGCTTTTATGGTCCCGACAAACTGAGCTCGCGCCGCACCTTGACGCGGGACGAATTCGAAGCCCGGCGAGACCGGCGCTATTTCAAATCCATCCTCGCCTCCGGTGGCCCGGAGAAGCTGCGCGAGGAAATGCTCTCCAGCTTGACCCATCAGGCCGATCGCCCCAGTCTCGACGTGGAAGTGGTCCGCGGCGCGCGCGCCACCAACTTCGAGCCTGAAAAGCAGGTGCAGTTCGCCTTCTTAAGCTTGCCCGATTCGCCGATTGAACCCATGGGCGGTATGGCGCGCATCGCGGGCAATGAAGCGCGGGCCCCGCGCCTGGAAGTCAAGAACCGTTCCGAGCGCGCCATTCGCTATCTCGAAGTCGGTTGGATCTTGCACGATCATTCCGGCCGCGAATTCCTGGCCGGTTCGGTTCCCGCCGAACTCAATCTGGCTCCGGGCCAGAAGCGGCAGATCCTCGAAGACGCTACTTTGAAGTTTCCGCAGCTCGGCGCGCAGCCGCTGGGAATCGAAGGCATGACGGGATTCGTCTCGAGCGTCGAGTTCGCCGACGGCAGCATGTGGATTCCCACGCGCGGCGATCTCGATTCCCCGGAGCTCCAGCGCGTGCTCGCCCCGTCGGACGAAGAACAGCGCTTGGCCCAGATCTACCGCAAGAAGGGTCTTAAGGCCCTCATCGCCGAGCTCAATAAGTTCTAAAATCGTTTAAGCATGTCTCTCAGAACGTTCGTGCCCGTGTTTCTGCTCGCTCTTGCGTCCGTCGCGCCCGCGCAGCATGAGAACGCGCCGGGCGGCGACAACTCCAACGTCATTCTCCAGAACAACCGCACCAAGGACGAAAAAGAATCGAACACCCGCACCATCGACGGCACGGTGAAGGACGCCTCCGACAATCCGCTCCCCGAAGCCATCGTGCAGTTGAAAAACACCAAGACTTCCAGCGTGGTCGATTACGTCACTAAGGACGACGGCCGCTTCGTTTTTTCCGATCTGCCCATGGACATCAATTTCGAACTGCTGGCCAAACACGGTGACATCACTACCCCCGCCAAAAAGGTCAGCATCTACGACACGCGCAAGCACGTCATTTTGAACTTCCAGGTCGCGGCTGCGAAGCCGTAGATGCTAAACTAGAGGCATCCTCGGGGCGTGGCTCAGCCTGGCTAGAGCGCCTGGTTCGGGACCAGGAGGTCGGTGGTTCGAATCCACTCGCCCCGACCA
>JASHQT010000093.1 GCA_030039005.1 Bryobacteraceae bacterium
ACGAGGAATTGGAGTTGATCAAGTCCGGCGATCAGCGCTTTGCGGCTGCGGGCCTGAGCCTCGGCCAGGATCTGGCGGGCAATGCCTGCGTGGCATTTTCGATGATCGCCGATATCGATCGCGCCGCCCGTGCGTTCGGGGATCGCGGCTATCGTTACGTGCACTTCGAGGCCGGCGCCATCGGACAACGCCTGTACCTGGCCGCGGAAGCGCTCGGGTTGGGAGCCACTGGCATCGGCGCATTCTTCGACGACGCCGTGCATGGATATCTCGATCTGGCACCGGAAGATGGCCAGGTGGTCTATCACTTCGCAATCGGCTATCCTATCCCCGACCCGCGCCTCACAGCATGAATCTCTTCTTCGGCACTGTTTGCATGCTTTTAGGTCTGGGGCTGATTGTCGGCACCCACCATCTTGCGAGGCTCTCGAAGCGCTTTATTTCCCCCTACGCTCGTCGCATGCTCCTTATACCGGCAGCGTTTTTGCTATCCGAAAAGGGAATTCGGATTGTGACAGTTTTTTGGTGGCTTTGCGGAGCTCTATTTGATTGGAGGGATATTGGCGCTTGCGCGGCTAACTCATTAACAACAAAGTGCCAGGCCGGCCAATCGCCAATCGCGCGGGCGTGCATGCGCCCGCTAGTCCTGCCTGCCACCCCACGAAATTGCGCCGAACAGCGCAAACGCCAGCGCCGCCGCCAGTTGCGCCAGCACCAGCCCAGCGCGCTGACCTAGCAGCCAGCGGTTCAGGGCCAGCAGGACAAACCCGGCCGCGATGGTGAAGTACCACCAGGCGAACATGCGCGTGCGCAGCGGGTTTTTCATCCCTCAACAGCGGGCTTCAAGCGCCGGTTTCCGGCAGCCTGCGCCCAAGCCCAATTCCATGAAACCATACGTATTTCCCTCTTGCAGACTCCCTCACCTCTTGTGATATTATGGTCCCGTTTTATCTAGAATATGCGCGCTCGCACTCGAAGGGTCTCACTCGGGGTTCGACGCCTGCACAGCGCGCAGCATCAGAAGTGAGGAGAAGAAGTAGTGAGAGAAAAAGGAACTGTGAAATGGTTTAACGCCGCCAAGGGCTATGGCTTCATCCAGCGCTCCAACGGCGATGATGTGTTCGTTCACTTCTCGGCAATCCAGATGAGCGGGTACCGGACTCTGGAGGAAGGCGCGGAGGTGGAGTTCGAGGTGAAGCGGGGCCCCAAGGGACTGCAGGCCGAGAATGTCAATCGACCTATGTAATGTGACGGGATAGATTCAAAAAATTTGACGAAGGGCCGTCCCCAGCGCGACGGCCCTTACTATTTTGTGACTCAGCTGTTACTCACACACGGCGCCGGATCGAACCGTAATGCACCGCTACTAGTCGCACTCGACCGGGCATTCTCTGAGCACAACGTTCAAGTTGTGCGTTACGATTTGGCTTTTCGGCAAGATCGCGCAAAGGGGCCGCCGCGTCCGGGCGATGCCGCACGCGACCGCGAAGGGCTGCGTGCAGAAATCGCGAAGCTGCGCAAGAAGCAGCCCGATCCAATCTGGCTGGGCGGCGTTTCCTACGGCGGCCGTCAGGCCAGCATGCTGGCGGCGGAGAGTCCTGAAGTGGCCGACCGGCTGCTGCTGCTTTCCTATCCCTTGCATGCACCGGGCAAACCCGAGCAGTTGCGCACGGCGCATTTCCCCAAGCTGCGGGCGCCGGTATTGTTCGTGCATGGATCGCGCGATCCATTCGCGACCACCGAAGAGTTGAAAACTGCGATGTCGCTGATTCCCGCGCCAGTGCGGTTGCTCGAAATCGAAGGCGCAGGGCACGATCTGGGGCGCGGCAATTCAGGGAACAACCATGGCCCATTGGCGGAGCGAGTTGTCTCAGCCTTTCTCGAATTTCATTCCTGACCAGCGCCGCGCGCCGAGATCCAGGTGATAGTTGTAAATGAGGAGGGTCCCGATGCCAAAAAGCATGCCCAGGATCGCGAGCGCGGCCCCGAAAGGATAACTCGCGGTCAAGGACAAACGAATCAAGATAGTCGAAATCACGAATGCGGCGTTTCGAAAGACGAGTTCGTAGCGGTCCGAAACGGCAAGCGAGAGAATCACGATCAGGACATCGGTAAAAATCATCACCGTGAAGACGTCGGTGTAGAAAAACGAATTCACGTTGTCCGGTTGCATGCCTAACAGGAACTCGATGACGCGCTGGACGGCCACGGCCAATAGCACCACTGTGAGGACCAGGGCAATGACTTTCTTGCGCTCGACGAACTTGTCGAGCTCGGCCAACTCGGACGGCGATCGGCGTTCGTCCGTGCGGCGGCGCGCGGCATGCAGGAACAGCGTGACCAGCAGGAACATCAAAAGGCCGGCGCTGACGTTCAGCAATACCGGCCAAGTATCGGGCGAGAGCGTCACCAGCTCGTTCACGCCGTGCAACTCGGCGATGTCTTTGAAGAAGCTGCGAATGAAAATGAGCGAGACGATCTCGTACTGCTTGGCGATGGATTGCGTGGTGGATTCGGGCAGTGCGGCGATCAGCATCAGGACTTCGTAGAACAAAATGAAGCTGAAAGGCGTGTAAATGGCCGCGAGGTAGGTTCTCCCCGCCCCAGCAACAAACGCGGGCGGAGAGGAAAGGTTGCGCGCGAGAAAGACCAGGATCAGATGCGCGATAAACCCCGCGACGCTGAGGTTCATCACCAGCCGGTCCAACTGTTTTTCGTGGCGCGCGGAATAAACCCTGTCAAATAGCCCACTTAGGGACGCGCTTGCGCTGATGACAGTCATCCGGCTCCTCGCCGGGTGGCTTACTGCAGTTTTGCTTCCACTGCCAGCAAGACCAGCGATATCCAGACCAGGTCGGCCAGCAGAAGGTGCGTGATCTGCATCCAGACTGGCGCCAGCAGCAGAATATTGACCGCGCCCGCACAGAGCTGGACGAGGGCCAGAACCGTCACGGCGACGGCGATTTTTCGCGCCGTCGCGTTTTGTCGGGAGCGGATGACGAGAATCGAGATGGTGACGAAATAGCATCCCGCCAGAACCGCGAGTGCCGGGTGCAGGACGCGTAGGCGCAACAGCAAACTCGCCGCGCTCGAAAAATCCTGGCGCAATCCCTGGGCGAGCGACGCCGCGGGGAACAACGTATCGCCCAAGGCGGCGATTGCGCCGGTGACGCTGACCAGTGCGGCGATGGGCAGCGCCGCCATGATCCAGGAAGAGGAGCGTCCAGCAGGACGTACGACATCGCGAGAATACCAGGCGGTCAACACCAGTGCGCCCAGCAGCAACAGCGTGTTCACCAGATGCAGCGAAAGATAGAACGCGCGGCCGGCGGATTGATTCTTGTCGACGTAATTAAACAGCACCAGGCCCGCCCCCAGCAGCGCTTCGACGATCAGAAACGCCAGTGAAGCAAAGGCCATCCTGCGCGCGTGATGGCCGCGCGGGAACCGGGCTCGGCCCCACCACGCTAGCACCACCACGGTGGCCAGCGCTACGCCGCTCATCATGCGATGCGTGAATTCGATGATGGTCTGGATGGCGGGCGCCACCGGAACCACTTCGCCGTTGCAGAGCGGCCAATGGCTGCCGCATCCAGCGCCCGATCCGCTGGCGCGCACGTACGCGCCCCACAGGATCACCAGCACGTTCCAGCCGAGTACGGCCCAGGCGAAGCGCCGGAACGGCGCGATCCGCGGGCGCGCTGGGGGTGCGATGGTCGCCAACCTTCACTGTACATCCTCCCTGCGCAGCGCGCTCTGTTAGAATCGTTGGTCTAAGTGCGCAATTTGTGGCTGATCATCCTGGCCAGTTTTCTCGCCACGGGCGGTTTTGCGCAAAGCAACAAGAAGGTCGACCCTGACGCAGGCTACATCCCCGTGGTGGCGCCCGAGACAGACGCCAAGAAAAAGAAGGCCGAGCAGACGCAGGTTTTGGCGCTGCCGCCTGAACTGCCCAACGCCGTGGTCGCCGAAACCGGCCGCTTGGCATTTCACGTAGCGCCGCTTTCGGCCAAGGGCCTGCTTTCGCAGCAGACGCGCGAGGCGCTGAAAAACCTGTTGCACGAAAGCCACGGGACCATCGTGAAATTGCGCGCCTTCGTCGCCGGATCGGGCGACTTGCGGCGCGTCGGCGACCTCACGGGCGAGATGTTCCAAGACAAACATCTGCCGCTCCCCGCGCTCACCGTGGTGCAGGTGGGCGCGCTGCCGCTCCAAGGCGCGCAGGTCGTGATCGAAGCCACCGAGACGGATCGCAAGACTATAAACCCGAATGGCGTAGCGTTCCTCGCCGCCGAGCCCGCAGCGAGCGTGGTTGAGTCGCTCAGCAAGCTAAACGATCATCTTCACCAGCTGGAAATCGGCTCTAAGGACGTCCTCGCAGTTACGTGTTTTGTTAGCTCGCTCGATGAGCGCGATGGGCATTCCCAAATGACCTCGGCCTTCCCCGGCGCCGCGCTCGATTTGGTCCAGATGCAGCGCGCGCCCGTCACCCCGCCGGCTGCCTGCGAGGCCGTTGCCCGCGCGAGTAAGCCCGGCGCCGCGGAAGTGGTCTTCACCGGAGCGCAGCTTGCGTTTGGCAGCCAAGACAGCGATTTCACTCTGGCCCTCGATCGCCTACAAAAGACGCTCGCCGAGAAGGGCGCAAGCCTGGATCACGCCGTGATCTCGCACTTGTACCTCACCGACGGAAGTCTCGCCAGCCGAGTTCTCGCGCTGGACCACGCCGCCGGAACCCGTAGCATCATCCCCGTCGAAGGATTGCCATCGCTCGACTCGGCCTTCGGAACCGACGTGATCGCGGAGAAGCACGAATGAGGTCACTGTTTGCAGTGCTCGCGCTCGCCATCCCGCTTGCGGCGCAAACGGCCGCCAAACTCGAATTCGACATCGCTTCCATCAAGCCGAACAAGGCGGGACTCCCGCCGAACGGCCCAGCGCCCATCTCCATCTTTCCTTTGGGGCCAGGTGACGTGTACGTGCCCAACGGCGGGCACTTTTTGGCCGTGAACCAAACCATGCTCACCTACATTCGGTTCGCCTACAAAGACATGTTTTATCGTCTCCAATACGTGCTGCCCAGTTTGCCCGACTGGGTGCGAACCGAGCGTTTCGACATCGAGGCGCGCGTGGAAGGCAACCCCAACAAGGATGACATGCGGGTGATGATGCAGGCGCTGCTGGCCGAGCGGTGCAAGCTAAAACTGCATCACGAGACGCGCGAGGTTCCCGTATTTGCATTGGTGTTGGACAAGCCGGGGAAAGCGGGCAAGCAATTGGAACTGCACGTGGACGATCCGCCCTGCGCGAGCTCCTACGGAAAGCCCGCGACCTATGGCCAATTGCAACCCACCACTCCGCACGGTTATCCCATCCCCTGCGGCGGAGATCAGTATATGGCCACCACGGGAATCGCCGCCTGGCGCGAGGGTGCGCGCAACGTCGACATGGGGAGGATCGCGGAGTCCTTGCAGGGTTTCGGCCGCATGGGGCGGCCGGTGGTGGATCGAACTGGCTTGAGCGGTAAGTTCGATTTTGCGCTGGAGTGGACACCGCAACCCGAGGGGCCGTCGGTGGACGCCGATGCCGAGCAGTTTCGCGAGGCCGGTCCGTCGTTCATGCAAGCGGTTCACGACCAGCTTGGATTAAAGTTCAAGGAAGATAAAGCGCCGATCGAGATCGTAGTGTTCGACCATATCGAGCGGCCTTCGGAGAATTAGGCAGTCTGCAGCCCTTAGGCGAAGGATCGCCGCCCGGCTCAACGGCCGCGCCCAAGCCATCGCCGCGCGGGTCTCATCCGATCCTGAGCGTACTAGATTGGGACGCCGTGAAGGCCCCTCTCAGGTTCTGGAGGGACGCCGGAACGTAGCATGCATCTTGCATTCAGATAAACCGTTCTTCGCCTGCCCAACACAAGGCTGCGCGAGCACCGAGGTAGAGGTAATCACACTAGGGCCGCCTGTCATAGACCGCTCAAACATCGAGCGGCAGAACCCTCGCCTGGTTTATCCGTATCAGGGAAAATGCTCGGGTTGCGGTAAGGACCGTCAGGGTTATTATGGCAAGTACTTCAACGACAAATCTCCCCATTCATCGTCTCCCGATAGCATTCCTCACTCCGCCTGGCTATTCAGCAAGCAATTTTCCGAGCCAACTTGAGGCGGCTGGAAGCGCGCAAACGGCCGCTCGAACGAATTAGGGGGCTGCCATGTTGGAAATCCCGGCGGCGATTAGAGGGGCGGCGTGCTTGACAAGCAACTAACCCCAATCCTATCATGAGGTTTGCGGGCAATATCAGGCTACGCGCGCACCACACAAGACTGTCGTGAGGGGGAATCGTGATCAAGCTCGACATCATTAACGAAGTCGTCAACAAAACCGGCATCACCAAGACCAAGGCTGAAATGGCCGTCGAAACCGTTTTCGAGAGCATGAAGCGCGCCCTCTCACACGGCGAGCGCATCGAACTGCGCGGTTTCGGGATCTTCAACGTGCGCCCGCGCAAGACCGGCATCGGCCGCAATCCGCGCACCGGTGCCGAGGTGGCCATCCCTCCCGGCAAGGCGGTGCGATTCAAGCCCGGCAAGGAGCTGCAGTCGCTGCAGTAGCGTAGGTTTTGTGGTTCCCCGCCCTCCGGACGATGCCCTGCGGGCACAAAGCGACGCCCCGCGCGCACCCGACGCCGTGCGCACACCCATCGACGCCCTCCGTGCTTCGTTCAGTTTTCCGCAAGATACGATTTCCACCGCGCGCTGGGCGCTGCATTGGCTGCTGCTCGGGTTGACGTTTTGTTCCACCACGCTGGTGGGCGTCGTCTTCGCCGAGGAGTTCCGTTCCGGAAGCGCACTGAAGCTTACCGATTTCTACTACGTGTTCCAGACGCTACACCGCACTCCAGGGTTGTTGGTCCATGGACTGGCGTATTCCTTGACACTAATGACCATTTTGCTCGCGCACGAGCTCGGTCATTACTTTGCCTGCCAATACTACGGCATCGACGCCAGCCTCCCCTACTTTCTGCCCTTCCCCTCGCCGATTGGGACGATGGGGGCATTCATTCGGATTCGCTCGCCGATTTACACCAAGAGAGCTCTTTTCGACGTGGGTGTAGCCGGCCCCATTGCCGGATTCCTGGTTTTGTTACCCCTGCTGGCGGTCGGCGTTGCCTTGTCGAAGCAAGTCCACGGACTTCCGGAGGGAGATTTCGCATTCGGCGTGCCGCTCCTAGAGCGGGCCTTCGAGCTGATTCGTTTCCCGCATACGCCTTCCAGCGCTATTCTGCTGCATCCTGTGGCTCGCGCGGCGTGGGTGGGAATGCTGGCCACGGCGCTGAACCTGTTGCCGATCGGGCAACTGGACGGTGGCCATATCCTGTACGCGTTCTTCGGCCGGCGGCACAAGGCGCTCTCGCGCATCTTTGTGCTGGCGCTGATCCCCATGGGGTTTTATTGGGCGACCTGGTGGGTGTGGGCCGGGCTGCTGTTCTTCTTCGCGCTGCGCCACCCGCCGATCTACGACATCACGCCGCTGGACAAGAACCGGGTCACCTTAGGGCTCACCGCGTTTGCGATTCTTCTGCTGACGTTCACGCTGGTGCCTCTGCGCTGATCGGTGACGCCGATCCGCGACGCCGATCCACAAGGACGGAGCAGCGTTACCAAATTTCACACTTCCGTGTCAGGATTCCACTCCGAGTCGTCCTTAGGGGATGACCCGAGCATGGAGAGAAACAGCGCAAACACAATCAAAATACCGGCGATAGCTGCGGCCAACATCGAAACAGTCCCACCTTCTAAACTTATCGATTGCAAGTCCAGGGCCATTAGCGAAGTCGATCAGGTTAGGGTTTTTTCAGGAATTTTTCGATGCCGCGCTTGAAGTCTTCGGTGGTGCGCGCCAGCGCATTCACATCGGCGCCGGCTTCTAGAGCGGCTTCTAGTTGCATCGCGTCCGTGCGATAGAACAACTCCTTGCACATCGCCAGCGCCGAAGCGGACTTGGACGCCAGATTCAACACGTACTCTTCCACCTGGCTTTCGAACGTGGCGGTGTCGAAAACGCGATTGACGAGTCCATATTCGAACGCGGTGCGCGCCGGAATCGATTCGCCGGAGGTGATCAGCTCAAAGGCGCGCTTTTCGGAGACCGCGCGCCGGAGGATGGCCATGACGACGGCCGGGACGAATCCGATGGCGATCTCGGGATAACCGAAGTGGGCCCATTCGGCCGCGAGAACGATGTCGGCCGAGGTGGCGATGCCGCAGCCCCCGCCGAGCGCCCGCCCCTGGACGGCGGCGACTACCGGGCGCGGATGGCGGCGCATATCGAGCAGGAGCCCAGCCACGTTGCGCGCTTCGGCCTGAAACCTGGCCACATCGCCGGAGGCGTCGTCGGCGAAGGTGCCCAGGTCCATGCCGGAGCAGAAATCCTTGCCCGCGCCCGCGAGCAGCACTACGCGCACGCTGTCATCGGCTGCCGAAACCCGGAGGGCGTCGCGCAGTTCGCTCAGCAGTTCCTGGTCGAGCGCGTTGCGGCGCTCCGGGCGATTCAGCGTAATGCGGGCGATGCCCGCCCCGACGCGGTACTCGGCTTTGCGATAGGCGCTCATTCCAGGTGATCCACTTCGAGTATGGCGCACCCAGTACGCCGGCGGTCCTAAGGCCGCTCAAAGGCGCTGATCGCGTGGCGTTCAAAATCGCGATAGCGGCGGGCGAGTTCGCGGTGTCGGCCCACGATTTTCTGGCAGTCGGGACAGGTTTCCAAATGCAGAGCGACTTGTTTCTTACGCCGCGGACCGAGGTCGTTCGAAGCGAATCGCGCCAGCCACAGCTCGGCGGGATGAGAAGGAGTCGATGCCATTTGCGAGGAAGATTGCATGCCGGGTGAAAAGCAACTCCGCGTCCAGCGCTAAGAATATGCAATCGCAAGATCTAAAACCCAAGGGGAAGCGCCAGAGGCCGCAGGCGGACGGCCGCACTCCTGCGGGACTTCACGCGATGGCACGAGCAACCTCGTTTAATTCGAAGGGAATCTGAAGGCTTGCGGAATGCAGAGATGTTGGCTATGCAGAATGAAGAAGACCGCGCCTCAACCGATGCCGGACTGCCAGAGCGCCGGCTGCTGGATGACTTGCGCGGGCTCTCCTGCGACGAATTGGCCGCCGCCATTTTGCGCCGCCTTCGGCCTGACCCTAGCTCCCGGGGGTCAGACGAAAGCAGACCAGATGCCCGGCGCGTGCAATGATCCGGTTGGGGATGCGTGGTTCCACTTGCCCCTCAAAGGTCTTGGCATCCACGATAAACACGCGCGTTCGCGGTTTTTCGAGCGCGCGGGCTAATTCGGCGGGCTCCCATGCCGGGACGAAGTAACGGCCGCCGTACCAGAGCATTTCGTTCATTTCATCGAAGCGGGGCGCGCCGTCGTCGTAGAAGGTGATGAGTTCGCCGGGAGCGGTGGCGGCGGTGGACGCCAGCGCGATGGGCCGCGTATCCACGGCATGCCAATTGATGCGCGGATGAATGGCGATCGCCAAAACAAAGACGGCGAGCGGCGGTGTGAGCACTCGCAGGGCATTGCGTAGATAACGCTGCGGGGTCAGCCACAGCAGGCCTAAGGCGGACAGGATCGCGAAAGCCGGGTATGCGGGCAGCATATAGCGCAGCACCCGGCTCTTGGTGATGGCGCACAGCACATAAACGACGGCGATCCACGGAATCAGGACCCGCAGGCGGCGATCCTTCGCGCGGATGACGAACACGAGGCCCGCGATCATGGCCGGCAGCCAAGGCCAGTAGGATTTCGAGATCATCCAAAGATACTCGAACGCGCCCGTGTAGCGGCGCCAGGCGGGGGTGAGCGCGCCGGAGACTTCCTGGTTCATATACATCGATTCGCTCGCGAAGAAGCGGTATCCATAGCGATAAATCCACTGCGCGTACCAGGCGGCGGGTGGAACAAACGCGATCAGCGCGACGGCGATCAAATAGCGCACCGGAATTCTACGACGGTTGAAGACGATGTCGGCCGCGAAGAACAAAGGAATGCTGAATCCGGCCAGCGCGCGGGTAAGCTGGGCGCAGGCGGCGCACGCGGCCGCCACCAACAGCCAGGCCGGATTTTCTTCGCCCAGCACCCAGGCGCAGACGGCGGCGAGGAAAAAGAACGTGAAGGGGACATCGGTCATGGCACGCGCGGCGTATTTCACGAAATAAACGCTGGTGGCCATGACGAACATGGCCAGCACGCCCACGAACGGATCGCCGGTGAGCTTGCGGCCGAGCCAGGCCACGAGAAGAATCACGCCCAGGCCGCATAGGGCGGAGGGAAGCTTGGCCAGCGCATCGGAAAGGCCGAAGGGGAGGAACAGCGCCGCCTGCATCCAGGAAAACAGGGGCGGATGTTCGAGTGCCGGGCCTCCGTTGCTTTCGATCTGGAGCCAGTTACCTGACAAAACTATGTGCTTTGCAACAAGTGCATAGCGAGCGTCGTCATACCCGGCGAGATCGCCCGCGCGGATCGGGGCGAGGAGCAAAATGGCGGAAAGCGCCGCAAGAATCCAGAAATAGCGGCCGGTGCTGGCGAGCGGGTCCATTGACCGTAAAACTGGCGCCCGTAAAACTCTGGGGTCGAGCAACCGATTATTATTGCATGTAGTATCAGGAGAGAGCTTCGTACGCTCCGACCTCCACGTGTGAGGAAATGATGACGCTAAACCCTGTCCGTTGGGCGCCTGCCCTGCTGCTGTCGGCAGCCTTCTTCTCGATTCCCGTTTTGGCCCATTCGTCCTCCACCGCGGTAACGGCGGTGGTGCTGCCGCAAGGCCGATATTCCAAGCTGGCTGTACGCGAGATGAACCGCGAAGCCGGCCGCATCCTGAAGCGCTCCGGGGTTTCGTTGCACACGCGCATCGGGCCGCCGCAGCAAGCTGTTAGAGGGTTGCTGGTGGTGGTGAAGCTGGTGGGCCACTGCGACATGGACGGCACACCGGCCTATCTGGAACCGGGGCCGCTGGGGTGGGCGCATGAAGTGGACGGCGAGATCATCCCATTCAGCGATCTGGCGTGTGATAACCTGCGCGGTGCGGTCGAGGCGGCGATCGCCGAGGGCAATCCCATTCGGGCGAACGTTTTGCTCGGGCGTGCGATGGGCCGTGTGCTGGCGCACGAGCTGTATCACATCGTCGGCGATACCGCGGCGCACGCCCGCGAAGGGGTGGCGCAACCGGCCTTGACGCCTCGCGAGTTGACCACGGGCGAACTGGACTTGCTGCCCGCCGATCTCGTGGCGGTCGAAAAAGGGCTGAACGCAACGCGCTGATAGGACTCGACAAGCTGCGAAAGCCCAGCAGAATTACCCAGCCTACTTGGGTCTGCTCTGAACCATTTGTGATGCGTGCGGAGTCAAAACGAGAAACCGCGCGAACGTCGCATTCTAGCGTGGGTTCAGGAGGGGTCAACTGGGCCGACCTCGGTTCACGTTCTAGTCCTCGGAAAGGAGTGCAGGTTCAAGCCCTCTCATCCGCACCTGGAAAAGAGTTGTCGGAGAGAATGCCGTCGAAAGCCAGATTCGGTGAGCTTCACATCAAAAGGGAACTATACTGCTTTTGCGTTGTCCGTTATCCAAGTAAACTGTTGATGTTTCAGTGGTTTACTGGGTGTATTGCTAGTTTTCGTTGTCCCTAAACCGTGGCCGCTTTCAGGAGCTTTCAGTGCGACGCAGTCGTTGCGGGTTGCGGAGTCCTCATTCTGTCCAACTCTGCGATCGCCCCGATGTACTCGTACGAGCCAGCCGAACCTGCGGCGATGGACTCCTGGAACAACTTTTTCGCGTCGGCCGACTTGCCGCGCAGTAACGCGTCTTCGCCCATGTAGAAGTACGCTTGGCAACGTTGGAGGTTGCTTTTCTTGCTGTCGGCGTCCTTGGCCGATGCCAGGAGGTCCGTCGGGGAAATCACTCCCAGATACATTTGGATCGCCGAGGCGGGCCAGCCTGCCAATTTCACCTTGGCGCTAGTCGTTTTCAGTTCGTCCGTCGCCTTCTGCTTCATCCTTGAACTCGCAAGGTATAGCCAAATTGCGCTGTATGGATCCTCTGGCCTCAGGTTCAAGGAAAGCGAAAGGTCGGCCCTGGCCGCTTCGAACTGCCCCAAAAAGAAGTGCGTTATTCCCCGTGCCCATAACAGGCTTGGGTCTTTCGGACTCAGTTGGATGGCGTGGTCCAAATCCTGTAAGGCGCGCGCATACTCTTTCTTGCTGCTAAATGCTGCGGCTCTATCGAAAAAATTCCCCGTGTAGTTCGGCTCCAACTTGATGGCATGAGCGTAATCCTCAAGGGCGTGGTCGTAGTCACCCGTTGCATAGTACGAGTGGGCTCGGTTGGAGAGCGCCTCTGCGTAGTCTGGACGAAGTCGGATGGCCTGATCAAAATCTTTGATCGCGCGGTTGTGATCCCCCTTGCGCTCAGCATAGAGCAGACCGCGGTTATTGAAGGCGCTGGCATAGCCGGGTTGCAGCCGGATAGCTCCGTCGTAATCTTGCATCGCGCGGTCGAAATCGCCTTTCTGCTCATAGGCGAGGCCGCGGTTGTTAAGAGCCTCGACGGTGTCAGGTTTGAGACTGAGCGCCCTATCGAAGTCTTGGATCGCCTGATCATAGTTGGCTTTGTTGGAATAAGCGAGACCTCGGTTGTTGAGGGCTTTGGCGAGGTCCTCTCCGGACAGTTGCCCAGACGCGATGACCGCGGTACAGCCCTGCAATGCCAGATCAGGATTGCTGTTGACGTTCTTCTCACACTTATCGGCATCGTTGGCCAACTGCGCGTGGCAGGCCATCGTCAGCACTTGAATAAGCAGCAAGATTAGAAGGGCGCCGAGCTTCGGCTTGGATGATCTCCGTAGTGAGGCGGGAAGCAGCTCCGACTTCTGACGAAGCGGAGCCGCCGGTTCTTCAAGTTCGTCCATTACCGCTGGCTATTTTCGCACGATTCACTTCGGCGGTTGCTCCACCTTCTGCCGCTGTGCGATATCGAGCGATCAGGTGTGGCGAGCGGTTTCCAGAGTTCCACAGGATCTATTCCGAGGCGCTGAGCATTGCCTTCAGCCAGGCAGATTCGCGCAACCAGCGCTTCACACCTCTGCCGCAACGCGGAGATCTCCTCATCCCTTGCGCGCAACGCATCGGTGTGGGAGCGCTGCTGCCCGCGTACCGACATCTTGCCATCTTTCGCCTGAGCGTTTGCCGCGGCCGCGATCTCGACATCGAGGCCGTATTTTTTTAGGGTCTTGCGGTTAAAGCCCGTGCGGGCGGCCACGGCCAATACGTTAAGCGGGACATCGTGCGAAGAACTGTTTACAGCATCAATGAGGTGCTCCCTCACCGCCCGACGGACCTTTTCCTCAATGGAAGGGCGTGGCATAGTCCGGTGTCATTCGTGCTCGAACCGGGATCTCATCCCGGAGTGAGGGCGCACAACGGTCGTCCCTTGAGCGGGCTGCGCGGACAGGATTCTTTCTACGCCGGTCAGCGTTGCCTTTGCAGCAGCGATCCAGTTTTCCGAGAGATCACCCCCGTTGCGCGACTTCTGCGCCTCGGCGTGCTGTAGGACCTGCTGAGTCCTTACTCGTAGCTGGACCAAGTTCCGGCGGTGCACGTCGCTCGTGGTATCGAACAGATAGTCGTCGCAGTCCTTGACGCAGTTGAGCATCTTTGGGCAGGGCGACACTTTGAAGTCGTGCACGCAGAGGCCCAGCGGCGTAACGTGAACCGCCTGTAACTGCCCCTCCAGGAAGGCGTCGCGGACATCGTCATGCAGGTTGAAGTACATCTCGGCGACGCGCCCCTTGGTGCGCCCGGACTCAAGGGCCGCTCTCAACGTGGCGATCCGCTCGCCAGGTGTGAGGTGTTTGTAGGCTTCCAGGTCGCCAGTGTGTTCACGCCCTTGCCACCGCGCGATCACTTCGTCGGGAACGCCAGCGATGGCGGCCTTTGTAGTGACCCAGTGACGGAACTGATGTGTGTGCATTTTGAAGAAGTTCCCGGCGTTGTCTGCAAGGCCGAACCGCTCGAATGCGGATCTGACAATCGTTTTCGTTTTCTCCGTCCGTCCTCCGAGAAAATCATTGACGGTCTGCTCCGTCAACGGCTCGACCAGAAATCGGCTCGCCTGACGCTGTTTATGCCCGAAGTTCCGGAAGACAACAAAGAGGCTCTCGGAAAGCTTCTGTTTCGTGCCGTCTCGCCGGTCGACCATCCACAAGTCGGGCACGCGGCGGCTGTAGACGAAGGCGGCCACGTCCGACGTACGATATTCGCAGTCTTTGGAACCACCGTGCTGCGCAGCTTTTCGAGGTAGCTTCGACGGGGAAATCCGGTCGATGCTCTCAATCGTCATGCCGAGCAAGCTTGCGACCTCTTCGCGGCGCAGCATGGCGTTCCAGCGATGTCCCCGGAGCCGTACCCGGTCTGGTGTCGTTTCCAGGACCCTGGCCTGAGCACGTGCGGGCCCGGTGATGGAGCGAGCTTCCTTGATCGCGCCGGTCGCCAGTTCGGCCTGTTTCGGTGTCATCCAACGAACCGCTAACTGCTTTTGGCCGCCCCGCGACTTCTCTTTGTGATACCGGATTCCCCATCGCTTCTTTAGACCAGCGCCTTCCGAGCAGATACAGTCCAGAGGCAGAGTCAGCGTTTCGCCGATCCGAAGACCCGTGGCCATCATCACCGCCAGGATGCAGGCAATCAGCCGGTCCGGCGGTTCCTTAGCGTGCCTGGCGTAGATGTCGGCGACTGCGCAGATGGTTTCGTCCGAGGGCATCCGCTTCATTCGTTCCAGTTGCCCGTCGAGCGTGTACCGCTCCGAATCGTCCGTCCTGGGCGTTGTAAACGCAACCTCCATGGGACGGACGATGCCCCCACCCCGAACCGCCGCCAACGACCGCATCATGTACTGGAGCTGGGTGCATCTCTTGTAACAGGTCGACTGGCTCCAGTGAATCAGCATCACCTGCTCAGTCCTCAGGAGGTCGTCTTCGGTCAGTTGACGCCAGTCGAAAGCGTCTGCGTCACCGAATCGTGGTCGGATGGCCTCCCACAATAAGCGGGCGATGTCCACTCTCAGGACCATCGTGGCGGACGCACCTTTCTTGAGCAGTATGTAAGCCCTCACGACATTCGAAAAGCGCAGCGGCAGCGGATCCACGCTAGAACCGTGAAGCGTGAAGTATATCCTCGAGTTCGTCTTCTTATGCTGAGACGTGCGGAGGTGCCGGATGTCCCAGCATGGCGCTTCGAACGGGAAGACCGCATTCGGAAATATCGTCTTGAAAAGCGCCCGCCCCTGCCGCACGTAAGCAGCTTCTGCCGCAGGCACCGGCAGCGTCATGCTGTGTGCCCCTGTTCTCGATGAATCTGAGCCAGCAACTGGCGAATGGCGGACATGACATCCTCCAACTGCATGGGAATGCGAGGATCGCTTTCGGTCTTCATCTCCTCGGAAACCTTCTCCAGCGCGGAGAGCACTTCAGAATGGGGTCCTGTGCGGAAAGCGGCAAAAAACTCGCAAGGGTAACAGGTCAGTGGGGGTGCCAGCCGGCATAGCCCATTTTTGCGAACATCGCGTCCGCACATTCCAATCCCGCCGACGTTCATTGGTGCTGCTGGTAGTTGAATGATGTCGCCGGGGATTACTTTCGGGTGAACCTTTGGGAAAGCTCGCTGAACCGTGGAGTCCACGATTTTGCCGCGAAAGCGCTGGAGCAGCGGATCGAACATCTGATCGAATCGAGCTCCCAGTTGATCGACGACATAGGATGCGGCTTCGATATAGACATTTACATTCTGCAAATCGGTGTGGTCGAGAACTTCGGCGATCCGCTCCCGCGAAGCGCCCTCCCTTGCCATCTCTGTAGCCAGTGTCGAGCGAAATCGCCGAGGAGTGAGGTGGAGCGAAGATCGCGTTCGCGGTGACACCAAGCGAGCTGCGGTGCAGAAGCGCACCATGGCCTGGTTGATACCTTCTTCGGGAGCATCGGGTGACAGCCAATGAAAGAGTGGATCGGCCGGTTCGCCCCGCCGCAGTTCAGTCAGAAGCTGTCCAAGCTGGTCGCTGATGGGTCTCGTCTTCGTTTCCCTGAACTCCCGGCGCTTCTTAACCCGAGGCGCCTGAATCTGATACTTGGTAATCGGCTGCGAGTGGCCACTGTCAACGAGGTTTGCAGAGAATACTCTGAGGTCGTTGTTCCTCATGCGTGCTGTCGACTGCGGATTGAGGCCGAGTTCGAAATGGAGCATGACCACCGCGCGGTCGGATGGTGTCCCGGCGCCAGCCGCGATTGCGCGCGCGACGATTCGCTGTTCATCTTGATCCAGCGGTCCTTTCAGCGGGTCGCGGAACCGGACAGCGGCGCCTTTGATGTTGCCTTGCGCGCGAATCGCCTTCAGGGCAAGGGCAAGATCGGGATCAAACTCCGGCAGCTGCGCACCGAAGGCTCCCCAGGTGTACATCTCCCTCAGCCGCGCGAAGTCATTCCCCTTGCTGGCCGTCGTGAGTCCATGTTCCAGGAAAGCGCGGAACACGTCTTCCGTCACGAGGCTCCAATCAAAGAGGGCTGATCGGTCGACCCTCATAATAACGGCATACCAGCGAAGGAACCGGCGGAGCATTACAGAGTCGTTCCAGACGGTCATTCCCTTCGAAAACGTGAGCCGGTGCGCAATGTAGAGCTTGATGATTTGCATGGCGCGTTCCGGTAGAAGCATCGGAGCAGTGGCCGCCGCAATGACCGGCCAATTGATATGGAGCAGACGGCCGCCGTCATCAGAAGCCCGGAATCGCCAAACGTCAGCCGTTGTGTCAACGATCTGCCTGTCTTTCGTGATGACCTGTGGACGAACCGCCGGCAACGGAGGCAGCGACACTTTTCCCCGCCGGACTGGAGCCGTCATGGTCGGCCCCCTGCGCTGTGCAAACGTTCGTTCCGTTCACGGAGAAAAGCGCTCGCCCGCCGGGCCATCGCATTCTGGGTGTAGTGGAGGGGCATGGCGGACCTCGGCTTCCAACCGCCTAATGTCCGGAGGACGGCTAGCGTTTCCTCCTCACGATGGTGGGTGAGCAACTCTTCGGCAAGAGCCTCGGCCCACGTGTGGCGGAAGCTGTGCCACGAGAGGTCGTCAATCTGAGTGCTCCTGGCGATCACGCCGACGACCTCGTTTGCCGCAGTAATCGACAGCGGCTGTGCTGCGGTTGTGACAAACAAATACGGGCCCCCACCAGCTGCGCGTCCGCTTGGCGCACGGTTCGTGAGATATGCGCGGAGACCGGCCCGCACCTCTCCCGACAGGTCGAGTACTCTTTCAACAGTCTTGACGCCGGGGCGGTGGCGGCGAGCATCCGCGATGTCGTGCGCACGCCGCCGGATCTTCAGTCCCGGCGAATCCGGCCGGGGCAGGTCATCCAGCCGAAGCTTGAGCAACTCTCCGCGCCGAAGGCCACACTGGATCGCCATCGCGTACATGAGCCAGTTGCGAAGCCGTGTCTCAATCCTGAACGGATTAGCGGCAGCAAACTGTAGCGGCACAATCAGTCCGCCATCGCCTTTACGGCGAGGACCGATCAGTCCGTCAACTCGTGTCACTTCCTCTTCAGTCAGGGGCCGGATCCGCCGGGAACCACCGCTCTGTCGGGTGATCGGATGAAACGCTTCGTCAAGGCAAGCTCGCCGATAGCGGATCTCATCGAATGAGACCATCTGCGGGCGGCGGCCCTGACTCGTCAGATCGACGGCCCACTTCAGGAAATCACGAATGACGGCGGCATGCCGGGCCACCGTATTACCGCCTGAGATCGTCGCCCGATTGATGTCGACGACGTCGCCGCCTACCCTCAGAAACGCGAGCAAGTCCTCGATCTGCATCCCGGTGATGGACTGTCCGTCCTCGAGCAAGTCGTCTAAATCTGCTTCCAGCGCAACGCTCGCCCATGAATACAACAGTCCAAGCGAGCGCAAATCGTTGGCAAGCGTCGACGGCATTGACCGCCAGCGCCGCCGCCGAACCATCCACCGCGTCGCTACTCGCACGGGAATCCAAATGTCGGCATCCACCAGCGTGGGCAGGACCTCACCGGTCTCCAGGGCCAGTGGGAGCACCCGAAACCGGCGTTGTGATCCTCCGTTCTCGTTCGGTCCTTGCCACGACAGCCTCACACGGTGCTCTGATCGAACAAGACGACGCAGAAATGTTTTGGTTAGCCTACGCGCCGGATGGGCGGCGGCGCGTTTCGGTGAGGCGCCTTCCACTCCGCCCTAAGCGCGCCGCCCTACGGGCGTCGCAGGGCTCCGTTCCAGGCGCCCCACCGAAACGCAAGAAATGAGCTTGAACTGGGAGAGAATATTAATCTCTCCTCCCACGTCCCACGAGAGGAGAGTCGCTACGGATAAATGGACACGAAAACGAAGGCCGTACCCTAAAATGGCACGTCGTCATCCGAGATGCCCTGGTCGAAGTCAATTGGCTCTTGGGCAGCTGGTTTGCTCGATAGTCGTAGCTCCAGTTCGCCTTGATTCTCAAGCAGCCAATCCTCGCCCGCCAAAGTGAGCCGATAAGACGCGAGGATTTCGCCGTTGTAGTCTCGGTCCTCAAGGTTCTACTAGTTCGAGGCGACG
>JASHQT010000646.1 GCA_030039005.1 Bryobacteraceae bacterium
CAACCCTGATTCGCCGGAATCGACACCTCGCATCCGTTCTTTTGCAGCACTCGCACCGTAGCCTCGTTCAGCCGCGCGAAACTGATGTTGGCGATGCAGCCGCCGAGAAACGCCACGCGATAGCGGCGCTCACCCTCGGCTGGAAGAGTCCGGCCGTAATATGCGAAGAAAAACGGCGTCTCGATCTCCGGCGCTAAAGACTCCACTTCCCTAAGCCGCGCCGGCAAAAACCCCGGCAGGCTCGCCAGCCGCTTCAACCCGCTCGCCTCATACAGCTTCATCAGCGCACCCGCTATTTCCAGGTTCAGCCGCGAAGGCAGCAGCTTGCGGAAAACCATCCAGCGCAGGAAGCGCTCGCCCCACGGCCGGCGCAGCTTCGTCTCGATTTCCGCCCGCGCCGCCTCCACCAGCCGCCCGTATTGCACGCCCGAGGGGCACGCGGTTTCGCATCCCCGGCAGGCCAGGCACAACTCGATGTGCTCGACATACGAAGGACTGATGGGAGCGCCGTTTGAAACTTGCACCATCTGATAAATGCGCCCGCGCGGCGAATCCATTTCAACGCGCAACTCGCGATACGTGGGACAAGCGTTCAGGCACAGGCCGCAATGCACGCACCGGTCGAGATCCGATTGCTGCGGCTTGTCAAATTCTGTTGTGGAATGCGCGGACATCAGATGCGGCCGAACAACCTGCCGCGATTCAAAAGGCCTTGGGGATCGAACATCGCTTTAATCTTCTTCATCATCGCAAAATCGTTTCCCGGCTGCGGCCACAGCACAGCGTTTTGCCGGTACTCCTGCGGCGCGAACTCCACCACGCTCGCGCCCGCCGCCGGATGCCGCAAATCGGCCGCGTGCTCGAAGTAGCCGTAGCAAACGCCCGAGCCCGCGCGCGCGATCGCTTGGTTCGGCAAGGATTCCAGCACCGTCCCCACGTCCGTCAGCACGGAAGAAACGCGCAACACCGCACCGGCCGCATTCGCCCGCAGAAATTCCGGAGTCCGTTCCCGAATCCCGCGCCAGAGCGCTTCTTCGTGGGCGCCTTCGAGCGGTCGCATGCGCGCCAGTTCGCGCGAGTAGCGGTCCAGCACCGCTGGGCTCCCGCCCGCCTGGATCGCCAGGCGATATCCGTCCGCCGATTTCAAAATATCGATCGCCGCCGGTTGCAGCCTGCTCTTCAAAAGTTCGTCGCGCGCTGCCATCGCATCCGGCAACGAAGCGAAATCCTGCACGAACGATCGCGTTGCGTGCGGCATGGGGTACACGCGGAAGTTCAGCGTGGCGATCGCCGCTAATGTCCCGAACGATCCAATCATGAGCTTGCCCATATCCAGGCCCGCGACGTTCTTCACCACCATCCCGCCCGTGCGCACCAGCTTGCCTTCCAGCGTCGCGAGGGTCATGCCGATCACCATGTCGCGCGCGGTGCCATACAATCTGCGCCGCGGTCCCGCACTGTTGGCCGCCACGATGCCGCCCATGGTCGCGCGATCGAAGTACGGCGCGTCGAGCGGGATCATTTGCCGGTTCTCGGCCAAAACGCGGCTCAGCTCGCAATACGTGATGCCCGCACCGACGCTGATGGTCAGGTCGCGCGGCTCGTATTTCAGGATCTTGTTCAGCCCGGCCGTCGAAATCGTGACATCGGATGGAGCGATTACGCCGCCCATACGGCTCTTAGTCGAATGCCCCAGGAGTGTGATCGATTGGCCTCGCGAATTCGCCTCCGCCAGAGCCCGTGCCAGCTCTTCGGGAGTTTCGGGAACAACGGTCATGAATTAGCTATCGTATCAGTCGTGGCTCATGCCGCTTGAAAACCCGATCGGCTTCGGCGCGGGCGATTTCCTCGAGCTCGGGCTGGCCGCATTTCTCGTCGCGCTGGCGTTCATTTCGCGGCCCTGGCTGGAGCCCTTGGCGCGGCGCCTGGCGCCCAAAACCGCGTGGTGCATGCTGCTTCTCGCGCTGCTGCCGGTGGCGCTGCGGCTTGCAATGCTGCGCGAACATCCGGCGCCCCAGCCTTCTGTTTACGACGAATTCGGCCATTTTCTGGTGGCCGACACGCTGCGGCATTTCCGTTTGGGCAATCCGCCGCATCCTCTCCACCAGTTCTTCGAAACGTTTTTCGTGCTGCAGACGCCGTCGTACGCATCCATTTATCCCATCGGCGAAGGCGCGACGCTGGCCCTCGGCCGAGCCATCTTCGGGATCCCGTGGGCCGGCGTGCTCGCGACCACGGCGTTGATGTGCGCGCTGTGTTATTGGATGTTGCGCGGCTGGACCACGCCCCAATGGGCGCTGCTTGGCGGCCTGCTCGCGGTGATCGAATTTGGGCCGCTCAACGCGTGGACCAATAGCTACTGGGGCGGCGCGGCGGTCGCGTGCGGCGGGTGTCTGGTATTCGGCGCGCTGCCGCGATTGCAGAGCGGGGGGCGCGCGCTGGAAGGCGCTCTCCTGGGATTGGGTATTGGCATTTCGTGGCTTTGCCGGCCGTATGAGACCGTTTTTCTTGTCCTGAGTGTTCTCATCTTTCTCGCGCCACAGTGGCGGTGGGTGGCGAAACCCGCGCTGGGAGCAGTCATCGTGATGGTTCCTTTCGCGGCCCTGTCGCTCGCGCAAAACAGACAGGTCACCGGGAGTTGGACGACACTCCCGTACCAACTCAGTCGTTACCAATACGGCGTTCCGGCGGCGTTCACCTGGCAATCGAACTTCGAGCCGCACAACCAGCTCACGCCCGAGCAGCAGATGCAGTACAAGATGCAGACATCGTTCCGCGCGAGCGGTCCGGAAACCATCGGAACGTATCTCGAGCGCCTGTTGTATCGCGCGCGTTTCTACCGCTTCTTTTTTCTTGCGCCGCTGTACCTCGCGCTGCCGTTCTTTCTTTTGCGATGGCGCGAGCGCCGCGTGTGGTGGCTCGTGTTGACGCTCGGGATTTTCGCGCTCGGCACAAATTTCTACCCGTTCTTTGAAACGCACTACTGGGGCGCGCTCACCGGCCTGTTTGTTCTCGCGGCGGTCCTGGGGCTCGAACGGATGCCGCGGACAGCGACTCGCTTGATTCTGTTTTTGTGCCTGGCGCATTTTGTTTTCTTTTATGCCAGAAGTTTTCTGCAAGTCGAGATTCCCACTCCGCGCAAGATCGTGCTTCGCCAGCTGGATAGCCAGCCGGGCAAGCAACTGGTCTTCGTGCGATATTGGCCGCAACACATCTTCCAGAACGAATGGGTGTACAACGCCGCCGATATCGACGGCGCGCGGATCGTCTGGGCCCGCGATTTGGGCAATACCGAGGATGAGAAGCTTCTCCACTATTATCCGGATCGCACCGCCTGGCTGCTCGAGGCTGATGCGCGGCCTCCCAAGCTGAGCAAATACGTCGGGCAGCCAGAGCCGAAGATCGTGCCGCCGCACGGCGACAAGCTGCCACAGCTTAAGACACTACCCCTCCGGTTTGAGCAGGTGCACTAATGTCATTCCTCGGTTTCAGCGCCAGCGACACCATCGAGCTCTTCCTCGCCATTGTGCTCGCCGCGATCGCCTGCCGGCGCTGGATCGAGCCGGCCGCGCAACGCCTGGCGCGGCATACCGGCTGGTGCATGCTGCTCTTGGCCACGCTTCCCATCGCGCTGCGACTCGCGCTGGCTCCCGAATATCCAATTCCCACGCCCAATGTTTCGGACGATTTCAGCTATCTCCTGATCGCGGACACGTTGCGCCACCTTCGGCTCGCCAATCCGGTTCATCCGCTGCACCAATTCTTCGAAACGTTTTTCGTGTTGCAGCAACCGGCCTATGCGTCTATCTTTCCGCTCGGCCAAGGATTCGTCCTCCTCGCCGGATGGGTGGGCATCGCGCTGAGCATCGGCGCGCTCTGCGCCTTGTGCTACTGGATGCTGCGCGCGTGGACCACCCCCGGCTGGGCGCTCGTGGGCGGCTTGCTGGCCGCGCTGGAATTCGGCCCGTTGAACCAATGGATGAATAGTTTCTGGGGTGGGGCGCTCGCTGCTTGCGCAGGATGTCTGGTATTTGGGGCGCTGCCGCAATTGCGGGATGGCCAGGGTCGCACGGCTGCAGCCGTGCTCCTGGGGTTGGGGATTGGGGTTTCGTGGCTTTGTCGGCCGTACGAGACCATTTTTCTGATCCTGAGCACATTGCTGTTTCTCCTGCCGGAGTGGCGATCGATGGCCAAACCCGCCGCCGTGGCAGCGCTGGCGACGCTTCCGGTGATCGGTATCTCTTTAGCGCAAAACAAAGCGGTGACTGGGAACTGGACCACGCTGCCCTATCAGCTCAGCCAATACCAATACGGCGTTCCGACCACCTTCACATTCCAAGCGGTGCCCGCGCCGCACCGCACGCTCACGCGCGAGCAACAGCTCGACTATGAGCAGCAATCGCAGGTTCACGACGCCTCCGGCGACTATTGGGCGCGTTGGGTGAGCCGGCTCCGCTTCTATCGCTTCTTCTTTCTCGCGCCCCTCTATCTCGTGGCTGCGCTGTTTCTTCTGCGCCTGCGCGAGCGCCGATTCCGCTGGGTTCTGTTCACCATTCTGCTGTTCAGCCTCGGCACGAACTTTTATCCGTATTTCTACTCCCACTACATTGCGGCGCTCACTTGTTTGTTCGTTCTGATCGCCGTCATCGGCCTGGAACGCCTCAGCCAATGGAACGAATTCGCCGCCCAAATCGTGCTCGTTCTGTGCTTCGCGCATTTTCTGTTTTGGTACGGAATCCACGCCTCGCGCAACGCCGATCTCGACGCCGCGCTCTCACCCTACGAAACCGGCGACAACATCAACCATGGCGACCCGCGCGGCCGCATCGCCATTACGCGCCGTCTCGACGCCGCGCCCGGCCGCCAACTCGTGTTTGTGCGCTATTCGCCCGTGCATCAATTCGAAGAATGGGTCCACAACGCGGCCGATATCGACAGTGCGCGCATTGTCTGGGCGCGCGACCTCGGCGCCGAAGAAAATCAGACGCTGCTGCGCTATTATTCCGATCGCAACGCGTGGCTGCTCGAGCCGGATGCCCGGCCCCCACGCCTTGAGCCTTATCCGCGTTGATCACCATCCGGCCTTTACCATCCAGAGTGTGTCATGCGCTCCAGGATGATGTCGCTGTATTCATTCATGCGCTCCGGCTTGCGTTTGAGCGGCGCGGGAATCACCGCGGCCAGCCGCGCCGCTTGCTCGCGCGTCAGATTGGACGCGGAGGTTCGATAGTAATGCTCGGCCGCGGCCTGCGCGCCGTAAATTCCCGGTCCCCACTCGATCACGTTCAGGTACAGCTCCAAAATCCGGTCCTTGGTCAAGAACCATTCGGTTACAGGCACCAGCGCGAATTCGGCGCCTTTACGCACAAAAGAGCGCTCGGTTGTTAGAAACAGATTCTTCACCAATTGCTGCGTGATGGTGGACCCGCCGCGCCCCAGCCGGTGGCGCTGCAAATCCTCCTGCACCACTTTCTGCATTTCGATCCAGTCGAACCCATGGTGCTGGCGGAACCGGCCGTCCTCGGCCGCTACCACCGCGTGTTGCAGATTCAGCGAGATCTCGGAGAGCGGCACGAACTCGTAGCGCTTGTGATAGGGCCGGTGCGCGCGCCAGGCCTCCACGCGGCGCTGGATCTGGACCATCGTGGTCCAAGGATCCACCCAGCGCAGCAGCACGATTCCGATGGCGCACATCGCATAGAATGCCAGCGCCGCCAGCGCCATCCACAACACGATTCTGCGGAGCAACTTCATTCTCTACCAATCTCGCACGCTATCATCAAACTTCCTATGAGCTTCATCTCCCATCTTGAATGCAGCGTTTGTTCAAAGCGCCGCGAGAACGCGCGGATCCACAGTCTCTGCGAATGCGGCGGCCCGCTGCTGGTGCGCTACGATCTCGCAACAGCAAGAACTTCCTTTACGCGTGACTCGCTGGCCTCGGCGCCGAACTCCATGTGGCGCTACTCTCCGATGCTGCCGGTTCGCGATCCCGCGCACATCGTCTCCCTCGGTGAGGGCATGACACCGCTGATTCACGCCGGACGTTTCGGCGAAAAGCTGGGCGTGAAGAATCTTTGGGTGAAGGACGAAGGCGTCAACCCGACGGGATCGTTTAAGGCGCGCGGCCTTTCCTGCGCCATCTCGATGTGCGTCGAGCTGGGAATGCGCAACGTGGCTATCGCCTCGGCAGGCAACGCCGGCAGCGCGTTGGCGGCCTACGCCGCGGCGGCTTCGCTCGATGCCTACATCTTCATGCCGCGCGACGTTCCGCAATCCAATTACACCGAGTGCCGTGCTTACGGCGCGCACGTCACATTGGTGGACGGGCTGATCAGCGATTGCGCCCGCCTGATCGCCGAGCGCAAGGACGCCGAAGGCTGGTTCGACATCAGCACTCTGAAAGAGCCGTATCGCATCGAAGGCAAGAAGACCATGGGCTATGAAGTGGCCGAGCAATTCGGCTGGACGCTGCCCGACGCCATTTTCTATCCCACCGGCGGCGGCGTGGGTCTGATCGGCATGTGGAAGGCCTTCGAGGAAATGGAAGCGCTGGGCTGGATTTCGAGCAAACGTCCGAAAATGATCGCGGCGCAGGCCGAAGGCTGCCAGCCCGTGGTGCGGGCGTTCGAGCAAGGCGAATCGAAGAGCGTGTTCTGGGAAAATGCCCATACGGTGGCGGCCGGTCTGCGCGTGCCGAAGCCTTTGGGCGATGCGCTTTCCCTCGCCGCCCTTCGCGCGAGCGGCGGCACGGCCGTGGCCGTCAGCGACGAAGAGCTTCTGGATTCGAGCGTCGCTCTGGCCGCCGGTACCGGGGTCTTCCCCGCGCCGGAGGGCGGCGCCTGCGTAGCCGCGCTCAAAAAGCTTCTGGCGAACGGTTTTCTGCATTCAGACGACCGGATTGTCATTTACAACACAGGAACCGGTTTGAAATACCTGGAGGCATTTTCCACCCGTTTCCCGCGATCTTCGGCGTCGGAGCACGATAAACTCGGCGGTCTGATTACTCCCCGTTAGAACGCTTTTTCGAGCGGATTTGCTTTTGACACTGCCGCTTGACTTTTGGGACACTAAAGGGGTGTTTTGGGAGTCAGCCCTTCCTCCCGGCTTCGGTCCTGCTGGTGCTTTCATGTCCGCGGTCGCGAACCTGCCTCTTCAGTTGTTTCCCAAAGAAGTGACGTCAAGGAGCCTAGTCAATGAAATTATTTGTGGGGAACCTCCCCTATGCGGCTACTGAAGCCGACGTAACGGAGTTCTTTTCGCAAGCGGGTGTCGCCGTCGACAGTGTGAACGTTATGCGCGATCGTTTTACCGGCGAGGCCCGCGGGTTCGGGTTCGTGGAAATCAACGACGATACCGCAGCCAATCGTGCCATCGAAGCCTGCAACGGCCGCGACCTGATGGGCCGCGCGCTGGTGGTGAACGAAGCCCGTCCCATGGTTCCGCGCGAAGGCGGAGGCGGGCGAGGCCCGGGCGGCGGTGGACGCGAGCGCCGCGGCGGACGTCCCGGCCGCTAGCCGGGCACAGGGCGGAGCCGCCCTCGATGCAGTTGAGAAATTGCTTGCGGTCCGCTCCGTTGTGCCGGCATTCGGAAGACCGCATCATTCTCCCAACAGTTTCGCGATCGCGTTCGCATCATTCGGAACTACTACCGGACGATTGCCGAACTTTGCGTCGATCTTCCGGCCGTCGGGATCCTTGAGTTCGCCGGTGTGATAGCGGTAAATGTAATCTGGGTCCTTCAGCAGGTTCCCGGTCAGGACCGCCACTACGTCTTCGTCCGGGCGAATGGTTCCCGCCGCGGTCAGTTTGCGAATGCCGGCGAGCGTTGAGGCTGACGCTGGCTCGCAGCCGATGCCGCATTGTCCGATCACGGCCTTGGCGTCGGCGATCTCCTGCTCGCTCACCTTTTCCACGGCGCCGTTGGTCACCGTTAGTTCGTGGAGCGCCTTGGGCCAGGAAACCGGATCGCCAATGCGGATTGCGGTGGCGAGCGTCTTGGGTTCGGCGACCGCACGGAACTCGGACTTGCATTTCATGAATTTGTAAAACGGCGCGGCGCCTTCGGCCTGAATCACGGCCAGGTGCGGCATCTTGTGAATGAACCCGAACTGGCACAGCTCGCGCAGCGCTTTTCCGAAGGCCGACGTGTTGCCGAGATTGCCGCCGGGCAGCACGATCCAATCGGGTGGATTCCAATCGCGCTGGTCCAGCATTTCGAAGATGATCGCCTTCTGGCCTTCGATGCGGAACGGGTTGATGGAATTAAGCAGGTAAATGCCCAGGCGGTCGGCCAGCATGCGCACCAGCGCGAGAATCTGATCGAAGTTCGCCTCCACTTCCAGCGTCCGCGCGCCGTATTCGAGCGCCTGCGCCAGCTTGCCGTAGGAAATGTTGCCGTGCGGGATGAAGACGATGGAATCGAGACCCGCGGCGCTGGCGTAAGCGGCCATCGAGGCCGAGGTGTTGCCGGTGGAAACGCAGGCGACGCGCGGGCGATCCAGGCGAACGGCCTGCGTGGCGCCGCAGGTCATGCCGTTGTCCTTGAACGAGCCGGTGGGGTTGAAGCCCTGGTGTTTGAACGTGATGCGGTCCAGGCCGCCGTACTGCGCCGCGCGCGGCGCATCGAGCAAGGGCGTGTTGCCTTCGCGCAAAGAAACCACCTGATGATGATGGCCGTCGAACGGCAGCAACTCGCGGTAGCGCCATACGCCGCTTTGTTCCAGCACGGTGTTGGACATGCGCCGCTCGCGCCATAGCTTCTTCAGGGCCGCGGCATCGGCACCCTCCTCGGTGAACACTACTTCGAGCAGCCCGCCGCACTCGGGGCAATTGTAGATCGCTTCGTCGATCGGATAGCGCGCGCGGCATTGCCGCTCGAAACACGCCAACTCAGCTAGCATGATAAAAGTATCGCGAATATGCTGTCGGTTTGTCTTGAGAGGGGCAAGGTATTGGTGCGCGAACAGGCGCGGCCGCGGAGGCCGCAAGGTTTCGCGCTGATTCGCCTGCTGTATGGGGGCATCTGCAACACCGATATTGAGTTGCAGCGCGGTTATTACGGGTTTGAGGGAACGCCGGGCCACGAATTCGTGGGCCAAGTGGTGGATGCCGATGACGCCCGCTGGATCGGTGAACGCGTAGTTGGAGAAATCAACTTAGCCTGCGGAAAATGCGAATGGTGCGCGCGAGGCCTCGGCCGCCATTGCCCGGCACGTACCGTGCTCGGGATCGTGAAGCAGCCGGGCGCGTTCCGCGAATTCCTTACGCTGCCCGAACGCAATTTGCGGCGCGTGCCGCGGGAGATTCCCGACGAGCAGGCTGTCTTCCTCGAGCCGCTGGCCGCGGCCTGCGAAATCCTGGATCAGGTGAAGATCCCGCGCGGAGCGCCGGTGGCCGTGCTGGGCGACGGGAAGCTCGGGCTGTTGGCCAGCCAGGTGCTGCAGGCACACGGCGCCCGAGTGCATCAATACGGCCGGCACAAGGAGAAGCTGCGAATCGCGGAAACCGCCGGGGTGAGCACCGAGATCGCGAAAAAGCTACCCGCAGCCAAATACGAATTCGTGGTGGAAGCCACTGGATCGAGCGAGGGGCTGCAGCAAGCCGTGCAGATGACGGTGCCGCGCGGAACTGTCATCATGAAATCAACCGTGCATGGATTGGTGGCGCTCGATTCGGCGCCGGTGATCGTAAATGAAATCACGCTGGTCGGCTCGCGCTGCGGGCGCTTCGAGCCCGCGCTGAAGCTGCTTCGAACGCGCCAGGTGCATGTGGATAAGATGATATCGGAAGTGTTGCCGTTGGGAAGCGCGGCGAAAGCGTTTCGAGAAGCGGCAAAACCGGGAGTTTTGAAGGTACTGTTGCATGATTAAGTTTCACGCCGCCGCCGCGCTCGCGGCCGCGGCTTGTACGCTCGCGGCATCCACGCCCCAATACGGCTATCGAGTGGTCCACGCTTATCCGCACGACATCAATGCTTTCACCGAAGGCCTGGAATATCGCGCGGGATATTTGTACGAGAGCACCGGACTGAATGGCCGCTCCTGGCTGCGCAAGGAAAATCTCGAGACCGGAAAGGTTTTGCAGCAGATCGATCTGGACTCGCAATATTTCGGCGAAGGCATCACCATTTTGAACCAGCAGATCTTCCGGCTCACCTGGCAGTCGCAGATCGGGTTCGTTTACGATCAAGCGAGCTTCCGGCTGAAGCGAACGTTCAACTATCCGGGCGAAGGCTGGGCGATGACCAACGACGGCCAAAACATCTACATGGACGACGGGACGTCGCAGATTCGCGTGTGGGACCCGTACACGCTGCAAGAGAAGCGGCGCATCACGGTGCGCGATCACGGCGTGCCGGTGGACATGCTGAACGAACTGGAATGGGTGCGCGGCGAGCTTTACGCCAATATCTGGCAGACGGACCGCATCGCGCGCATCTCGCCGGTGGACGGGAGTGTGCTGGGCTGGATCGATTGCGCGGGATTGTTGAGCCCCAGCGATCAAACAGGCGGGGAAGGCGCTGTTTTAAACGGAATCGCCTATGATGCTTTGGGCGACCGGCTGTTCGTCACCGGAAAGCTTTGGCCGAAAGTTTTTCAAATCACGCTGGTGCGCAAGAATGCTCAGCGAAAGAGCCGGTGAACCTGGCTCTTTAGCTTCGCGTACCAGGATGCCTTGGCTTCGCCGGGGCCGGAAGCAGCCGTGTTCGCGGCGAGCGATGGAGCTTCCGGTTTCGCCGCGGGATCGTAAAGCTCGCGATTGACCATGTGGATGCGGTAGCTGTCGAACGCGTAGGTTTTGCGGTACCAGTGGCCGTCGTCGCCTTCCACCACCACGGAAAAACTCGGATCCGCGGCGCTGTTCACCTCCACCGGATAATGCCCGACCACGTTGCGCTCGATATACGCGGTCTCGTAGCGGTGGTGGCGCAGGCTCCAGACGAAGACGCGGAAGCTGTCGAATTCGTAGGGCTGGTCGCCCTTGGTGATGGTGGTCCAGAGCCAATCGTTCTTCACTTGATCGCCGTCGTGGACCTGGGTGAGCGGAAAGTACGAAGTGATGCGATGGCCCTCGGCGTACTGAGCCACTTCATCGGGAATCGCCATGCTGAGCGCGCGCGTCAGCACCCATCCCACTTTGCCGTCGTGTGTGCGCACCAGGCTCCAGTCCTCCATGGGGATGGGCGCGGGGGGAACGACGGGCGCGGGAGGAGGCGCCGGCGGTTCCGGTAGCTTGGGCACCGAAAGAGCGACCCAATTGTCCGGCGGCTTGGGAGCGTCCGGAAGAGGCGGCGGCTTCACGCGAGTGGACGTAGCGGTTTTCTTGGGCTTTTTGCGCTTGGGAGCGGGTTTGGCCGGCGGGGCCACAAAAAAATCGTCATGCTGCACGCGCGGCGTGAGTTTGTGCGCCAGCACGTCCACTTTGCCGTTCTCGGGGATTTGCGCGAAGCTCGGCGAAGTCCGGTTCGGCTCGGTGTGCATGTTGAGCGCTTCAAATACACCGGCCTGTCCCTGCGATTGCTGGTGCGCGGCGCTCGAGGACATGGCGTGCAGTTCGTCCATTTGTTGCGGGCTCAGAAGCTGGCGCAGATCGGTCCAGCCTTCCAGTCCTTGCTCGTTGCGGACTTTGACGAGGCGATGTTTGTATTCGATGATCGCGAGCTTGTCGCCGTGTTTCACCGCACCTACGACCGAGGAGCGAACCGCGAGGTCGCGGCGCAGATTGAGCGTTGCCGGACCGACGTAGGCTTCCCCGAGCGACGCCGGCGGGCGCGGTTTATCGGCACAAGAGACGAGGAATGCGACGAGGCTACAACAGATGAGAGCGCGAGTCAAAGTCACGAGCGCTGTTGATAGTGTATCAGTAATGGCCCAGGAAACCGATGCTCGAACGGTGGAATTTTATTGCCCGCGCTGTCATGCGCCCGTAACGGATCCCTTGGTTTGCGGCGATTGCTCGGCGATCATCTGCCGGAGGTGCGGCGCGCCACTGGAAAAAATCGACGAGCTGGGAATCGGCTAAGGAACCTGGTTTAAGGAACCCAGGTGCGAAGAAACTTGGTTGGGTCCTGGGGTTCGATTTCAAAGGGTGCGGCGCCCGCTGGGATCAACCACGCTTCGCCTTCGCGGAAGGGCCGGCCGCCGATGGTTCCCATGCCGCTGATGAAGATGACGACGTGGAAACGCGAGGGCTCGGGCTTATAGAGCAAGCTCGAATGGGTGAGCGCGAGCTCAGTGTGGAAATACTCGCAGTCGATGGGGAGCATCTGCGATTTGGGCGAGCTGGCTTCGAGGAGCGAAACCTCGACTGCTTTGTCCAGGTGCAGCTCGCGCGGGCGGCCGTAATCGTAGAGCCGGTACGTGATGTCAGAGTGCTGCTGGACTTCGCAGAGCGCGAGGCCGCCGCCGATGGCGTGGACGCTGCCGGCGGGGATAAAGAAAGCGTCGCCCGCCTGCACGTCGATCCAATTCAGCAAGTCTTCAATCTCGCCGCTCAGCGCCGCTTCGCGCAGGCGCTCGCGCGTGATGGTTTCGCGGAAGCCGATGGCCAGACGCGCGCCCGGATCGGCGCGCATCACGTACCACATTTCGGTTTTGCCGCGTGAGTTTTCGTGCTCGCGAGCGTATTCGTCATTGGGGTGCACCTGGACCGACAGACGGTCCGAGGTGAAGACGAGCTTGACCAATAAAGGTAGATCGGCTTCGAACCAGATTTCGCCGATTTTCTTGTCAGCGACCGGGTACCAGGGCAACAGATCCGTCGTACCCCACACTTTTTCGAGGAATCGCGTGGGGAGACGGACTGGATTAGCGCTCACGAATGAAGCGGTCCAGGCGATCGAGACCGCGCTCGAGTTCTTTCATCGAAGTCGCGTAGGAGATGCGGATGTGCTCCGTGGTTCCGAATGCCTCGCCGGGGACGACCGCGACGTGCGCATCCGAGAGCAGCTTTTCGGAGAATTCGAGAGCCGAGGTGATACCGCCGCGGAAACCGGTCGAGACGTTGGGATAGGCGTAAAAGGCTCCGCGTGGTTCAGCGATCTTGACGCCGGGGATGGCGCGCAGCCGCTGGATCACGAAATCGCGGCGGCGGCGATACTCGGCGAGCATGACCGGAATGGAATCCTGCGGGCCGCGCATGGCTTCGATGGCGGCCTTCTGCGCGATGGACGTGGGATTGGACGTGGTGTGGCTTTGCAGCTTCAGCATCGCGTCGATCAGCGGCTTGGGCGCGAGCGCGAAACCGACTCGCCAACCGGTCATGGCGTAAGTTTTCGAGAGCGAACCGGCCACGACGACGTTGTCCTTCGCGCCGGGCATGGCGGCGATGGAGAACGGCTCGCTGTCATAGAGGAAGCGGCAGTAGCACTCGTCGGTCATCAACTGGACGCCGCGCTTGGCGGCGAGATAATAGATCTTTTCGAACTCCTCGCGGCTCAAAACGCTGCCGCTAGGGTTGCAGGGCGAGTTGATGATGATGAGTTTGGTCTTGGCCGTGATCTTGCGCGCGATATCGTCGGCGGTGTAGGTGAAACCGCTCGCTTCATCGGAATCGACGAAGACGCACTGGCCGCCGGCGTAATTGACTACATCCTTATAGGTGACCCAATAGGGAACGGGGATGATGACTTCGTCGCCCTCTTCGACCAGCACTTGCATCAAATTGAAGATGGCGTGTTTGCCGCCGACAGTGACCAGGCACTCGCCGGGCTTGTAGTCCGTGCCGTAATCGTCATGATGGCGCGCGCAAATCGCCTGCTTGAGCTCCACCGTTCCGCCGGTGGGCGTGTACTTGGTGAAATTGGCGTCGATGGCGTCGATGGCGGCTTTCTTGATGTTGTCGGGCGTCGGGAAGTCGGGCTCTCCGGCGCTGAAATCGACGACGTCGACGCCTTCGCGGCGCAGGCGGTCGGCTTCGGCCGCGACCTTCATGGTGGAGGATTCGCTGATGAGCGAGATGCGTTGTGCGAGATCGAGTGTTGCGGTCATGAAACGGTTATGCTTCTCCAGTTTCCTCG
>JASHQT010000647.1 GCA_030039005.1 Bryobacteraceae bacterium
TGGGCTACACCGAATTCGCCACCGCCGGTCGGCTGTTCTTCGAGGGCGGTTTCCGGCGCATCATCGATTTCGAAACGCGCGTGGTGGAGTTCGAGAGAGCGCTCGCGCGCTCCAGCGGCATCGAGGAGTGCTGGATCCGCATTCGTTCCGGCAGCCGCGAATTCGGGTTCCGCGGCGTGCGCATGAATTTCGAAGGGCTGGTGTTCGAAGATTTCGATCGCGGCGGTCCCAAGCACTTATGGGAGCTGCGGATCCCCCTGGCCGAGGCACGGACGGTGAACTTCTTTCACGATCTGGAGATTGAGACCAGCTCCATCGTGCTGAGCGCCTTTGCGACGGCGGTGGAACATGGCCTGCGAGCCTGCATCGACCATCAGGCTCAACGAGCCGCGGCGCAGCCAGTGGAAATGGTGAAGATGCCGCCGATTGTGAAGCGCTATTTTGCCGCGAGCGCGGCAGCCGGGGCCGGGAAGGCTTAAAAAATGAAGGCCTGAAGCCGGTTCGTACATCGGCAATCGCCGTATACTAATACGGATGCTGAACTCCCTTCGATTTTGTGCCTTCCTTGCGGCTGCGCTCTGGACGGCGCAGATTTCGTTCGCCGACGACAGCGCCCGATTGCTGCGCGTGGATCATTACGTCCGCGTGCATTCCACCGTGCCGGCCATCAACGGCCAAACGTCGGCAATCTACGTGCGCGAAGTGGTGGATGCTGGAATCGCGCTGCGAGGCCCGGCGCCGGATCGCGTGGCGATTTTCGTGCACGGCGCCGGCACTCCCGCTGAAGTGGCCTTCGACGTTCCGTATCAGGACTACAGTTGGATGGCGTATCTGGCGCACGCTGGCTTCGACGCGTTTTCCATGGACATGACGGGCTACGGGCGATCCACGCGCCCGACGCCGATGAACGACCCGTGCAATCTCTCGCGCGAGCAGCAGGCCGGGTTTATTCCTGGACTGATTCCCGCGGCTTGTTCGCCCAGCTATCCACATCCGCTCACCACCATCGCGTCGGACTGGAACGATCTCGAGGCGGTGATCGATTATGTGCGCGCGCTGCGCCATGTCGATAAAGTCAGTCTGCTCGCGTGGTCGCTCGGGGGCCCGCGCGCGGCCGGATATACGGCGCGGCATCCCGAACATGTGAGTCAACTGGTGCTGCTGGCCCCGGCTTACCGTCGCGACGGGCCTTCCGACCCGCCGGCACAGTTGCCCGCCGACGGCACCACGATGACCACGCAATCCCGAGACGAATTGGCCGCACTCTGGGCTCGCCAGACCGGCTGCTCGGATCAAGTAGATCCAGCCGCCGCCGACTCGGTCTGGTCGCAGATGATGGCGTCCGATCCCGTGGGAGCCACCTGGGGTACGGGCGTGCGGCGCGCACCGCAAGTCACGGCGTGGGGCTGGAACCAGGCGGTCGTCTCGACAAGCCGTACGCCGACCCTGATGGTCACTGGCCAATACGACCGGCAAGTTCCCTCCGAGCGCGTGCGCGAGCTCTATGCCGACTTGGGCGCCGAGCGGAAAGTATTTATCGATCTGGCTTGCTCCTCCCACAATGCGATGTGGGAGAAAAATCACCGGCTGCTGTTTCAAGCCTCGGTGGAATGGCTGACCAAGGGAACGGTGAACGGTTTGCAGCAGGGCATGCTGAAGCTGGGATACTAATGTTTCCAGCCTATGCGCGACCCTACACGCCTATCCCAACGTTTCCTCGCGGCGCCGCTTTGCCTGATTCTCGCCTCAGCGCCGCTGATGCCCGCCGATTCACCGGCGCTCGCAGGCTTCTCCGCCGACGCCGCCCGCGCTGAACGCAACGCCGAAAGCCAGTTCCGTGCAATCCCGGATCGAGCGAATTTGCGCGCCTACATGCAGCGCCTTTCCGCCCGTCCGCACCACGTCGGATCGCCGTACGACAAAGAAAACGCCGAATGGATGCTCGGGAAATTCAAGGAGTGGGGTTGGGACGCGCAGATCGAAAACTATTACGTGCTGTTTCCAACGCCGAAGGAACGCCTGCTCGAAATGACGGAGCCGTCGCGCTTCACCGCCAAGCTCCAGGAACCCACGGTCGCCGTCGACCCCACCTCTTCGCAGCATGACGAGCAGTTGCCGTCTTACAACGCCTACTCCATCGACGGCGACGTAACGGCGCCACTGGTGTACGTCAATTACGGCTCGCAGGACGATTACAAGGAGCTCGAGCGCTTAGGCGTTTCGGTGAAAGGCGCGATCGTGATCGCGCGCTACGGCGCCACCTGGCGTGGAATCAAGCCGAAACTCGCGGCCGAGCACGGCGCGTTGGGCTGCCTCATTTATTCCGATCCCGCCGACGACGGCTACGTGCAAGGCCAAACGTATCCTGCTGGTCCGTTTCGTCCGCCCGACGGCGTGCAACGGGGAAGCGTGATGGACATGCCTGTATACCCGGGCGATCCGCTGACGCCGGGTGTGGGCGCGACCAGGGACGCCAAACGTCTGAAGCTGAGCGAAGTCACGACGCTGACCAAAATTCCGACGCTACCCATTTCTTACGCCGATGCGCAGCCGCTGCTGGCCGCGATCACCGGGCCCGTGGCGCCCGAGCGTTGGCGCGGCGGCCTTCCGATTACCTATCGCGTCGGCCCGGGTGCGTCCAAAGTGCATCTGAAAGTCAGCTTCAATTGGGACACCAAGACGCTGTACGACGTGATCGCGCGCATTCCCGGATCAACATATCCGGATGAGTGGATCGTCCGCGGCAATCATCACGACGCGTGGGTGAACGGCGCCGAAGATCCGCTCGCGGGAACGGTGGCGCTGCTCGAAGAAGCTCGTGCCCTGGGCACACTGGCTCGTCAAGGCTGGCGGCCGAAGCGCACCATCGTCTATTGCGTGTGGGACGGCGAAGAAGAAGGATTGCTAGGTTCCACCGAATGGGCTGAAGATCACGCCGCGGATTTGGAGCGCAAGGCCGCGGTGTACATCAACTCCGACGGAAACGGCCGTGGATACCTGAACGCATCCGGTTCGCACACGCTCGAAAAATTCATCAACAGCGTCGCAAAAGACGTCAAGGATCCTGAAACGGGTTTGAGCGTGTGGAAGCGGATGCAGATGCGGCGCATCAAAGGTCCCGACGCGCCCGGTGCGCCGGCACCCTCCGCGCAGGATCGGCAGGAAGCGCGGCAGCGCCCGGACCTACGCATCGCCGCTCTTGGTTCCGGCTCCGATTATTCACCCTTCATCGATCATTTGGGCATTGCGTCGCTCAACTTGGGATTTGGCGGCGAAGACCAGGGCGGGATTTATCATTCCGTGTACGACGACTTTTACTGGTACACGCATTTTTCGGATACCGACTTCAGCTACGGCCGTGCGCTCGCCGAGACCATCGGCGTTGCGGTTCTGCGGTTGGCCGATGCCGAAATCATTCCGTTCGATTTTTCCGATTTTACCGATACCATCCGGCGCTACGTCGACGAAATCGAGCGGCTGGACCAAACGCAGCGCGCGGACATTATCGAGCGCAATCGCGAGATCGACGACGGCGTATTCGCGGCCACCGACGATCCTCGCCGTCCCACGGTCGCGCCGGCCAAGGAGCCCGTGCCTCCGTTTCTCAATCTCGCGCCGCTGCGCAATGGCCTGGCGGCGCTCGAGCGATCGAGTGAGCAGTACGACAAAGCGCTGGCGCACGCGATGGAAGACGGCGGCGCCGGGATCGCGCATGTGGCTCTGCCCACGCTCAACAGCGAATTGATCGCGGTGGAACGGGCCCTCACACTCCCTGACGGTCTCCCCGGCCGGCCGTGGTACCGGAATCAGATTTACGCGCCCGGGCTTTACACCGGATACGGCGTCAAGACGTTGCCGGGCGTACGCGAAAGCATCGAGGAAAAACAGTGGCCGCTGGCCGAACAGCAGGCCGTCCGCGTGGGTAATGTGCTGGAGAACGCCGGCGAACGCATTCAATCCGCCGCTGCCACGCTCCAGCAGGCCGCGCAATAACTAGTCGCGATCGCGAACCTGAAGAACGATTTTGCCGCGGGTGTGCGCCTGAAGGGCCAGCTCGAAAGCCTCGCGCGCTTGCGCCAGTGTAAAAACCTTCGCCACGAAAACTTTCAACGTTCCCCGGTCGGCCAGCTTGGCCATCTCTTCCAATTGCTCGCGATCCGGTTGCACAATAAAAAACAATCCGCGGACGCCATGTTTCGCCGGTTCATCTGCGGGGATGAATGTTGCGACTGAGATCATGGCGCCGCCCGGCCGCAGCGTCTGCCAGGACCTTGCCACGGTATCGCCGCCCACGGCATCCAGGACGACATCGACGCCCCGCGCAGCATCTTCAAAACGCGTCGCAGTGTAGTCGATGAGTTCATCCGCGCCCAAGCCGCGCAGAAATTCGAAGTTGCCGGCCGAGCTGGTCGTGATGACGTGCGCACCCTTCCACTTCGCCAACTGCACCGCGAACACGCCCACGCCGCCCGCGCCGCCATGGATCAACACGCGCTGGCCGCGCTCTAAGCTGCCGTGCGTGAACAGCGCCTGCCAAGCCGTGAGCCCTGAAAGGGTGAGGGCGGCACTATGAACGTGATCCAGCGCGCGCGGCTTCAGCGCGAGATTGGCTGCTCGCACGGCGATATATTCGGCCGCCGCGCCATCGCGTGGAAAATCGGCGAGTGCATAGACCGCGTCGCCGGGCCCCAAGTCCCGGACGCCGATCGGCACGGATTCCACCACGCCCGAAAACTCATGGCCGGGAATCGCCGGCAGTCGCGGCGTGCCGTCGGGATTCTGATACGTCTGGTCCCAGGTCAGCTCGGTTCGCGTGATTGCGGTCGCATATACGCGCACCAAGGCTTCACCGGGGCCAGGCGCCGGGCGCGGTGCGTCTTCGTAAACCAATTGCTCGGGACCGCCGCGCGAGTGCAATCGAATCGCCTTCATACCCGTCTTTATTGGTGACTTCCAAATCCAGCGGCTGTGAGACCACTCAGAATAAACTGTACTGCGATGGCCATGAGCAGCAGACCCATGAAACGCGTCAATATGTGAATGCCGGTGTCGCCCATGCGCCGGCCCAGACGATCCGCCGCTGCCAGCGTCCAGTAGGAGATGACGGCCGTCACGGCAACCACCGCGATAATCAGGATTCCGTGCAACCAACTGCTGGATTCCGCCATCAAAGCGATGACAGTGGAGATGGAGCCAGGACCGGCCAGCATGGGAACGCCCAGCGGAATAATGCCGACGTCGTCTTTCTCCATGGCCTGCTGCGTTTCGGCGGGCGTTTCTTTGGTTTGGGATCGGCGGGCCTGGACCATATCGAGGCCGATCAGGATCATGATCAGTCCGCCGGCAATGCGAAAGGCCGGCAACGTGATCCCAAACATTTTGAAGATCAGCGTGCCGGCGAGCGCGAAACCCGACAACACTAGAAAGCAAGTCCAGGCTGCACGTTTAGCCATGTGCCGGCGTTCGGCAAGTTTCGCATCGGCGGTCAACGCCAGGAAGCTCGGTATGGTCGCGATGGGATCGACGATGAAGAACAACGAACCGAAGGCCAGCAGCGCAAATTCGACGTGTTCGTACAACAATCCCGGCATGGAAAGCGCGGAGCCCTCCCGCGTTTTCTTAGTGTCGCATCTGTAACCAGGCCGCAATGCGGGGGCGCGATACTGGAGGCTGAGGAGGCCCGCATGGACGACAATCCCCGATATGACGCATTGATGGAGCTGGCTCTGAACCTGCGATGGAGCTGGCATCGTTCGAGCGACGAACTATGGGGAAAGCTGAATCCGGAGCTCTGGGAACTGACGCAGAATCCCTGGGCCGTTCTTCAAGCCGCTCCGCAAAAGCGGCTGACCGAAATTAGCTCCGATCCCGCATTCACCCGCAGGATCGAAGAACTCTTGAAAGAGCAGCGCGAAGCCTTGCAGCGCGCGACCTGGTTTGAGACCGCGCATTCGGGCTCGCCGTTGCGGCTGGTGGCTTACTTCAGCATGGAGTACATGCTCAGCGAATCGCTGCCGATTTATTCAGGCGGTCTGGGCAACGTGGCCGGCGATCAACTGAAAGCCGCGAGCGATCTCGGCGTGCCCGTAGCCGCGATCGGATTGCTGTATCAACAAGGCTATTTCCGGCAAGAGATCGATGCCAATGGCGCGCAACGCGCGTTGTATCCCTACAACGATCCGAGCCAGCTTCCCATCTCTCCTTTGCGCCAGGCTGACGGCGAATGGCTGCGCATTCCCATGAATTTGTCCGGCCTGAAGCTGTGGCTGCGCTGTTGGAAAGTGGACGTGGGGCGAAGGAGTCTATACCTGCTCGATTCCAACGATCTGGCCAATCCTCCGGCGGTGCGCGGCATCACCAGCGAGCTGTACGGCGGCGATTCGGACCTGCGCCTTAAGCAGGAATTGATCTTGGGGATCGGCGGATGGCGGCTACTGCGCGCGCTGGGGCTGCGGCCGGAAATTTGCCACCTGAACGAAGGGCACGCTGCGTTTGCCATCCTGGAGCGCGCATACAGTTTCATGCAGGACAATGGCGTTTCTTTCGATGTGGCGCTGGCGGCTACGCGTGCCGGTAATTTGTTCACGACGCACACCGCCGTGGAGGCGGGGTTCGACCGCTTCGCCCCCGAGCTTGCGGAGCACTATTTCCGGCCCATCGCCCAAGAGCTGGGCATTTCTCTCGATAAGCTTCTCGCGCTGGGCCGCGAGAACGCCGATGATGCGAAGGAACCATTCAACATGGCATACTTGGCGGTGCGCGGAAGCGGCGCCGTCAATGGGGTGAGCCGCTTGCACGGTGAGGTCAGCCGCCGCTTGTTCAGCCGGCTGTTTCCGCGCTGGCCGCAGGAAGAGACACCGGTGGGTTACATCACCAACGGGATTCACCCGGGCACCTGGGAGTCGCCTGAAACGTCGGCGCTGTGGGAGCGCGCCTGCGGACCGGACCGCTCGGCTTGCTCGCCTTCAAAACTGGAAGAAGAGCTGCGTGCGCTTCCCGACAGCGAGCTCTGGCAGTTGCGAGCCACTGGGGCGCGAAGGTTGATCGAATATACGCGCCAGCGGCTGGCGCGGGAGCGCACTGCACGAGGTGCGGCGCTCGATCTAATTGCCGCGGCCGAACGGATCCTCAATTTCGACACGTTAACGCTGGGATTTGCGCGCCGCTTCGCCACCTACAAACGGCCCAACCTTCTGTTACACGATCCGGATCGCCTGGCCCGCATCCTCACGAATCCGAATCACCCGGTCCAGCTCGTCATCGCGGGGAAAGCGCATCCGGCGGATCTCGCGGGTCAGGCCATGATCACTGAGTGGTACCACTTCATCCAACGTGAAGACGTGCGGCCGCACATCGCTTTCCTGGCGGACTACGATATGCTGCTCAGCCAACAAATGGTGGCCGGCGTGGATCTGTGGATCAATACGCCGCGGCGCCCCTGGGAGGCGAGCGGAACCAGCGGCATGAAGGTTCTGGCCAACGGCGGAATGAATCTATCCGAACTGGACGGCTGGTGGGCCGAGGCTTATACGCCGCAAGTGGGCTGGGCGCTCGGAGACGGCAAGGAACACGGCGACGATCCGAACGTGGACGCCGCCGAAGCCGACGCCCTGTACGGACTGCTGGAGCGCGAAATCATTCCGAAGTTTTACGAGCGCGATGATCAGGGCGTTCCCCGGCAATGGATCGCCATGATGCGCGAAAGCATGGCGCGCCTCACGCCCGTGTTTTCGGCCTATCGCACGGTTCGCGAATACACAGAGAAGCACTATTTGCCCGGCGCCGCGGCGTACTGTGCACGTGCCGCCGAGCACGCCAAACCAACCGTAGCGTTGCTCGAATGGCAGCGCGCCGTTCAGGAGGATTGGGCGCACATCCGCTTCGGCCAACCTAGCGTGGAAACGCACGACGGACAGCATCATTTCAATGTCCCGGTGTATTTGGACGACCTACAGGCCGCCGCGGTGAGGGTGGAACTTTATGGCGACGGGCTGGACGGCGCCGAACCAGTGCGTCAGGCAATGCAGCGCGGGTACGACTTGCTCGGCTCGGTGGGCGGGTATAACTATTCAGCGACGGTTCCAGCGGATCGGCCGGCGAGCGATTACACCCCACGTGTAGTCCCGTTCCGTGACGGAGCGTCGGTACCGCTGGAAGCCCCCGAAATTCTTTGGCAGCGATGACATGCGAGTCCCTGGTGGATAGCTGCGCCACCGAGCGCGGGTACATTCTTGTCGACTTGATTAAAACAATGCGTTAGTGGTTTGGGCTTTAGTGTCTCTGCTGCCGCGCGATCTCGCCGATCCAGACGGATTCCAGCCATTGGAGTCCGACCTGCCGCCGCCTGAGCTTCACGCGCGGCGTCTCCCTCAGCCACTCATCGATGCTGGTGTCGCTCTCCACGCGCCAGGAATGGGAACGGGCCAACTCTGTCATTTCTTGCGGAGTGAACGCCGAACGCAGCGGCTCACCGAACACAGCGAGCAATAGAGCGCGGGGCACGCGTCCGTTGCGTTTTCGAAGATAGGTGAGCGCAATGCGGCTGCCGGCAGCGGACAACGCCGCAAACGCGCCCAGGTTCGCGTCCACAACGGCCGGCGCCAAATACATCGTGACGCCCTCCCACAGCCAGAAGGTCGATTTCATGCCATCGAAACCCGCGTTTTCCAGCAGCGGCGCGAGGCGATCGCGCTCGAAGTTCATGGGCACGTAACGGATGTCCACTGCTTTTGGCGTGATGAGGCGGGCCGCGAGCATCGACGCGCGCTCGCGCTTCCAGGCCTGGCTTGCGGGATGGTCCACTTCGAACACGATCGTGTCCTTCAATGCCTCCAGCCGCCAGGCGCGGCTATCGAGGCCCGCGCCGAGAATCACCAGTTGTTCCGGCGCCGCGCCAGCCGCGATCGCCCGGTCCAGCATCACGGTGCGGAACTGATTGAATATACCCATCGCGCGATGCCAGAACGGGTAGGGTGATCGCCGGGCGCCGGTATCCACCAACACCCGCGCGTGATTCACTTTTCTTTGCCACCGTTCGGGAAGAAATTCGACGGCCATCGGATCCGAAAACCCGGGCACAGACGGTGCAAGGGTTCCCAGCGCTCGATTGTAGGCGACAAATTCCGCCGTCCGGCTTCGCTCTCCGCGGCGCATCAGGATATTGTACGCGGGCCACGGCCGCGAGGTTCGCCGATCTTTGTTTACGATCTTGCGTTGCACCTTCGAAGTTGCCATGATCGAGCTATGGCTCCGGGCAACAAAACGGGGTTCGCGTGCGGCGATCGCATCGGCGATTATGAAGTCCTGGCGCCGCTCGGGGCGGGCGGCATGGGTTCGGTCTATCAGGTCCGTCATGTGATCTCGCAGCGCGTGGAAGCTCTGAAAATCATCCTTCCCAACGCCGCCGGTACGCCTGAAACGGCGGAGCGCTTTCTGCGCGAGATCCGTCTTCAGGCCAGCCTGGAGCATCCGCACATTGCGTCGCTACATAATGCCTTCCGCATCCACGATGACCTGGTGATGGTGATGGAATTCGTCGAGGGCGCAAGCCTGCGCGAAAGGTTGCGCGCGCCAGGAATCACGCTGGGCCAGGCGCTGGAATACGCGGGGCAGGTGCTGGCGGCGCTCGAGTACGCGCACGGCCACGGCGTCGTCCACCGCGATATCAAGCCGTCCAACGTCATGATCGCGTCTCATGGCATGGTAAAGCTGCTCGATTTCGGGCTTGCTGCGTCGTTGAATTCGAGCACGGCCGATCGGGACCTCACTATTACGCAGCCCGGCACGCTGCTGGGTTCGCCGCATTACATCTCACCCGAGCAGGCACGCGGCGAGCGCGCCGACGCGCGGTCCGACATATACTCGACGGGCGCCATGCTGTACGAAATGGTGACCGGCCATACACCGTTCGGGCGCTCTGGCGCATCCAGCGCCTACGCCGTGATCGCCGCGCACTTGCAGGAAACGCCGCAACCGCCGGCTGAATTGAATCCGCGAGTCTCGCCGGGATTGGATCGCGCAATTCTGAAGGCGCTGGCAAAGAATCCGGCCGACCGTTTCGCGAGCGCGGCGCAATTTCGCGCGGCGTTGCAGTCCGTGGACACCGATGGCATCCGGTTGAACGAGACCGTCACCGTGGCTGTTACGCCGGCGACGGACAGTTCCACACCGAGCGCGGAGGACCTCGATCGCGTTACCAAAGAGCTGGCCACCTTCATCGGGCCGATCGCGCAGATCCTGGTGCGGCGCGCCGCGCCCGAAAGCCGCACCTTGAACGAGCTGTATCACAAGCTCGCGCAGGAAATCGGCTCGGCCGGCAAGCGCGAACAGTTCCTCGCCGGAATGCCGCCGGCGCGGCTCAGCCGTTCAGCAGCCGGAACGCCTTTTGCAGGCTGACGAACATCCGGTTGAACGACGCAGTCAGTCCGGCGATTTCGTCGCGGCCCTGTACCGGCAGCTCAGGAACCGCCATGTCGCCGGTGCTGATGCGATCGGCCATCCGCGAAAGCTGGCGCACGGGCCGGATCACCAACAGGACCATGGCGGCATCAATGGCCGCCAGCAATACCACCAGTCCCGCGGCCAAATACAGAATCAGCGTGCGGAACGCCGCGTTCGCGAGTTGGACCGGCACCGCCATGGGTACCGAAACAATTTGTGCCGCCACTGTTTCGTCCGGTTTCCACCCGAATCCGTTCACGCTGCCGTAGGTCTGAATGATCGCCGCAGGAGCTTCCGCGGGCTGGCTGTGACACTCCATGCAGGCCTGTTCGGTGGTGATGGGCCGTGCGATGTAAAGCATGCGGCCGGTGGGCGTCTCGCGCTCCCCCACCAATTCCTTCTCGCTGGGGTGATTGCGGAAGTAATTGATCAAGTCCGCTTCCCAATCCACGGCGCGGTCGCGCAGGTTCGACGGATTGAGCGCGGCTTCTTTATAAGAATATTCTGGATACTGTTTGCGCAGATAGTCGAACGTGACCGTGGCGGCGTAAAAGGGGATGGTCTCGGGGAGAAAGCGCGTCTGGTGCTCAGGCAGTTTTTCGAGCAGCGGCGCGAGCTCGTTGGCCGTGTAAGCCCGCGTGGAGCGCGCGCTCTCGATCATCAGCTCGGCCTGCTGGACGACTTGGCCGCGGGCATTCTGCGTCAGAAAGCGGCGCGCCGTGAACGCGATCAGCACCGAACCCGCGCCGAATAACGCGATCAAGATGAGATTGAATTTGGTGAGCAGCTTCATCCCGCAGAGAGTATAGCGCAGGTGCGCTAAAATCGACGCGATAAAATAAAGATGGCATGGCTCCGCGCTGGTCCCGAATCTCAGCTTTTTTGGCGGGTTGCCTGATCCTCGGCAGCCTGTTTATGATCTTCGTCGCAACGCAGAACTTCGGCACGGTGGATCGGGTGCTGGCGGCCCCGCCGGAACAGGCCGCGCAAATGCTTCAAACGCTCGGCCCCGAAAATGCCCGGCTGCTTCTGCGTTACCTCGCGGGCGAGGAGAACCGGCTGTTCTTCACCAGTTGGGAGCTCGCGCAAATCGTGCTCGGCGCGCTGCTGACCGCGGCGCTGTTGCTGGCCATGAAAAGCCGGCTGATGGCAGGATTATCGGGCGCGGCGTTGATCGTCGTTTTATTCCAGCATTTTCGCGTGACGCCGGAGATGATCGCGACCGGCCGGCTGATCGATTTCGGCTCGGGCATCGGCTCGGCCGCTTACAACCAGTTTTGGCGGCTGCATGGATTGTACGGCGTGCTGGAAATCGCGAAGCTCGCGCTCTGGATCGCGACCGCTGCCATTCTGCTGTTCAGCCCCCGCCAAGACCACGCGGCCTGTGGAAGTGGAATCGCTGGAGGGTCCGTCGGTCGAGTCCAGCTTCGCCGAGCCGTAGCTCATTCCTGATCGCGACAAACGTCGTCCATGATTTCGGCGTCCAGCTTCTGGAAATAGCGCGTGTAGGTGTAGGGTTTCGCCAGCGCCTTCGGATCCTCGGCCGTCATTTTATATTCGAGATAGCGGCCGCCGGGAACCGGACGAATCCGCTCCACCAGGTGCAGAGCGTCGCTGTGTTGAGCGCCCTTGCCATTCAACCACGTTTCATCGTTGAATCCCACGGTGTCCACGACCAAAACGTTGCCTTCCCAGCGACCGACTGAGTCCCCCAGCCAGGTGGGCTCCAGCTTTTCCGGATGGCCGCGCTTCATATAGATCGTCCGCATCATGCCGTGCGAGAGATCCTCGAACAACATCACGATCCTCGACGCCGCGGGCGCGAGCTCGATCTTCACCCCGTCCACAGCCATCATCCGAAACGGACCCACGGGCTGGCACATCTTCCACGGGTCGTTGTTTGGTGACCCTTTGGCTGGCGATTCGAGAGCCGCCGTGGGCGCAAGTTGGATGGCGTCCGGCGATCCCGCATTTTTCAGTCCTCCGGGCAGCGTGACGCCGTTCGCGATGGCTTGATAGACGCCCTGTAGATCGGGCGGGGCGAACAGCGGCGCGCCCAGAAGCGCAATTCCGAAAAACGTAGCGATCAGCGGCTTCACTTCAAGTCTCTCATTTGACCTCGTGCGAGCGGTCGAGCTCTTTCTTCAGAGCTTCGTTGCGGTAGTGCTTCCAGGTCACCGGATCCTCGTTGCAGACATCCTCGGGCATCTCCGCGCCATCCGGCTGCTTCTTGTAATAGCGGTTGTATTGGTAGGCGGAGGTGAGCGCATGCCTGTCCTCCACCGTGATGTTGATTTCCAAAAATACCGAAGCGCCGCCCGGCGCCTTCACTTGCCGCATGCGCTCGATCAGGTGCGCCTCCTCGGTGTGCGGCTCCATTCCGCCGAACAGCCAGGATTTGTCGTTGAACCCCACCGTATCTACCAGCAGCGTGTCGCCATCCCAGCGGCCAATGGAATGGCCGTTCCAACTCGGGGTCGGGTCCGTGGGATGCGCGCGATCCAGATAGATGCGCCGAACACCCGCGGTGTTGACTTCCTGGAACGCCATGATGATTCGCCCGCGCTCCTGAACCCATACGAAGCGGCCCGCCATGCTCGGGTAGCGGAAGATTCCATCCGGCAGGCAGACCTGGCCGGTATCGTCGGCGATTCCATCGGTGGCTTCCATGCGCGCCTTGGCCCAGGGCTGGAGATGCGCGACGATCAGCTTGTTCAATTGCTCCCCGGGAAAGTCCTGCTTATAGCCGATGCCCGCGAGGTCGCGGCCGCTCGCGAGAGTATAGTAGCCGTTCCAATCGGGAGGCTGTGCCAGCGCGCATGCAGCCCCGAACACAAGCAACACTCCGATCGCGCGGAACACCCCGGTTTTCATGGGCTGCTGGCCAGTATACACCCGCGCACGCGATGGACTCATGGCGCCGGCTCAATCCGCAGGAGCGCGCCGTCATCCTCGTCAGTCAACAAATAAAGGTAGCCATCGCGGCCCTGCCGCACCTCGCGGATCCGCTGCCTCAACACGCCCAGCATGGACTCGCGCCGCATTTCCTCGGTCCGTGCGTTGAATACGATGCGCTCCAGGTGACCGGTGCCGGGAATCTCGCCCGTGCGCAGGGAACCGACGAAAACGTTGCCCTTCCAGTTCGGAAATCGATCGCCGGTGTAAACCGTCATGCCCGCTACGGCGATGGAGGGAATCCACACGACAATGGGATTTTCCATGCCTTCCCGCGTGGGGTTCTCTGAAATGCGGGGGCCTGCGTAGTCCCGCCCGAAGCTGACGACAGGCCAGCCGTAATTCCGGCCGGGCAGAATGACATTAATCTCGTCGCCGCCATTGGGCCCATTTTCGTTGTTCCAGATGACGCCGCTCTCCGGATGGACGATAAGACCCAAAGAATTGCGGTGCCCCAGAGTATAGATCTCGGGCCGGTATCCGGCGCGCCCGATGAACGGATTGTCCGGAGGCACCGAACCGTCATCGCGCACCCGTAGAATCTTGCCTCGCAGGCTGCCCGGCTCCTGCGCCACCCACCCTACGTTACCGCCGGTCGACATGTAGAGCATCCCGTCACGGCCAAAAACAATGCGTGCGTTCAGCCCGCCAGTTCCTTCATAAGCGTCCGTCACCACGATGCTGCGCACATCGGTGAGAGCACCGCCTTCCAATCGGCCGCGCGCGACGGTGGGTGCGCCTTTGCCGTTCTCGACCGGCTTATCGTAGGTGAAGTAAACCAGGTGATTCTCAGCGAAGCGGGGATGCAAAGCGATATCCATCAGGCCGCCGTTGCCCTTGGTGAATGGTTCCGGGACGCCGCTGATCGGCTTCGGGTCCAGCACCCCATTGCGCACGACGCGAATTCTGCCGGGACGCTCGGTGATGAGCATGCTCCCATCCGGGAGAAATGCGAGCGCCCACGGGTGCACCAGTCCCTTGGTGACGACGCTGACCTGAATCTTGTGCTGCTCCGCGGTGTCAAACACGAACGGACCGGGGCCTAACGGTGGAACCGGAACTCCGATCTCCGGCTGCTGCGCGTGGCCTGAGAAGGGCAGCACAAGAAACAGCACTACGGAGCAAAACGCGACGTTTCGGAAAGAGGCGTGGGGCGTCCAGTAGACCATCGCATCAGTGTATCGCTCGCGCGAAAGCCATGCTTGTCAAGAACCGGCTTGCTAGAA
>JASHQT010000648.1 GCA_030039005.1 Bryobacteraceae bacterium
ATTGCGCCGCCAATCACCCAGGAAATCCGAATTTTTCTACCTTTGCCAGCTTATTCGGAGGCATGCAGATCGCTTGCGACGGTTCCAACGTCAGTCCCGTGGCGCTCGCCATTTTGAACGCCAAGAATCCGGACGGAAGCTACTACATGCCGGGATCCTCGACTGGTAACTATCAGGAGACTACGTTCAGCATTCCGGCCAAATATACGGGCAATCAGTATATCGCCAACGTGGATTACCTCCTCAACAGCAAGAACACTCTGGCCATGCGCTATCTGTTTAGCGAAGATCCGCAGGAGACGCCTTTTAGTATCTCCAACATACCAGGCACGCCTGCATTCAGCTACTACGCCAACACCAATGCGATCTTGAAGCTTACCACCCTGATTTCCAATAGCATCGTGAACGAAGCGCATGCCACCATGCAGCGCAATATCGCGAATGGTCACGACGATACGCCCCAGTACACTCCGCAATCGGTCGGCATCACTCCCATCGTTCCGCAGCAGACCCAGCCGCCGGCTATGGTAATCGCGAATTCCTATAACTTCGGTGGAACTCTTGATCCCTACATCGGGCCTGCAACACAGGTCAATTTCGGCGATCAGATTTCGTGGTCGCACGGCAAGCACACCATTCGCGCGGGAGGAGAGTTTGAAGACGATCAATGGAACCTCTCGTTCAAGTCATTGTTGCGTGGATTCCTTATCATCGATGGCTTCGACGATTTCCTGCTGGGGCGGCCAGGCTTGGCGGGCTGCGACGTCGCGAGCGGGTGCAGTCCGGCAAACCCAGGGAATACTACCGGCGCTCCGGTCGGGACTTTTCTGGAGTGCCTGTTCTGTGTGCGTAGCGGGCCCAACGGGATCATTCACGGCTATCGCGAGCGCGATACGGCCGCCTTTATCCAGGATGACTGGAAAGTGAGCAACCGCCTGACTTTCAACATGGGCCTCCGCTGGGAGTACGACGGAATGTTGGCCGATCATTACGGTAACCTCACCAACATTTGGCCTAGCCTGTTGCAGACGGTACCGGTTCCCCCCACCACGCCTGGAACGGGCGCTGGATTGGTCGGATACGTAGTGCCGAATAATTTCGCATCGCATTACGGAGCTCCTCCCGCTGGTGTAACCACCCTGAGCGGCAGCTCCCCGACCGACGGCGGGATTCCCTGGGATAACTTCGGGCCGCGCTTTGGTTTCGCTTGGCAGCCCTTAAAGGAGGGCAAACTGGTGGTGCGCGGCGGCATCGGTCTGTTCTACGATCGGGTCGGCAGCAGCAAGTTCGTGCATGCAGTGGAACAGGGCGATCCCTACGCCGTTACGCTCGACGTAGCGAGTCCTTTTGCCGCCGCTCCGTTTGGTCTTGCGAATCCGTTCCCGACCACGCCGCTGGGTTTCACGCCACGCTATTACAACCCAGCCTATGCCGAAAACTGCGGGAACGAATTAGCGCTGTGCACTTCGGATCTGAATCAGCCATTCTATTCGGTGGTTCACACGCCCCTCACGCGGCAATATAATCTCGGCATCCAGTACGAGTTCGCGCCACAGTGGGTCTTGGAAGTCGGCTACGTCGGGTCGAGCGGAATCAATCAAGCCGATTACAACCACAACTACAACACCGCGATCATCGCGTCGGCGAGCAACCCGGTTAACGGGCTAACTACTACGACCGTGGCGAACGTCGACGCCCGCGTTCCCTACCTCGGGTACGATCCGGCAGGGCTGCAGGGTACTGGATACGACGGGGTCTATAACTACAACAGTCTTCAGGTGACGGTGCGAAAGCATTTCTCGCATGGGTTCACCATGCAAGCCGCCTACACCTGGAGCAAGACGCTCACCACCCTGAACGGCGATGGGCAGTCCAACAGCAATGACGCGAGCAGCCTGGGTCAGCAGTACGGCCCATCCTATTACGAGCATCCGCAACGCTTCATCGTGTCGTATTCCTACGAGCTACCGTTCGGGCATCCCAGTAACGCGTTCTTGAAGAGCGTGGCGGAAGGATGGAGCATGACCGGCAATATCGTCGTTCAAGATGGCACCCCGCTTACCTTCTACGACACCTCTGGCGGGTCCGCTTATGGCACCGGCGGCGCCGGCTCGGGCGAAGGTGGCACCGCCCGCTCCGAGTTGTGCCCGGGACAGACTTACAGCAGTATCCAGACCAGCGGAGGTATCACATCGCGGTTGGGCGGTGCCAACAGTTTAAACGGCTACATTAATACGACGACCGGCTTTTGCGCTCAGCCGGCCATTATGCCGGACGGCGTGACGGAAACGACCCAAGCCGCGTGTCCTACCTGCGCAACTCTGTTTGGGAGTAGCGGGCTCGGCATCATCCTCGGACCCGGCAACGTGAATTGGGATACCTCATTCATGAAGACGACTCACCTCACGGAGAAGCACATCCTCCAGTTCCGCGCCGATTTCTTCAACATCCTAAACCACCCACAATTCGCCAATCCCGGGGTGGATCAAAGCGAGTCGACTACATTTGGCGTGATCACCGCTACCTCGACCAATCCTCGCATCATTCAGTTCGCCTTGAAGTACATGTTCTGAAGCAGTTCCCTCGAGCGGGCCGCGGCATTCGGTTTGGCCACGGCCCAGTCTCCCCTCAGTCTTATGTAAATCGATGTCCGTCTAGCCTGCATGCAAATTTGACGCTGTTTTGACGTTAGATAGAACTAAACTGGCATACAATCCCATTAATGAGTCGGTGGGGTCGTCGAGCGTCTAATCTCGGTCACTGCGTTCCGCCAACGCCATCTCCTCATTGTGGGGTTTAGCCCGGCAGTCTCCGGATGCATAAATCCTTCAAAACCATGTAGTTGAAGGAGAGGACATGAGATCCAAGGCGCTGCTCCGTGGGCAGCTAGTTGCAGTAGCTTTATTGGCGCCGTTATTTGCCGCCTGCATGCCATCCCTCATGGCACAGTCGGCCGGAACATCCGCACTGGCAGGAACCGTGACGGATCCCTCGGGCGCGGCTATCCCGAATGCGACCGTCACCATCACCAGCAACGCTACCGGCCAGAGCCGCACCACGACGACGGGAGCGGATGGCACCTACAGGTTCACCTTGCTGCTGCCTGGAAACTACAAAGTTGCGTTCTCAGCCAACGGATTCAAGACGTCCGAAGTTTCCTCCGAGCAGCTGAATGTCACTGAGACTGAAGGGCTCGACCGGACGTTGGAAGTCGGCGCGGCGTCGGAGCAAGTGACGGTCGAAGCGGCCGCCGAGGCACTCCAAACCCAAAGTTCGACTCTGGGCACAACGGTCACTTCGCAACAGGTGACCGGACTCCCGCTCAGCAATCGCAACTACACGCAGCTTCTGACCATGGCGGCCGGCGCGAACACGAGCGTGAATGATGCGACCCAGATCGGCAAGGCCACGCAGGACATCGCGGTGAACGGCAACGATCCCAGCCAGAACAACTATCAAATGGATGGCGTGTCGATCGTCAACACGGCCAACACGGGTTCGGCGAAGGATTGCGGCATTTACACCGGCATCGGTATTCCCAATCCCGACGCTATCCAGGAATTCAAAATTCAGACCTCCACCTATGACGCCAGCTACGGAGCACATCCGGGTGCGAACGTAAACGTGGTCACGCGCTCGGGCAGCAATGCATTCCACGGCGACGTTTGGGAGTTCTTCCGCAACACCGACCTGGACGCCAATAGCTTCTTCGATAACCTGGACGGCGGCGGCGTGAA
>JASHQT010000649.1 GCA_030039005.1 Bryobacteraceae bacterium
AACGACGTGCTGATCACCGCGCGAAAACCGTATTGCGTCAGCGCCCAGGGCGCGTGCTCGCGCGAACTGCCGCAGCCAAAGTTGTCGCCCGCAAGCAACGCCTGCCGCGATTTCGATTCCGGCTTGTTTAGCACGAAATCCGCCTTCGGCGTGCCGTCGGCGTTATAGCGCCAGTCGCAGAAAAGCTGATCGCCCAGGCCGACTTTCGAAATCGTCTTCAAGAAACGCGCAGGAATAATTTGATCGGTGTCGATATTATCGCGCGGGATGGTGACCATCTTGCTTTCAAACGATGTGAATTTTTCCATTACAGGAGCTCCCTCACGTCGCTCACTTTGCCCGCGATGGCCGTTGCGGCCGCAGTCATCGGACTGGCCAGGAATGTCCGGCCGCCCTTGCCTTGCCGGCCTTCGAAGTTGCGATTGCTCGTTGACACGCTGTATTCGCCCGGCTGCAACTGATCGCCGTTCATCGCGATGCACATGGAGCAGCCGGCCTCGCGCCAATCGGCGCCCGCGTCGCGGAAAATCTTGTCCAGGCCCTCGGCCTGTGCCTGCTCTTTCACTTGCTGCGAGCCGGGGACCACCAGCACGCGCACGTTCGGGTGCACCTTGCGCCCCTTGAGCACGCCGGCCGCGGTGCGCAGATCGGAAATGCGCGAATTGGTGCAGCTTCCGATGAACACGACGTTCACCGGATGGCCCAACAGCGGTTTTCCGGGCGCGAGGTCCATGTAGCTTAAGGCGCGGGCGAGCGAATCGCGCTCCAGGGGATCCGGGATGTCGCTGGGGTTCGGCACGACGCCGCGAATCGGGATGCCCATTCCGGGATTGGTGCCGAAGGTGATCATAGGTTCGAGCGCGGAAGCGTCGATGGTAATGCTCTTGTCGTAAGTCGCGCCGTCGTCGGTGGGCAATTGCCGCCAGCGCGCCACGGCTTCGTCCCACTTGGCGCCCTTGGGTGCATATTGGCGCCCGGAGACATATTGATAAGTCGTGTCGTCCGGTGCGACCAGGCCCGCGCGTGCGCCCGCTTCGATGGACATGTTGCACACGGTCATGCGTTCTTCCATGGAAAGCGAGCGAACCGCCGAGCCGCAATACTCGAACACGGAGCCTGTGCCGCCGCCGATGCCGATGCGGGCGATCAGCGCGAGAATAATGTCCTTGGCCGAAACGCCATTTTTCAGTGCGCCGTCCACTTGCACCTGATAGGTTTTCGAGCGCTTCTGCAGCAAACACTGCGTAGCGAGCACGTGCTCCACTTCGCTTGTTCCGATGCCGAACGCTAATGCACCGAAAGCCCCGTGCGTGGCGGTGTGGCTGTCGCCACAAACCACGGTCATGCCGGGCTGCGTCAAACCCAGCTCCGGCCCGATCACGTGCACGATGCCTTGCTTGTCGCTGCCCAAAGGATAGCAATGGATGCCGAAATCCTTCGCGTTCTGGACCATGCGCTCCACTTGCGCGGCGGCGATTTTGTCGACGATGGGCAATCCGCGCGGCGTGGTCGGAGTACTGTGATCGGTGGTCGCAATCGTTAGATCCGGGCGCCGGACCTTGAGCCCACGGGCGCGCAAACCGTCGAAGGCCTGCGGCGAGGTAACCTCGTGCACCAGGTGCAGATCGATAAACAGCAGCGTGGGCGCGTCAGCGCGCTCGGCCACCACATGGTTGTCCCAGATTTTTTCGATGATCGTACGAGGTTTTGTATTGCTCATATGGCTTGCGTTACTGCATCTCCCACTTCGGAAGTCGTGGCCGGTTTGCCCGCCGGTTTCAAGTCGGCTGTCACGCGGCCCGAATTGAGGACGGCCTCGACCGCGCGATTCACCGCGGCCGCTTCTTCTTTCAACCCGAAACTATATTCCAGCATGGCAGCGACGGATCCGATGGCGCCGAACGGATTGGCCTTGTTTTGTCCGGCGATGTCGGGCGCAGAGCCGTGTACCGGCTCATAGAGTCCCACCCAAGCGCCCGACGGTTTCTTGTCGCCAATGGAGGCCGAAGGCAGCATGCCGATCGATCCGGCGAGCACCGCGCCCTCGTCGCTCAGGATATCGCCGAACATATTTTCGGTGACCAGCACGTCGAAGCGGCGCGGGTTGAGCACCAACTGCATCGCTGCGGTATCGACCAGCAGATGATCGAGCGCGACATCCGGAAATTCTTCCGCCACGTCCGTGACTACTTTGCGCCAGAGCTGCGACGTTTCGATGACGTTGGATTTATCCACACTGGTGACTTTCTTGCGCCGGTTGCGCGCCAGGTTAAAGGCCATGCGCGAGACGCGCTCGATCTCCGGCCGCGTGTAGACCAGCGTGTTGACGCCGCGTTCTTCGGCGCCTGAGCCCGTGATCCCGCGCGGGGTGCCGTAGTACAGGCCGCCGGTGAGCTCGCGCACGATGATCATGTCCACGCCGTCGACTAACGTGTTCTTGAGCGGCGAGGAATCGAGCAACGCTTTATACGAGCGCACCGGCCGCAGGTTGGCGTAAACGCCGAGCGCTTTGCGGATGCCCAGGAGTCCCTTTTCCGGGCGTTTTTCAGGCGCGATGTTGTCGAATTCGGGCAAGCCCACCGCGCCCATCAGAGTCGCGTCGGCCTTGAGCGCCAGATCGAGAGTTTCCTGGGGCAGGGGACCGCCCGTCTTGTGGATCGCGATGCCGCCGAGCAGCCCTTCACTCAGCGCCAGCTCATGATGAAACTTTTTCGCAATCTTCTGCAATACCTTGACTGCTTCGCAGGTAACTTCGGTGCCGATTCCGTCACCGGGAAGGATGAGTATGTTCAGTTTCATGTCTTAATTAGGCACGCAAGATGCGTGCCCTACATTAATCGTTTGCAACCGCAGCTTTTTCGCCTACCACCTCGCGCAATAGCGCGAGGATCTCGTCGTTGCGCACGCCCTTCTTGCGATCCGCGAGGGCGGTGAAACGGTGGTATAGCGCGTCGAGTTCCTCTTTTGTAAGAACGAAGCCAAGATCTTCGGCGCGTTTGTGGAGCGCGTGGCGTCCGCTGTGCTTGCCGAGCACCAGCTTGCTTTCCGGCACGCCGACGCTCTTGGGATCGAAAATCTCGTACGTCGTGCGGTCCTTCAGCATTCCGTCCTGATGGATGCCCGCTTCATGCGCGAAGGCGTTCTCACCCACAATCGCCTTATTGGGTTGCGGGCCAAAGGTGATGGTTCGCGTGAGGAGTTGGCTGGTGGCGTAAATGTGTTCGGTGACGATCTTGGTTTCGAACGGCAAGCGATCTGGGCGAGTCTTGAACGCCATCACGATCTCTTCGAGCGACGCGTTGCCCGCGCGTTCGCCGATTCCGTTAATCGTACACTCGATCTGCCGCGCGCCCGCTTGCACTGCGGCGATCGAATTTGCCACCGCGAGTCCAAGATCGTCGTGACAATGCACGCTCACGATGGCGCTATCGCCCAGCACCTGCACCATGCGGCCGATCAAAGCGCCGTACTCCTCGGGCACTGAATAGCCAACGGTATCCGGCAGATTCACGGTCCGCGCCCCAGCCGCCACTACCTCGCGCGAGACCTGCTCCGGGTAATCCCAGTCCGTTCGCGTGGCGTCTTCGGCGGAAAACTCCACGTCATCGGTGTAGTTGCGAGCCAGTTCGACGGCGGCAACCGCTTCATCCAGCAC
>JASHQT010000650.1 GCA_030039005.1 Bryobacteraceae bacterium
AGCCTATTCCTTGGCGGAATTGATCGATCTGGCGGAAGCCCACAACCCCGAGACACGTGTGGCTTGGGAAAGCGCGCTGGCCCAGGGCGCAGCGCTTGGAATCGCGCGGAGCGAACTGTATCCAACCGTATCGGCTGTGGCGCTTTCGGGAGTGGATCGCGCGGAGGTTCCGCTAGGCACACAGTTCTACCGTTTCACGATTCCTGACTCTCAGGTGTCACTGGACCTCAACTATACGATTCTTGATTTCGGGGCGCGTCGCGGCCGAATCGCAGCGGAGAGCGCGCGGCTACTGGCCGCGAACTTCGGCTTTAACGACGTTCACCGGAAACTTATCTTTCAAGTTCAGGAGGCCTATTATCGCCTGCTCAATGCGTCTGCTCAGGACGCGGCCGCAAGAGTAAGTTTGGCGAATGCGGAGACGGTGCAAGAAGCCGCGGAAGAGCGGCTACGCAACGGTCTAGCCACTTTGCCCGATGTCCTGGAGGCGCGGAGCGCGACCGCGCAATCGCAGTACAACCTGCAAGCGGTTTTAGGCGCGGAAGAGAACGCCCGGGGCGATCTAGCTACCACCTTGGGAGCTCGCGCTGCCACGATGATTCGCATCGAGCCGCTGAGTGAGACGCCCACTCCCGAGTCGATCGGCCAGACGGTCGAGCAGGTGATCGATCGTGCTCTCGACCAGCGGCCCGACCTTCTGGCGCAATTGGCGGATATCCGCCGGGCGCAGGCGCAACGGAAAGAGGCGCGCGCGGCGTATTATCCCAGCCTGAATTTCAAAGCCAGCCCAGCGTTTCAGTCGCTGTACTTCCAACAGCAAACCCTGCCTTGGGGACACACAGCCGACTTGACTGGCGGGATGGCTCTCAGCTTAAGTTGGACCGTGTTTGACGGCGGCGCGCGTCGAGGCCGCCTGATGCAGGCGGAAGCCGAAATCCGCAGGGCGGAGTCCGAGGTCAGCGCCGCGCGCGACAGCATCGAGGACGAGGTTTGGACGGCTTATTCGAATTTGAACACCGCCTTTCGCCAGCGCGAGGCGGCGACGGCACTGCTTAACTCGGCCAACGAGTCCTATGCCGCGGCCCTGGAATCCTACAATTACGGTGTTCGCAACCTGTTGGACGTCACCGCCGCGCAGAAGGTTCTTGCCGACGCCCGGTCCACGGACATCCTGGCGCGGACACAGGTATTGACCGCGCTCGCAGATCTGGCGTTCCGCTGCGGAGACGCAATCCAATCCAACACGAGGCACAATCGGCCATGAGCACTCATACACGCCGGCGCATTTCTATATTTGCTTTGATGGTCGCGGCGTTCTTTCTCGCAGGTTGCGGGCGGGCGCCATCTTTCGATGTCCTGGGGTCGTTCTTTCCAGCGTGGCTTGCGTGCCTGGCATTGAGCTTAGTGCTCACGGTTGCCGCACGATGGCTCTTGTCGCGCCTGCATATCGTGATCGCGCTTCCGGTTTTGGCCTACCCAAGCCTGACGGCGCTATTTAGCTTCGCGCTTTGGCTCGCGTTATTTCGATAAGGAGGAAAATCGCAATGGCGTCCAACACGGGTACGAAACTTGGAAGTGTGCTGGGAGGCGTGCTAAGCGCCGCCATCGTGATTGGCGCCGTGGCGCTTGGGCTCATCGTGCTGTATCACGTGAACTCCTATCCACGAACCGACGACGCCGAGATACTCGCTAACTTCATCGGAATTGCGCCGCAGGTGGAGGGTCCGATTCTGCGTCTGAATGTACGTGACAACCAGTTTGTGAAGCAAGGTGACCTGCTTTACGAGATCGACGACCGGCCTTATCGCTACGCTCTGGAGAACGCAATTTCAGAGCAGGCGGCTCTGGAGGGGCAGATTTCGGATGAGCGGCGAAGAATCGCGGCGCTGGTGAGCGCGGTTTCTGTTTCCCAGGCAAATATTCAAGGCACCGAAGCTGACGTCACTCGATCGGCGGCGGCGGTGGATCAGGCCCGGGCCGACGTCGCAAACGCCGAACAGGGCGTCAGCCGCGCCCAAGCGGAGTGGAACTATGCGAATAATAACCTACATCGGATTGAGCCTCTGCTGGTCAAGCAGTTTGTCACCGTGGATCAGGTGGATCGTGCCAGGACTTCCGAGGTTGCAGACTCACAATCTCTGAAGCAGGCGGAATCTCAACTGCTACTGGCGCAGGCGGGGTTGCAGTCCACGCTGGCTCAGCAGGAACGCTCCCGGGCCATGCTGGTCGAGAGCAAGGCCCAGCACGAACAGGCACAGCATGCGGTGACCACGCTCGAACCTCTGGTCAATCAGCGCGGCGCACGCAAGTCCGCCGTAGAAACTGCCCGCTACAATCTCAACAACTGCCGGGTTTATGCGCCGTTTGCGGCGCGCGTCACGAATCTGACGATCTCAGAAGGCGCCTACGCACATGTCGGCCAGCAAGTGTTCACATTGATCGACGCGCGAACGTGGTGGGCGGTCGCCAACTTTCGTGAAGGCCAACTACAGCACATCGCTCCCGGAATGCGCGCCGAGGTCTACGTGATGTCCAAACCAGATATCCATTTCACGGGCATTGTGGATAGCATCGGCTTCGGGGTAACTCCCGACGCGGATGTGGTGGGCCGCTTGGGTCCAGTCCTTCCAGACGTGCAGAGAACCCTGAACTGGGTGCACCTGGCCTCTCGCTATCCGGTTCGCGTGCGCGTAGAAAACCCTCCCCAGGACTTGTTTCGGGTGAGCGAATCAGCGGTTGTCGTGATTCGAGGACGTTGAGGTGGGAGCCCTCGCACATGACATAACGGATGTACCTCAGCCGGACGCACCCCGGCCATTGCCGTGGTTCTGGGAGTTCCTCAAACATGAACTCGCTCCATATCCGGGCCGGGCCGTGACAGTGGCGCGCATGGTTCTCGCTGCGACTGTCGTCATGATCATCTGCAACACGTTTCGCATTCCTTATGCGTTTCTAGGCGCTATCTTTGCACTGATCATTTCCCGCGAAAGTCCGCGAGCCACTGTGAGCTCGGCGGGAACTATACTGGCCTTTGCCGCGACCGGCGTGGTGTACACGCTGGCAACCGTCCAATTTGTGATCAGCGTCCCGGCGCTCCACTTTCTTTGGAACCTAGGTTCGCTCTTCCTGGCGTTCTATGTGCTCGCCGTAGTGACGAATTACGGAGCTTGTCTTGGATTCGCCCTGCTGATCTCCGTCGGTATTACCGTCTGGGATCGGCACGTGCCGGGGGAGACTAACGTCGAAGACACGCTCTACCTTTTCTTGGTGGCACTCATAGCGGTGCTTGTTACCTCCGCGGTGGAACTGGCCTTGAAACGTGTGAGACCCGGAGATGACATCGTTCTGCCCCTGGCGGACCGTTTGGCTGCGATTCACAGCGTGTTGATTTGTTACTCGGAAGGGCGCCCGGTGGATCAGTCTACCGAAGAAAAGGTCAGCCGGTTCAGCATGGTTGGTACATCAGGATTGCGGCGCGTTTTGTTGCGGTCGGAATATTCATCGCGCTACAGGGCACAGATGAGCGGTGTTGTGGCGCTGGTGGGGAGCCTCGTGGATATGACGACAGCGCTCACCCAGCTCGGATTCGCGCCTTCCAGTCCCGCTCTTGATTCCTCCAACATAGATCAGGGGCATTTAAGGAACCTGGCGGCGGCCGCCGCGAGCATCCGAGACGAATTAATGCACCGGCGAGTTCCAAGGCCGATTCAGGTGAACACCGAGGAGGAACCACATCGTGTGCCGTTGCTGCGTGAGATGGAAAATACAATCGCGCTAATCCCTCAAGCATTCGCAGGCTCTCTATCGATCGACGAATATCAGGCGTCTCAAGAAGAGATGCCAAGACCAAAGCTTTTGGCCGCGGACGCGTTCGCAAACCCGGAGCACATCAGGTTTGCGGTTAAAGGCTGCTTTGCTGTGAGCGCGTGTTACGTCATCTATAACGCCATCGACTGGACGAGTATGGCCGTGACGGTAATGCTCACGTGTTTCTCGACTGCGCTTTCTACGATCGGTACGTCTCGACAGAGACAGGTCCTGCGTTTCGCGGGCTTCACCGTGGGTGGTCTTCTCATCGGCATGGGCGGCGAGGTGTTCATTTTGCCGCACCTTGACTCGATTACAGGATTCACGGTTTTTTTCATCCTCGTCACAGCGCCGGCGGCGTGGTTCATGACGTCCAGCCCTCGATTATCATTCTTCGGGCTGCAACTTGCCATTGTCTTCTTCGTGATCAACTTGCAGAGGTTCGCCAGGGAGACGTCACTCTCCGTGGCCAGGGACCGGGTTGCCGGAGTGTGTCTGGGGCTGTTGGGAATGTGGTTGATATTCGATCAAGTCTGGAGAGCCCCGGCGAGTGTCGAGATGAGGAGAATATTTATTTCCACTTTGCGCCTGCTGGCTCAGTTCGCGCGGGAACCAGTTTCAGCGGACATCCGGCCGGCGATCCAGCGCACCGCTGCCCTTCACGACACGATCAATGCAAAATTCGATAATGTGAGATCGCTGGCCGATGGGGTTCTCCTCGAATTCGGCCCCTCGCGGCGCCAAGACTTGGCTTTGCGTGATCACATCCGTCGCTGGCAGCCCCAATTGCGAGCGCTCTTCCTCATGCGGAATGCATCGCTCAAGTACCGTCTCCGATTGCCGGGCTTCGAACTGCCCGAGGATGTAATTGCATCCCTTCAGGCATTTGACGAGGCTTCGGCTCAGATACTGGAGAACGTAGCAGATCGAATGGAGGGTAAGACGCCGCAAGCAGGGACAGTGCCTGCGGACTCCTCCGCCCTGTTGGAGCACACATGGGAATTGTGTCGCGTGGGCGAATCGCAACTATTGCTCTCAGAGCACGGCGCTGCCTTCGTCCCCTTGCTTCAAGAGATTGACCGATTGACAGCCCGCCTGGCTAACGAGATCGAGCTGGAAGTTGTTCGGCCTGACTAGCGGGAAACCGTGGCTGCCCGTCCGTCGAGTCTTGCGCGTCGGCAGATCGACTTCGGTCAGCGAACTGCGGCCAAGAACCTGAGAAGGCAGCTCGATCTAATTGGTGCCGCGATTGCCTTGTAGGCGAGCGGGGGCAGAAATGAATCCGAAGCTGAATCGAGAGCTCGAAGAGCGGTGTATCAACACCATCCGAATCCTCGCGGCCGACGCCGTGCAGAACGCGAACGCCGGCCATCCCGGGATGCCGATGGGCGCTGCCGCCATGGCCTTTACTCTTTGGACGCGGTTTCTCAGGCATAACCCTCGAAACCCGCAGTGGTTCGATCGCGATCGGTTCATCTTGTCTGGCGGACACGGGTCGATGCTGTTGTACAGCCTGCTGTATCTCTCCGGTTACGACCTGTCTCTCGACGAAATCAAGCATTTCAGAAAATGGGGCAGCCAAGCGGCGGGGCACCCGGAGCGCGGTCTAGCGCCCGGCGTCGAGGTGACCACAGGTCCGCTGGGGCAAGGCTTCGCCAACGGCGTGGGCATGGCGATTGCCGAGGCGTGGCTCGCGGCGCGCTATAACCGGCCTGGACACAAAATCGTCGATCACTTTACATACGGGATCTGCGGCGATGGCGATCTGATGGAAGGCGTGAGCCAGGAAGCTGCCTCACTGGCCGGACATCTACGCCTGGGGAAACTCATCTATCTGTACGATCAGAATCATATCTCCCTGGCTGGCGCGACCGAAATCGATTTCACCGAGGACGTAGCAAAACGCTTCGAAGCGTACCGATGGCACACTCGCGTGGTGCTGGACGGCAATGACACCGATGACGTGGCGCACGCAATTCGCGAAGCTCAGGCCGAGGACGATAGGCCATCATTAATCCTGGCGCGCACTCACATCGGCTACGGCAGCCCGCATAAGCAAGACAACTTCACCGCGCACGGGGACCCCCTAGGAGAAGAGGAATTGCAAGCCACTAAGAAAGCCCTGGGATGGCCAACCATGGAGAAGTTTTACCTGCCGCAAGACTCCGTGGAATACTTCCGTCAGGCGGTTCCTTATGGCGCCCAAATGGAGGACGAGTGGCGCGCGAAGCTCGATGCGTACAAGCAAGCATTTCCAAAAGAAGCCGCCGAGTTCGACAGCATCGTTAGCGGCAAGCTGCCGGAAAACTGGGGCGCCGATCTCCCCAAATGGAAGCCCACCGATAAACCGATCCCCACTCGCGCCGCGGGCGGCGAAGCGTTGAATGCTCTGGCCAAACATATCCCCAACCTGATCGGCGGATCAGCCGACCTGAACCCCTCGACCAGGACGCCCCTGAAAGGTCTGGGAGATTTCCAATCGCCCGAAGTGTCGGGGCCGGGGACGTTGGGTGCGGTTGGCGGGGAATGGAGCTATGCCGGGCGCAACCTTGCTTTCGGTGTTCGCGAGCACGCTATGGGAGCCGCAGTGAATGGGATGGCCGCACACGGGGGTGTGCTCCCCTTCAGCGCGACATTTCTTATTTTTTCCGACTACATGCGGCCTGCCATCCGCCTGGGGGCCTTGAGCCATCTCAAAGCGATTTACGTGTTTACGCACGACAGCATCGGACTCGGGGAGGACGGCCCCACCCATCAGCCCATCGAGCACCTCGTGAGCTTGCGCGCAATTCCAGAACTTACGGTAATTCGTCCTGCTGACGCGAACGAAACCGCGGAGGCGTGGGCTTTTGCTGTTCAACATAACGGTCCAACGCTGCTCGTTCTGACACGGCAGATAGTCCCGCATCTGGATCGCAGCGGGGCGAAAGAACCGAGTGCCGCACGCGGCGCCTATGTGCTCGCGGACGCTGAGGGCGATTCCCCGGACGTGATCCTCATCGGCACCGGCTCCGAAGTCAGTCTTTGTGTTCAGGCGCGGGAGAGTTTGAAGGATGTAGGAGTCAAGGCACGCGTGGTCAGTATGCCAAGTTGGAGCCTGTTCGAGGCCCAAGACGCCTCTTATCGTGAAAGCGTCCTTCCGCACGGCATCAAGAAGCGCGTCACGGTGGAGGCCGGCTCACCGGTAGGATGGCGTAACTGGGCGGGAGACG
>JASHQT010000651.1 GCA_030039005.1 Bryobacteraceae bacterium
CCAGCAGGTGCGGCAAGGATACGGGTCCATGCGGCAAGCCATGTTGGTCTTGCAACCGCACGGGCAGTTCAAGCGGGTGGCGATGCGGTTCACCGCCGGGCTTTCCAGTTCCTCCGCCGACTGTGCAAAGCACGTGCCCGCGAAAAAACTCACGGCCAACAGGCCAAAAGCCAACTTGCTAGTTTTCAACCGCCGCATGTTTCTCGGCAACTCCTACTACTTGCGTCCGCGCGTAAGACAGACGAACTTTATTGGGGATCAGGCAGACGATGGTGCCGAACGCGAGCACCCAGAATCCGAGCCAGATCCACGAAACCAGCGGGAAAACGTACGCCTGGATCACCGCGCGCTTGTTGTCGGCCGACAGTCCTGCGAAGTTGATGTAGAAGTCTTCGTTCAACCGCCGCCGGATGGCAACTTCCGAGGTCGGCTGCTGGCTGGCTTTGTACAAGCGCCGCTCGGGATGCATCGTTCCCAGCAGCGATCTGTGCCGCGAAACGTCCACGGCCAGCCTTTGCCAGGCGTAGGTGTCGTTTTCGCCCGACTCGACATTCGTCACCTGCACGTTATAGTGCCCGAGGTCGAAGCTTGCGCCGGGCGCCACTTCCTTGGTGACATCCTGATCGAACGCCGCGCCAGTGTACCCGATAAACATGAACACGATGCCCATATGCACCAGGTATCCGCCATAGCGCCGCGTATTGCGGTGCGTCAGCGTGATGGCCGCCGGAATCAGGCCCACGCCGTCTTTGGTGCGAATGGCCGACGCGCCTTTCCAGAACTCCATGAAGATGGTCGCCGCCACGAACATGCACAGCCCGAAGGAAACCAGCGCATAGGGATGTTCCCAAACGCCAACCGCAGAGAGCGCGGCCATCAGGACGACGGTGGCCATGGCCGGAATCATGAACGCGCGCTTCAGGCTTTCGAGCGAGCTACGCCGCCACGCGATCAGCGGGCCCACGCCCGTCAGGAACATCAGCGCCAGACCGATCGGCACGTTGATGCGGTTGAAGAACGGCGCATCCACGCTGATTTTTTCGCCCGTGACCGCTTCGGAGATCACCGGAAACAGCGTGCCCCACAGCACCGCGAAGCAACTGGCCACCAGGATCAGGTTGTTGAACATGAAGCTGGATTCGCGCGAGACCACGCTTTCCAGGCGCGCTTCCGACTTCAGGTACTTGAGACGTTCAAAGATCAGAATCACCGTGGCCGCGATCCCGATGGCGAGGAAGTACACGAAATATTTGCCGATGGGCGATTGCGCGAACGCATGCACCGAGCTGACCACGCCCGAACGCGTCAGGAACGTTCCGAAGATGCACAAGAAGAAGGTCCCGGAAATCAGGACCATGTTCCACACCTTCATCATGCCCTTCTTTTCCTGCATCATCACCGAGTGCAGGAACGCCGTGGCGGTGATCCAGGGCAATAGCGACGCATTTTCCACCGGATCCCAGGCCCAATATCCGCCCCAGCCCAGTACCGCATAGGCCCAGCCTTGTCCGAGCAGAATGCCCGCGCTTTGGAACAGCCACGTGACGATGGTCCAGCGGCGCGTGGTATGAATCCAGGCGTCGCCCGGCTGCTTGGTGATCAGCGAGCCCATCGCGAACGCGAACGGTACCGTGAATCCCACGTAGCCCAGGTACAGCATGGGCGGATGGATCACCATGGTCCAATACTGCAGCAGCGGATTCAGCCCCTGGCCCACGCCCTCCACGATGTTGCCGCGCCCGGCTTCCAGGATTCCGAACGGGCTCAGCACGAACGCGATCAGGATCAGGAAGAAGGTTTCGGTGGTCATCAGCACCGAAGTGACCCACGGCATCATGTCGCGGAACTTGCGCCGGTTGGTGAAAACCACGATGGCCGAATAGGTCGCCAGCAGCCACGACCACAGCAGCAGCGAGCCTTCCTGCCCGCCCCACCACGCCGTGAACTTGTAGATCGGCGACATGGAGGCATCGGTGTGCGCGGCCACGTAGGCCATGCGGAAATCGCCCTTTTCCAGCGAATAGATGAGCAGCCCGGCCGCCACGGTGAGCAGCGCCCAGACGGAATAAACCGCCCGCTGGCCGCTGACGATGAGGAAGGAGTTCTTCCTGAACTTGCCGGTCACCGACGCTGCAACGGCATACACGGCGAAACAGAAGGCGAGCAGAATCGAGAGAGCGCCGATATTTTCCATTACGAAATTGTCTTAGTCCTCGGAGCAGGACCGCGGCAGGCTTAGGTCCTGGCCGGCGTCGCGTCCGTCTTCATTTGGGGCTTGGCTTCGTACTTGGACGCGCATTTCGCCTGCACTTTGCTGGCGTGGAACACGCCGTCCTGACCTAATCTTCCGTCGGCGAGCGCCTGCGCGTTGTCCTTAAACGTGTCGGGCAGCGGATCGATTCCCGAGTAGACCACCGCGAGTTGGACCGGATCGTTCTGCAGGATGCCGGGCGTCTGATGCAGGATGAAGCGCACCTGCGACCCGTCGCGCACGATGGAGCCTTGCTCGACATATCCGTTCACCCGCAGCTTCTCGCCCTGAGCGCCGGGACCCATCGCTTTCACTTCCTTGATTTCCTTATAGTACGTCTTGCTTTCGGTGACTCCGCCGATCGCGAGCCATGCCAGGACGCCAACGACGATCGCCACAATGGCTCCGAACTTCCAGTACGTGTTCATGATCCGCTCCCGAAACTACCAGTATAACGCCCGCAGCCATCGTCAATTCCGACCGCAAATTTATGACGGACAAAGGGCGACAATTCATCCCACGATTTAGCAATCGCTGCGCCAATCCAGTCTACACTGGATTCACGCGTCATGCCGGGCTACAAGAGCACAATCGGCAACAGTGTCTATCGTTTTGAGGACATTAAGACTCTGCTAGCCAAAGCCTCGCCCGCCCGTTCCGGCGATGAGTTAGCCGGGATCGCGGCCAAGAGCGCCGAGGAACGGGTGGCCGCTCAACTAGCCCTGGGTGATATTCCCCTAAAGACATTTCTCAGTGAGTCTACAGTCCCCTATGAGTTGGATGAAGTTACGCAGTTGATCGCCGACCAGCACGATTCCGGTGCCTTCGCTCCAGTGGCCCACCTTACGGTCGGTGATTTTCGCGACTGGCTACTCAGCGAACAGGCCGGCGGCGAAATTTTGGCGGCGCTCGCACCCGGCCTGACACCCGAAATGGCGGCGGCAGTCTCGAAGATCATGCGGCTCCAGGATCTGGTCACCGTGGCGGCCAAGATCCGGGTGGTCACGCGTTTTCGCAACACCCTGGGCTTGCCCGGCCGCCTCTCGACCCGGCTCCAGCCCAATCACCCGACCGACGATCCAAAGGGCATCGCGGCCAGCATCCTCGACGGCCTGGCTTATGCAAGCGGCGATGCCGTGATCGGCATCAATCCGGTGTCGGATAGCCTGGCGAGCGTGGAAACGCTGCTGCGGCTGGTGGACCGGATTCGCCAGACCTATCGAATCCCTACACAGTGTTGCGTGCTCGCGCACGTGACCACCACCATGGAAGCCATGCGGCGCGGCGCGCCGGTGGACCTGGTGTTTCAATCCATCGCGGGAACCGAGGCCGCGAATGCGTCGTTCGGCGTGAATATCGCGATGTTGCGCGAAGCGCGCGAGCAGGCGCTGGAACTGCGGCGCGGAACCGTAGGCTCCAACGTCATGTATTTCGAAACCGGGCAAGGCAGTGCGCTCTCGGCCAATGCGCACCACGGCGTGGATCAACAGACGCTCGAGGCGCGCGCCTATAGCCTGGCGCGGCATTTTGAGCCGTTACTGGTCAATACGGTGGTGGGATTCATCGGCCCGGAATATTTGTACGACGGCAAGCAGATCCTGCGCGCGGGCCTGGAAGATCATTTCTGCGGGAAATTGTTAGGGCTACCGATGGGCTGCGACATCTGCTACACCAATCACGCCGAGGCCGATCAGGACGACATGGACGCGCTTCTGACGATACTCGGCGCCGCCGGTGTGAACTACATCATGGGCGTGCCCGGCGCCGATGACGTGATGCTGAATTATCAAAGCACATCGTTTCACGACGCGCTGTATTTGCGCCAAATCTTCGGGCTCAGGCCCGCCCCCGAGTTTGAGGCGTGGTTCGAGACTATCGAGCGCGAGTTGCCACGGATGGCGGTCGCCCTGCTCGATGTATAACAAAGCCGGCCGTAACAAAGCTACATAGCCGTGCATCCTATTGTCAGGGGAACTTGGCTATGAGAAGCGTAATGGGTTCAGCAATTGCCGTTGTTTTATGCGCGGTGTGGGGATTCGCCGCTAGCAACAATCCGCCCAGCGATCACAACGACGCGTTTGTTCCGGGGCCTGACAATGAAGCGCAAATTGCTAAGCAAGTGCGCCACAACCTGTTGATGCTGCCTTACTACAGCATCTTCGACGATCTGGCATTCAATGTGAATGGAAGCGTAGTGACGCTGGTGGGCGCCTGCCCCCCGGAAGCGCCTTATGACATCCGTTCCGACGCCGAGCACGCGGCGAAGAAAGTTCCCGGCGTGACGCAGGTGATCAACAATATCAAGCTGCTGCCGCTGTCGCCGATGGACTGGCAGATCCGCCGCGCGATGGTGCGGAAAATCTACGGCAACGGCAGCATTGGAACGCGCTACGGTTATCAGGCCTTGCCGTCGATCCACATCATCGTCGACAACGGGCACGTGACGCTGGAAGGCGTGGTGGACAATCAGTTCGACAAAACGCTGATCGGAACGCTGGCGAACCAAGTGCCGTACGTTTTTTCAGTCCAGAACAATCTGATCGTGCAGAACGAAGAGAGTAAGCCGAAGAAGAAAACCTGAACATCGTCGCATACTGGTTTCATGGCGCGGCTGCGCGATTTCACACCGGCCCGCGTGGAGTTGGGCCGCGCGGGCAGGAGCGTCCCTACCCGCGCTCTGCTCGAATTTCAATTGGCGCACGCCAAAGCGCGCGACGCCGTGCATCTGCCGCTTTCCGTTCCGTCCCTAGTCGCCGAACTCAGACAAAACGGGATTGCATCCATTGCGCTCGAAAGCGCGGCGCACGATCGCGCCGAATATCTGAAGCGCCCGGACCTCGGACGGCGTTTGAGCGAAGCATCGCTCGATCAATTAGCGCCGTTGCGCGGCGATTACGATGCTGCATTCGTGATTGCCGATGGGCTCTCCGCGCTGGCCGTGCATCGCCATGCCGTTCCGCTGCTCGCCCGATTGATGGACCATCTTGAGGATTGGCGCATTGCACCCCTCGCAATCGTCGAACAAGGCCGTGTGGCCCTCGGCGACGAAATCGGCGAGCGATTGGGAGCGCAGATGGCCGTGGTTTTGATCGGTGAACGGCCGGGCCTAAGCTCGCCCGACAGCCTGGGCGCGTACCTGACGTGGCAGCCGCGGCCCGGCCGCACCGACGCCGAGCGCAACTGCGTCTCGAATATTCGCGCGGAAGGCTTGAGCTACGCCGCTGCCGCGCACAAGCTGCTGTTCCTGATGAATGAAGCGCGGCGACGGAAACTTTCCGGCGTCCAACTGAAAGAAGAGGCTCCCTTACTTGGAGAGCC